>JBHIAI010000011.1:0-25546 GCA_046861655.1 Fidelibacterota bacterium | reverse complement strand
GTGCAGACGGACAAAACCCGGGAGTCCATGGTGGAACTGGACAGGGAAGTTCGGGATATCCTCGCTGTCCGACCCGCAACAGAGGAGGAGCTCCAGAAGGCCAAGAACAGCCAGACCCTAAGACTTCCCGGCCGGTTTGAGACCTTGGCCGCCGTTGAGGGGGCTATCGTGGAAATGGTTCAATTCGGCATTCCCGAAAACTACTATGAGGCCTATCCGGGGCGCGTCCGGGAACTTGACCGGGACGACATTTCCGCGGTAGCCCGAAAGGTATTACACCCGGATAAACTAATCTGGCTGGTGGTGGGGGACAGGAAAACGGTGGAAGAAGGGATCCGCGACCTCGGGTTCGGCGAGCTTGAGGTGATTAAGCTGGAGGACGAGAGCGGGGTATAGTCTCTTTCGGGGTTCCTCTGGTCCAAGGCAAATCACAGCGTTATCCAGGCTTCAAGCACGTCCGCAGTGCCGCAGGCATAAACGAGTACAGGCTCAGGGTTAATGATCTCACCGTCCTCTTGATGGAGGACCACTCGGCGCCGGTGGCCACCTTTATGGTTACCTACCGGGTGGGGTCCCGCAACGAAGCTACGGGCCACACCGGGGCCACTCACCTTCTGGAACACCTCATGTTTAAGGGATCGAGGAATTTCAACCGGGAAATGGGCAACGGGATCTGGCAGGTCCTCCAGAGCTTGGGAGCGGTCATCAATGCCACCACCTGGCTGGACAGGACCAATTACTTTGAATTGGTTCCGGCGAATCATCTGGACCGGGCGGTAGAGATTGAGGCGGACCGGATGCGGGGACTTCTTCTCAGGGATGAAGACCGCCAGCCGGAAATGACGGTGGTACGAAACGAGTTTGAAAGGGGTGAAAACGACCCCTTCGAAGTTCTGGATAAGAACATTTGGGCCACAGCCTACCAAGCTCATCCCTACCACCACGCCACCATCGGCTGGCGGTCGGATATAGAGAATATGCCCACAGACAGGCTCAAGACTTTCTACGACACATTCTACTGGCCGGATAACGCTACGGTTACCGCCATCGGTGATTTCGAGCCCCGGGAAGTTCTGGCCATGATCCGGAAGCGTTTCGGACCCATCCCCCGATCCCCTGAGCCCATACCAGAAGTGTACACCCGGGAACCCGAACAGGAGGGTCCCCGGCGGGTGACTGTCCGCAGGGCAGGAGAAACACCGATTGTGGGAGTGGCCCATAAGTCTCCTGAAGGCCTTCATCCGGACACCTATCCCCTTCAGATCTTAGGAAAGATCTTGGCCTCGGGTAAGGCCAGTCGCTTCTACCGGACCCTGGTGGATAAAGGATTGGTTACAGACATTTTCATTTGGTGTCATCCCCTTCGGGACAACGGCCTGTTTATCACCTATGGCTTCGTGGCTCCTGGTGTTCAGCCCCAATCCGTGGAAGAGACGATCATCCGGGGATACAACCGGATTAAGAGACGAGGCGTTACGGAGGAGGAACTGAACCGGGCAAAAGCCAGGGTCCGGGCTGAAACCGCCTTCAGCCGGGACGGCTCCTATTCCGTGGCCAGCAATCTGAACGAGGCCATTGGGATTGGGGATTGGACATTCTACACTACGTATTTGGATCGCATAGAAGGCGTTACCACCCCGGATGTGCAACGTGTCGCTCGAACCTATCTGGATGAGGAACGGCGGACAACGGGCCTTTTTCTTCCCAAATGAAATTCCTGGCTCAGGGCATCACGGAAAAAGAGGTGATCCCGGGAGTCCGTGTGGTCACCAAGAAAACGGATATTGTGGATGTGGTAAGCATCCAGGGAAGTCTCCTGGGGGGGGATGTGTTTAGTCCTGAATCCAACTCGGTGGTAGCGGATGTGACCGCAGCCATGCTGGATGAGGGAACACTCTACCGGGACAAGTTTGCCATCAGTGTTGCCCTGGAGAACGTGGGTGCACATCTAAGTTTCAGATGTTCGAAATACAGGGTTCGCTTCTGGGCCCGCTGCCTGACCAAGGATGTTCCCCTGGTTGTGGAACTGCTGGCGGAGCAGTTGCGCTTTCCCCTGATCAAGCCGGACGACCTGGCTGTGACCAAGAAGCGCCGGGTGGGGGAACTGAAAAAATCGAGGGAAGACACCCGGGCCCGGGCCATGGAGGTGTTTCTTCAAAAGATTTATCCTCCGGACCATCCCAACTATTCTGTTCCCCTGAGCCGCCAGATCCGGCACACTGAGGGGGTGACTGCAAGACTGGTGAAGGATTTTCATGAGAGAAACTACGGACGTGGCAATCTCATCATCGTGGCTGTCGGTGCCGTAGATCACTCGGCCCTTGAGGGGGCGGTGGCAAAGGGATTCGACGGCTGGCAGCGATCTCGTCTCAGCCTGGACCTGGCAGCGGGCAGGAGAGCCAGAAGAAGACGGAAACCCTTCCGTCAGGTCGTCACCCTGAAGGACAAAACCAGTGTGGATCTGGTCGTAGGAAGGGGAATCGGCATTGACCGTAAGCATGAGGATTTTGATCCCCTGATGGTGGCCCTCTACGTTCTGGGAGGAAACTTTTCCGCAAGACTGATGACGTCCGTGAGGGATAAAGAGGGCCTGACGTACGGGGTCAGTTCGTCCGTGGGGGGTGTAGAGAACGGAAATGACGGTTACTGGTCCATCTGGGGAACGTTCGCCCCCCACCTGTTGCAAAGGGGCTACGCTTCGGTGATGAAACAACTGGATGGTTGGGTCAAGGACGGCGTGACCCCTGAAGAGCTGGAAACGAAGAAAACGACCATCACCGGGGTATACGCCGTGAGTTTGGCCTCAACGGGGGGGCTTGCCGGTCGGACGCTTTCACTTCTTGAACAGGGAAGAGACTTGAGTTACCTGGACGAATACCCGGAGAGGATCAGGGAATTATCCCTGGAAAAGGTGAATCACACCATTGAAACCTACTGCCCGGGAGATAAGCTGGTTGCGGTAGCGGCGGGAGCCCTCGACAAAGGGTGGCACCCCCTCGACTCGTCAGGACAAGATTGAACCGGTGGACGTCATCCTCATCGCGGCCGTGACAGCCAACGGCATGATCGCCCGCCACCGAGATGAGGTGGTAGCCTGGTCCCGGGACCTCCAGTTATTCCGTAAGCAGACCATGGGGCAGACAGTGATCATGGGTTCCAGGACAGCCCGTACCCTGGCCACAGACCTTGAGGGTCGAAAGACCGTGGTGGTGCGCCGGGACACGGATCCTGCTGAAGTTCTGGCCGGGGTAGAAACGGAGCAATGTTTTGTGATCGGGGGATCCAGGACGTTCAGCCGGTTTGCTCCCTACCTGACTCACCTGTATCTCACCTACCATCCCCTCGTGTTTCCGAGCCGAGCCCTCGTCCTGTTCGATGATCTCGAAGAAGAGCTTAGACTGGAATTCCTGGGTATGGTAGAAGTAAAGGGGGACCGGGGAATCTACCAGTTTCAGTACCGTGTGGTGGGGAGGTGATCGACATTCCTCCAGCCCAGCCCCCCGCCAAGGGTACGGTCCTTGTGCTGCACGGCTGGGGGGCCAACAGTGCCGACGTGGAGCCCCTGGCCCGGAGCCTGAGGCTTCCCCGCATGAGGTATGTGATTCCCGAGGCCCGGGTTGAGGTACCAGGAACAGGCGGTGTGGGCAAGGGGTGGTTCACCTTTCCCGTTTCTGAGCGGTCGGAAGAGGAAAGGCAGGAGAGCATACGGCAGGTGTTTGATCTTCTTGACACCTTGAGTGAGAGCGGGAGCCCCCCTGAACGGACCGTTCTCATGGGATTCTCCCAGGGCGCCAGCCTCTGCCTGGATGTGGCCTTCGCCTACGCCCAACCCGTGGCCGGTATCGTTTCCCTGAGCGGGTTCGTTATCGACGCTGGCAAGATAAGGGAGGCCGATTCTGACGGCCTGCCTCTTCAGGTTCCCATCTTTGCCGGCCAGGGAAGGCTTGATGCCATAGTTCCCCTGGAAATGGGGAAGTCTTCCTTCATAGCCCTCCGGGAGAAGGGGTTCAAAGTAGAATGGCACGAATATGATTCCGGCCACCATGTGGTGGTGGAGGAGCTGGAAGACGTTCGATCGTTTCTGACCCGGCTGTTTTCTTAAACCGGTGCCGGTCAGGATTTCTCTCGCTTGGCTTTCATGTAGGCCGATTTGGCCCTGGCCCTCAGGACCCGGTCGGAAATGTTGTTGATGACCTCCATGTCCCCTTCGAGGGCGTGTCTGACCGCCTCCTGGATGATGGTGTCCTGATCGGTTTCGGCCTTCTTTCCTGGGGGTGTCTCCTGGGGGGTGGGCTGTTCCGAGGGTGCAGTGGATGCGGTTTTTTCCTCAGGGGTGGGCCCCTGCTGGGGCACGGCAGGAGTATCGCCCGATCGCTTGGCCCTTACGTAGGCGGACTTGGCCCTGGCCCGTAGCGACCTGTCAGGGATACCATCCAGAACTTCCTTCCCCTCCTTGAAAGCCCTGGCCACCAATTCCTGAATGTGGGTCTCCCCGGTGGCGGCCTTCTCTTCCTTTTCCACCTTCGGTGCTTCTCGGGGTACTTCCTCAACCAGAGGCAATTCAGGAATGTGCCTTTGAAGATTGAGAAGAACTCTTCTGCCGCGCCAGGAAAACAGGGCCTGCGCAATGAAGCCCAACGCGGAGGGGCTCACAGAACGGTATTGTGCCTGGACCAGGTTAGTAAAGGGGGTCAGGGTAAACGTGACGATTTCCCTGACCATGGGGAAAAAGCGCATCTCCATGGAGAGGGTTCTCCGGGGGTCCAGGGTAATGAACCGGCAGGAGGTGAGGGGCGAGAGAAAAAAAGGTCGGATCTGGAACCGGCTGCCTACTTCAACGGTGTAGCGGAGAAACGAATGCCGGTGTGCCCACCGCTTGGCAGACTTGTTGGTGACCTGGACCCGCCGAATCCAGGGAAACCAGAGGTGATAGTCTCGAAGGGAAACCAAGGTTTCCCAGATAATGTCCAGTGGAGCCTCGATGTCCAGCTGTGTTTCAAGAACCGTTTCTTTGGGGGTGTAGGTTGTGGAGTAATGGATATCCAGTTCCTGATCCCGGGCAGTTTCCCACACAAAGTACAGGATCAGAAGACCCAGAAAAACGGCTGCAAGGGCAATAGCCATGGTGTGCGTTCAGCGGATGTTCCAGTGTAAAGGTCCCATGGGAAATGTGAGGAATGTAATAATGATTGCCCCTAATTCCGAAAGCGGAAATTGTGCCCCAACCAGTCCTTGCCTTTTAGTTTTGCCTTATGTATCATGGGGCGTAGATAGTGAAAAGCAGTCCCCCAATTTTCCTTATTCTTGTGGTTAGTTTCACTCTCCTAAGTATGCAGGAGGCCAACATGGACGAATTTACCGTATCCACTCCAGCCTTCGAGGATGGTGACGTCATTCCCTCAAAATATACCTGCGAGGGAGAGGATGTCTCCCCCCCGCTGGAATGGTCTGGGGTTCCCGATGGAACCAGGAGTTTTGCCCTTACCTGCCTCGATCCTGACGCACCGCCTGGGACCTGGGTACACTGGGTTCTGTACGATGTTCCGGGTGATTCCACCCGCATGGACGAGAACGTTCCCAAGGAGAAATCCATGGCCAACGGTGCCAAGCAGGGGATGTCCTGGGGTGTTGACTCCTTTAGCAGAGTGGGGTATTACGGTCCCTGCCCGCCCCAGGGACACGGTTACCACCGCTACTATTTCACCCTCTATGCCCTGGACGTCGATTCCGTGAAGCTGAGATCGAATGCAAGCCACAGGGATCTCGAGAAAGCCATGGAAGGGCACATCCTGGCCAAAGCGGTGGTCATGGGTCGATACAAAAGAGACTAGGTCCTTACTGGGCTTCTGATTCTTTCTCACACCGATCAGGGCGCCGGGAAACTGTCGTCTCCCTGTCAGAACACCTGTCATGGTCGGTCCTAACTTTGTTCTCGGCTCCATCCGTTTGACATAGTCTCTAGGAGGACAGTCCCAATGAAGAACAGGAAACCAGTTACGATCCGGATCAAAGACACGGGAGACATCCTTGCGTCCAGCGCAGATCCGTTACGGTTTGAGTCTAATCTTTACTTCGATGAGAGGGACGTGAACATGGACCTTCTGGAAGTCACCGACAGGATATACACGTGCAGTTACAAGGGGGTCTGTTTCTGGATTGACCTGCGGGATCAAAACGGGAATCAGGGCGAATCGGAGGTAATGGAAACCAACGTGGCCTGGGTATACCGTGATCCCCTGCCGGGTTACGAGCATATCAAGAACAGAATCGGATTCTCGTCGTGGGACAGTCAACACCTGGAAGTGAAATTCGGCGGTTCCCGTGGACAGGAGGAAAAGGAATGACCTACGACGCCATCATTATCGGAACGGGCCAGGGAGGGATGCCTCTGGCTAAGGAACTGGCCGATGCCGGGTGGTCCACGGCGACTGTAGAGCGGGATCACGTTGGGGGCACCTGCGTCAATGAGGGATGCACTCCAACCAAAACCATGGTGGCCAGCGCCCGGGTTGCCTATCTGGCCAATCGGGGTGAAGACTTTGGGGTGAGGGCTGATTTCAGGGGAGTGGACATGGTCAGAGTGCGGGAACGAAAGCGCGATATCGTGACCAGTTTCTCCCAGGGAAGCCGCCGTCGACTGGAATCTGCGGCAGGGCTCGACCTTATCTTCGGTGACGCGGCTTTTGCGGGCCCCAAACAGGTAGAGGTTCGCGGTGAGGACGGGAAGGTCAGTTATCTTGAGGGTGAGCATGTTTTCATCAATGTGGGCTGTGGGCCATCGATCCCGGATCTTCCCGGATTGGACAGTGTAGAGTATCTGAACTCTACCACCATCATGGAATTGGACCTTGTACCCGATCATCTCCTAATCCTGGGGGGCGGCTACATCGGTGTTGAGTTCGGCCAGATGTTCAGGCGTTTCGGCGCAGATGTCACCCTGGTACAGCGGGGAAGCCAGCTTTTGGTGCGGGAGGACCCAGACGTAGCCGGGACAGTGAGGGAGATTCTGGAGGAGGACGGGATTCAGATTCTGCTGGAGGCCCAAGGAAAGAAGGTGGAAAAGGGCAACGATGGATCGATAACCCTCACCGTTACCACCGGGGACGGCGAATCGACCCTGAGGGGTTCGCACCTTCTTGTGGCCACAGGGCGTACGCCCCGCACCCATGGGCTAAACCTTGAGTCCGTTGGGGTTGAAACGGACGAGCGGGGATTTATCATCGTGAATGACAAACTGGAAACCGGAGTCCTGGGTATCTACGCTTTGGGGGACGTGAAGGGGGGACCTATGTTTACCCATATTTCCTACGATGATTATCGCATTCTTCGTAAGAATCTCCTGGAGGGTGGAAACGCGTCCGTTGGGGACCGCCTGGTGCCCTACACGGTATTCATGGATCCTGAGCTGGGACGCGTAGGGCTAACGGAAGCCGAAGCCAGGGCCAGAGGGCATGATGTGCGGATAGCGAAACTTCCTATGACCGGTATGTCGCGGGCCCTGGAAACGGACGAGGCCCGGGGATTCATGAAGGCGGTCGTCGATGGAAAAACCGGTCAGATCCTGGGATGCGCCATCCTGGGACAGGAAGGGGGTGAGCTTATGTGCATGGTGGAGCTTGCCATGATGGGGAAGCTGACCTACCTGGACCTTAAGGACGCCGTTTTCGCCCACCCAACCCGCGGTGAAGCTCTCAATAACTTATTCATGACCCTGTAGCCGCCCTGACCTCTCCCTGACGGGCCGCTCCTCAGCCCCTTTTCTTGTCCAGGGGAATATTGCCGATTTTGGTTTCAAGGTCGTTTAAATTAATCTTTCCACAGGCCAGGGGAAAAGGATGTCTCCCGAAGAGAGAACGAAGACCGTTGTGATCCGGTTTGAGCATGTATCCAAGAGGTATGGCAGGACCGTGGCCCTGGAGAATTTCTCCCTGGATGTAGAAAAGGGAGAGACTGTAGTTCTTCTGGGGCTGAGCGGGTCCGGGAAAACCACTGCCTTGAAGCTGGTGATGGGAATGGTGACCCCCTCGGAGGGTCGCGTCGAAGTTCGCGGCAAGGATACAGGAGATTGGTCCGTGATAACTCTCCGGCGGTCCATCGGGTACGTGATCCAGGAAATTGGATTGTTCCCCCATTGGACCGTCGCCCAGAATGTGGGACTTCTACCGAGAGCTGCTGGATGGGAATCTGGGCGAATCGACGCCAGAGTGAGGGAACTTCTTCAACAGGTCCAGCTCCCCTACGAGTCGTACGGCCGACGGTATCCAGCTGAGCTCTCCGGGGGGGAAGTCCAGAGGGTAGGGGTGGCCAGGGCCCTGGCCCTCCATCCGGACATCCTTCTTATGGATGAACCCTTCGGGGCCCTGGATCCCATCACGCGGAGCCGGGCTCAGGGTCACTTCCTTAAGATGAGAGGTGACGGAGGCCTCACCACACTGTTCGTCACCCATGATGTACCGGAGGCCTTTCGAATCGGGACTCGAATCGTGGTGATGAGAAAAGGCAAGATTGTGGAGACGGGTCCCCCACACCAATTGCTGAAAGAATCCTCATCGGCGTACACCCGGGAGTTGCTGAAGTTGACGGTTCCTGAAGCCCTGTGGGAGAATAGCCATGTGGGCAGGGAGACAGACCGATGAGGCTCAGGTGGGGTTTCACCCTTCTCATCTGGGGAGCGTTCCACGGGTTCGTCCAATCGTCAGACCGATCCATCGTGGTGGGGAGCAAGCCGTTTACGGAAAACTACGTCCTGGCGGAACTCTTGAGCCAGATTATTGAGGCAAAGACCCCTTACACCGTTGAGAGAAAGTTCGGGCTGGAGGGAACGTATGGTACATTCCGGGCCTTAAGGGAGGGCGAAATCGATGTCTACCCAGAATACTCGGGAACCGGCGCCTTGGTGATCCTGAAGTCTCAAGAAGTGGACACGGATAACCTGAAAGAGCTTCGGGAAATCTTTGAGAGCCGGTTCGGGATCACGTGGCTCGAACCGTTCGGTTTCAACAACAGCTGGGCCCTCATAATCCCGGAACGGGTTGCTGTTCACCTGGGCATCGGCAACTATACTCAGCTCAGAGGACATGGGGACCTCCGGGCGGCGTTTACCCACGAATTTCTGGAGCGGGAAGATGGATGGCGGGGGCTGAAGGAAGCCTACGGACTGAACTTCAGGGACGTAAGGGGAATCCGTCATCACCTGGCCTATGACGCCATGGAGGCCGGAAAGGTTGATCTCACTGACGCCTATTTGACCGATGGGGAAATCCTTCAGTACGACCTAAGAGTCCTGGAAGATGACAGGAACTTTTTTCCCGATTATTTCGGTGCGCCCCTCGTAAGGATGGAAGCGCTCAGGCAGTTCATGGGCCTCAGACAGGCGCTAAACAGTCTCGCTGGGGAACTGACCAACCCGGTAATGCAACACTTGAATCTCCGGGCCAAGGAGGCAGGAGGAGACTATCCTTCGGTTGTGGCCGATTTTCTGAGAGAAAGGGGGATAAAAGGGACCGCCGGTCGAGGAGGAATCATGGCCATCGGACGTCACACGACCAGACATCTTTTCTTGACCGGTCTGGCCGTATTGGGAGCCATTCTCTTTGGGATACCCGGAGGAATCTGGATGAGTCGAAACCGGCGGGTTGCCACCTTTCTCATGGGATTCGCCAATGCTGTTCAGACCATTCCCAGCATCGCTCTTCTCGGGGCTCTCATTCCCCTTCTGGGCATAGGATTCAAGCCGGCCATCGTAGCCCTTTTTCTGTACAGTGTTCTTCCCATTCTGCGCAACACGTACGCGGGAATCGTGAACGTTCCCCGGGCCCTTGTAGAGGTGGCCGATGGGCAGGGACTCACTCCGTATCAAAAGCTCATTTTTCTTGAACTTCCCCAAGGAGCCCGGGTAATCGTTGCCGGGATTCGCACCTCCACCGTTATCTGTGTAGGGACCGCCACTCTGGCTGCCTTCATCGGAGCAGGAGGTCTGGGAGAACCGATTCTGACCGGCATCAGCATGAACGATACGGGGCTCATCCTATCCGGGGCGGTTCCTGCCGCCCTTTTGGCGATGTTTCTGGATGTTGTGTTGATGATGGTGGAGAACCGGGTGAATCCCGAGAAGGTCTCTCGTGGGTGATATGAGCCCAGAATTGAATGCCCTACGGGAACGGATTCTGAGCTGTACCCGGTGCCCACTTCATCTCTCCCGAAGCCGGTCGGTTCCCGGTGAGGGAAATCCCGAGCCCCACCTGGTGTTTGTGGGACAGGGGCCGGGAGAAAACGAGGACGCGTCAGGGAGACCGTTCGTGGGTCGGGCTGGAGATCTGCTGAATGAATGGATCGGGGAAATCGGGTTGGGAAGGAGTGAGGTTTGGATTACGAACGTGACCCGGTGTCTCCCTCCGGCTGGCCGTCTCCCGAGGGCGCAAGAAATCAAGACCTGTACCCCCTACCTCCTGGAAGAGATTCGTCTGATGAAGCCCAAGGTGGTATGTCCCCTGGGAAACATGGCCCTTCAGGTCTTGCTGGGTAGGCCAGCGAAGATTCAGGAGGTTCAAGGAGAAGCCACTGCTCTCAAAGATTACTTTCTGTTTCCTCTGCTTCATCCGGCCGCGGTTTTGCGCCGTCCCGATCTTGGGGACGAGGCCCTGGTACATGTGAGAGCGTTGAAGAGATTTCTTGATTCCCGACCCGTTCTGGAGCCCCCGCCAGGGCAGGAAAGCCTCTTTTAGGCCGGTAACGAAATGTGGGATTCGTGATCGCAATGACGGGGTCGCGCCCAATTCGTACGTTGACCCCCGCTACTTGGTCCTTTGGTATTTCTTACTCATCCACAGGAGGGAAACATGAAACACGATTCGAAAGGGATAATACTCGGAATCCTGGTCCTGGGAACAGTCCTGGGCTTTCCCGGTTCCAGCAGACCTCCAGTCCTGACCGCACACGCGGACATCTCAGGGGAGCCGGGGTCGAATGTTTCCGGGGAAGCTCTTTTCGTACAGGGGGGCTCAGGTATACTTCCCACCGTACTGGTTGTGGTGGAAGTAAGGGGGTTACAACCGGGCTCCGTTCACGGGCTGCACATTCATGAGGTAGGAACATGCGAGCCAGATTTCAAGGCCGCAGGGGGACATTTTGATCCCGGTCCTTACGGGTTGTCCGATCCGGACGCCAACCACCCCTTTCATATGGGGGACCTTCCCAATCTGGTGGCCGGTGAAACAGGAGTGGCGGTCCTGGAACACCGGACCAGTCGCATCACCCTGTCTCCAGGGCCACTGAGTCTGTTCGATGAGGACGGCAGTGCTCTGATTGTTCACAAGGATCGCGATGAAGGAACCACCGGCGTGTCGGGAGGGGCCGGGGGTGGCAGACTGGCCTGCGGTGTGATAGAGAGGGAGTGAAGCCCTTGACAACGGACGGGTTATACCCTAGTTTGCAAGGGCAAGTACATCCTGGATCGGAATCCTAGAATGGGAGGTGAGGTATGAACATCAGGGGGATCCACCTTTTGGCCTTGGCGACAGTGGTGGCGGCAGCTGTGAGCCTGCATGGAAGCCGGAAATCATCGGGGGAAGAAGTCACCGTGGAGGGCCGAATCAGCGGCTTGCACTGTTTCCTGGAGGGGGAACTGTGCGATCCGGATCACTTCTGGAAGAAAGGGGAAGTGGCCGGGCTGGTAACGGATGATTTCCGGTGGTACTACGTGAGCGGGTCCAAAACGGACAACGGCGTTCCCCGAGACGTTCTGGGGCGCTTCTTCTTAAGCAAAGTGCGGGTGAAAGGGACCCTATATCGAGGGGTCGCTACGTTCCTGCGACCGGAAATGGAAAGATGGCAGGACGGCAAATGGTGGAAACTCTGGCCCCAGGGAGACAGCTGACCGTCCCACCGTTGGAGGACGGTTACTGGCTATCTTCGTTGTTTTCTTCCTCCTCCTCTTCCTCGTACTCTCCCTCATAGTAGGCGGCCAACAGTTCGGGGTCGTAGTATTCGTATCCCTCCGGGAGGGTCTGTTCCGCCCATTCGGCGTATTCTTCCGGGGAAACGCCGGGGGATTCGGGCTGACTTGAAGGTGGAGGAGTGCGGGGCGTTTCGGATGGCTGGTCTGCCCTGGCCTGTGGAGGCTGGATGGGCCTGGTGGGTTTGTGGTAATAGTAAAAGATCAGTCCTGGCATGATCCCGAACAAAAGAAGAACAAAGGATAGTATGGCTCCCTCGGGTTTGAGACGGTAGCCCCCCCACATATCCTGTTCAATACCGAAGGCCAGGAACACTGCAGAGGCCAAAAGGACTCCGAAGATGATCAGGATAGCTCCGGTCTGCCTGTGAATCAGGACCTGGGCCACATTGACGTATATCATCCAGGTCAGTAGTCCGCCCACCACGAACAGGACAGCCAGGGTGAAATGGGTAGCCGCAAAAGATAGTACCACGCCTATGATGGCACCCAAGAGGATCAGGTAACCGAACAGCGCTTTGATGTCCTGATTCGCCATGTTTGTTCTAAGGGGGCGTGGGAGACGAAATTCGCAATCCAAAAAATATGTTCAATTTGTGGCTGAAAAGCAAGCTCAAAAAACCCGCCCCCCATCTCAAGCAAGATTCCCATATTGAGGTTCCATAAGTAAGAGGGAGTCTCTATATTTGGATAGCCGCGGTCGAATTGTCCCAATATCCATGTCCATATCCCGCAACAGCGTAAAGGTGGGTGTCGTCGGCGTAGGTCACCTCGGTAGCCGCCATCTTGAACATCTCCAGAAGATTCCTGAAGTCCTGTGCCCAGGGTTCTACGATATCGATCCCGAAAGGGCGAATCTCATCTCCCGGACATCGGGGGCGAAGCAGTTCGGGTCTCTTGAGGCTCTGATTGAGGAATCGGACGCGCTCACCATCGCGGTCCCGACAAGGGATCATTTCTCGGTTGCCACTGTCTGCATTGGGGGAGGGAAGCACGTTCTCATTGAAAAGCCCATATGCAAGACCATACAGGAAGCCGACCGGTTGCTTGTGCACGCCAGGGAGAAATCGGTTCTGGTTCAAGTAGGACATATCGAACGGTTGAATCCGGCTCTTCTGGCCTTGAACGGCGTTGTTCTGGCTCCACGGTATATCGAAACCCACAGACTGGCGCCCTACGTGGTGAGGGGAACAGATGTCCCGGTGGTACTGGATCTCATGATCCATGACCTGGACGTCATTCTGTCCCTGGTGAAATCCCCCGTCAAATCGGTTCACGCTTCAGGGGTTTCCATCATGACCAAGTCCGTGGATATTGCCAATGCCCGGCTGCGGTTTGAAAACGGGTGTGTGGCCAATATCACGTCCAGCCGTATCGCGAAGGATTACGTCAGGAAGCTGAGAATCTTTCAGCAGGACATGTACGTAACCATTGACTTTCTCATGGGCCTCACGGAAGTCTACCGCATTCTCGAAGCCCACGAAAAAGATCCCAATGCCGTCGTTTCCGCCCCCCTGGAAGGCAATCATAAGCACCGACAGATTGTCTATGAAATGCCTGAACCCAAGAAGCGGGACGCCCTGAGACTGGAGCTGGAGAATTTTGTCCGGTCGGTTCAGGGCCTGGAAACCCCCATCGTGACAGGAGAAGAGGGCCGGGAAGCCTTGAGAATTGCCAGCATTATTCAGGAAAAGATCGAACAGGACATTCATTGAAATCTCCCGCCCCTGCTCCCTCCTGTTGAAAATCCCGATTCTTTAGATCGGGGACTCTATGAGCATTCGGGAGTTCTTTTTCCGATACCGAAGTTACACGTCCATCCCCCTGGCCCTGGTCATCCTGTACCTGGCCGACCGCAGGGGAACCCTTCTGGTGCCCGGAATCATTCTTATGACAGCAGGCGAAGGGATACGGCTCGGCGGTGTTCGCCACGCGGGTGGAAGAACCCGTACCCGGAAGGTAGGGGCGAAGACGCTGTGCACCTCGGGCCCATTCGCCCACGTAAGAAACCCGCTCTACCTGGGTAACTTCTTAATCTACGAGGGCGTGGTTTTCCTGGCAGGGGGTCAATATCTGTGGATCATGCTTGCGGTGACTGCCATCTTCTTCTGGGTTCAGTATGGACTGATTATTTCCCTGGAAGAAGAGACCTTGAGGCGACTTTTCGGAGACCGGTACAGGGCATACATGGAAGCCGTGCCGCGGGTGATACCGAGGATCACTCCGTGGAAGGGAAGAAGCCCGACACCTCCTGCGTCGTGGCTTCGGACCCTGAAAACCGAGAAGCGAACCCTTCAAACTCTGGCAGCCTTTCTTGTGACTTTGTTGATCAGATTATACCTGTGACCGTCCCATGGCCTCCCGTTCAAAGAATGTGCTCATAGTGGCCGGAGAAGCGTCCGGTGATCTCCACGGCGCTCGTCTGATGGGTGAAATGACCCGACTGGACGGGAATCTGACGTTTTTTGGGATCGGGGGAGCGTCGATGGGACGGGCAGGAGTGGAACTTCTGGAGCATGTGGATAACATGGCGGTGATGGGGTTCACCGAGGTGCTGGGTAAGTATCCCTTCCTTCGAACCGTTTACAAGCGAGTGCTTCGGGAGTGCGAGCGGAGAAACCCGGTTCGTGCCATTCTGATCGATTATCCGGGATTCAACCTGACTCTGGCCCGGAGGCTCGCCGGGACAGGAATTCCCGTTACATATTACATCCCTCCCCAGGTTTGGGCCTGGCGGGAGAAAAGGGTGAAGACGCTCAAAGAGGTTGTGGATCAGATTCTTTGTATTTTCCCCTTTGAGGAAAGGTGGTACGGGGAACGGGGAGTGTCGGCGACCTTTGTGGGTCATCCCCTGCTGGACCAACCGGAGGAGACGACGAGTCTGGATGCTTTCCGACACAAGCACAGGTTGGGGGCCGGAATCATCGCCCTGGGCCTTATGCCGGGAAGCCGTCAGCAGGAGGTGGATCGACACCTTCCGGTCATGGCAAGAGCTGTGAGGGGACTTGCGGAGGATGGCTACGAGGTGAAGGGTGTCATAGGCCGGGCTCCGGGGGTGGAGCTGGGAAGGATTGAGAAGGAACTCTTTTCCGTTGAGGAAGACAGGCCGCAACTCGTGCTGCGCTTCGGGACGTTTGGGCTGGTGGCATCGGGAACCGCTACTCTGGAAGGAGCTATCTTCGGAACTCCCTGCGTGGTGATCTACAGAATGTCGGCAGTGAGCTGGGAAATCGGCCGGCGGCTGGCCGGAGTTGGCTGGGTAGCACTGCCCAACCTGATAGCGGATGAGGAGATCTTTCCCGAACTCCTTCAGAGGGAAGCGACGGGAAAGCGGGCGGCGGCGCTTTTGAGGGTATGGATAGAGTCTTCTGTCGAAAAGGATCATATGAAGGCGAAGCTCGGGAAAGTACGGGAACAACTGGGTGGTCCTGGAGCCAGTCGCCGGGCAGCCCGACTCATTCTGGAGCGCCTGGACAACGGGCTCAAGGTATCAGGATGACCCAACGGTTTCTTTTCACACTGGGTGTTCATCTGGGGGAACCGGTTCTCAGATTATTGTTCAAACTGAACCGCCATGAGATCATACACCCCGAAAGCCTGGAGAAAGTCCAGGCTTTGGGGAAATCCATCATATTCTGCTGTTGGCATGGAAGATCGTTGTTTCCCCTGTATTTTTTGCGAAACAGGGGGGTTTACGTCCTGGCAGGACTGCATAGGGACGCTGAGATTTTCATGAGGGTAGGTGTCAAAATGGGGTGGAACTATGTTCGAGGGTCAAGCACCAGGGGGGCCGTTAGGGCCTACAAGGCTTTGGTGGACGTTCTGTCAAGGCCGGGGGAACTGGTAGGGATGGCACCGGACGGTCCGAAAGGTCCAAAACAGAAGATAAAGCCCGGTGCTGTCAAAACCGCCATGAAAACCGGGGCGGTTATCATACCCATATCGGGTCAGGCTTCCCGGAGGTGGGAGATCAAAAGCTGGGATGCGTTTGTTGTGCCCAAACCGTTCGGTCGAATATCATTCGTGTTCGGGGAACCCATGGAGATCCGTCCCGATGCGGATATTGACGACAGCTGCCTGATACTGGAACAGAAATTGAACACCATCCAGGAAAAAGCAGATGCCCTTAGTCTCTCCAAAGTTTAGGTACCTGCTATTCCCTCTGGCCCTTTTCTATTGGGCCATGATCTTCTGGCGAAATCTTTTTTATGCCGTTGGCTTTTTCGTGAGCCGTCGACTGCCCGTCCCGGTAATCAGCGTGGGAAACCTTTCCGTGGGAGGTACCGGGAAAACCCCCGCTGTCATCTATCTGGCCCGGAGATTGACAGAGAAGGGGTACAAAGTGGCCGTGGTAAGCCGGGGATACAAGCGGGAAGGTACTGGCACTGTTGTGGTCTCGGATGGAGAGAAAATCCAGGCATCAGAAAGAACGGCTGGGGACGAGCCCTATCTTACCGCCAGACAACTCCCCGGGACGCCCGTCATTGTGGACGAAATCCGGTACCGGGGCGGCATGGTCGCCGTAGGGCGGTTCAAGCCCGATGTAGTAATCCTGGATGACGCCTTCCAACATCGGGCACTGGAAAGGGATGTGGACCTGGTGCTGCTTAACAGCAAAGATTCGCCCGAGGATTACAAATTGCTCCCCTACGGTAGACTGAGGGAGCCCTGGATTCACCTTCGGCGGGCAGACATCATTTTCTGGACAAAATCCAACCTTTTGTCTTGTGACGGGCGAAGAGGTCCGGACCCGTCCCTCCTGGGAAGGGCGGCCCAGTGGGGAGTCCCCACCTTCACCAGCACCTCCCAACCGAACCGGCTGTTGGATGCGAAGACGGAAAAGGCCGTCTCCATATCAAGGATCCGGGATACAAAGGTCTTTGCCTTTTGCGGAATTGCCGACCCGGACTCCTTTCGACAGATCATCCAGAAGTGCGGCGGCCAGATAGTAGGATTTGACATCTTTGAAGATCATCACCATTACTCGCGAACCGAAGTGGAGAATTTGGCGGCAAAAGGGGAATCCCTGGGGGCGGAACTTGCAGTGACAACAGAAAAGGATGTGTTTAAGGTCCGGTCCTGGACCTCCGAAAATGTCCCTCTTTTTAGCCTGGGAATACATTTCGTTCCCTCCAGCGAAGGGGAGAAAGCCCTTTGGGCCCTGATTGAAAAAATGTTGGGGCGCCCGTAGCCCGGGGTCAGAAGGGCAACTCGAGTATGGGTGCCCACCGCCACGCCTTATACTCAGAGTGGTAATAAAAGCTAACCCCTAGACGCGCAGGGAATCGTTCCAGAACGACCTGGCTGGTGGCGATCTGAACGCCGGAGGAAAAGGGACCTGGGGTGTTGCTGTCATCCAAGCCTGGGCCCTTCCCCCAGCCGGCTCCCCGGTCGTAGAATGTGGCTGCCTCCACGTAATCCATCCATACGGGAAGGACCGGGACCGGCCATTCCAGGTAGGCCAGGGGAAGATGGAGGGCAAGTTTGAGCCGAATCTGGTGGGCCTTCCCATAATCTGCATGCCCCACTGGAAGGGTTCCTGAGGCAGTCCACCCCACATTACCGCTACGGTTCTGATACCGCGTCAGCACTTCCACCTGGAGGTGAGAGACGGGAGTGGGAACAAACAGTTGGGCGGCAGCACTGATTTGACTGCCGGAGAAATCACTTCCCATCCGGGGTCCGGTCCAATCGGCAAAGGCGGACCAGACCAGGGCACGGTAGGGGACAATGTCCCGGGGGGTTTGGGCAACCCGGGTCCGGGTGAGGCCCGTCTGGATGCCCTGGTAAACCCTTTTTCCCCACCGGTAACGCCGCCACCGGACAAAGGGTTGCACAAAGGTGACGTAGACATTGCTTTCAATAACCAGGGGAACAGACGCCGTCACTTCTGCCCCCTCCTTTTGCCGGTCCCCGGACTCCGTGTTGGCTGACACGTGGGGGGGAAGGGAGAATCCTCGGAGGGTCAGCACCGGCCACCACCGGCGGTACGTATAGCGGAAGTCGAAAAAGCGACGGGTATCTGGGATGGATTGTCCCAGGCTCCCGCTCCAACTGTGGCGATGAAGGGGATCGGCGCTGATGGCCGTCAACGCCAGCCAGAAACGGCTCTGGTCCCAGAAAGGATAAGGAAACCACCCCTGGGGCATACGTATGTGCCGCCAGGAGCGGTAAGGCGTGGACGTCCAGTCTGGAGCCGACGGGAAAGGGGGGTGTTCGGTGTGATGTTCCGTTGGCGTACCCAGAGGGTGGGCCGGAGGAGACCGGTTTTCTCGTAGCCACTGAGTTGTGTCAAGAGGTACGGTCGCGACCCGGAATCCGAGGTCAGAGTAGGAAGCAAATGCCAGTTCATCCCCATCGGGGGAAACGTCTGGGGTAAAAGCTCCCAGGGGATCGCGGGTCACTTGCCATCGATCCCCGGAGGCCACCCGGACCGCCCAGATATTGAATACCCCGGACCGTTCGGATGTATACAGAACAAACCGTCCGTCGGGTGTCCAACAGGGATTGTTGTCATGATAGGCGTCGGGAGAATACAGATATCGCCATCGCCCGCTGGTCACGTCCATAACAGCGATATTCTGCTGACCCGAGGAATCTTTCAGTGAAAAAGTCAGGCGGTTTCCCTCCGGTGACCACCGGGGATTGAGGAGTGTTGCCCCGGGAATGTTCAGAACAGTGCTGACCTTTCCCGTTTCCATGTCTACTGTTACCAACCGGGTCGTAGGAAGGTCAGTCTGTACGGCGGCCACGCGGGATTGATCCGGGGACAGATCGGGGCAGGTGAGCCGGGCGTTCCGGGTCAGGGTTCGGGCGTTTGTTGTGGTCAGATCGTACTTCATCAGATCGGAATAGATGGTGGCGGAAAACCGGGGGTGTGGATGAAGTTCCGCCCAGACCACGGCGCTCTCTCCCCGCGAGAAAGCATTCTCAACCTTGGTCAAAGACCTTTGAACAACGGGTTGAAGCCGGCCGGATCGATCCAGTATGGCAACCTCCTCCAGATCATCGAAGCTCTTTCGATAGATCATGAGGTGGTCATCATCCGTCCAGCGAGGGGAGTACTGGTTTTCGGGCTGTTTCACTCGCCGCCAGATCCTGGGTGACGCCCCCGGGGACAGCTTTTCCTTATCCCGGGAGAATTGATCCACTACTTGGCTGTATAGAGCATTCAAAGGGGTTCCGGTAACCGATTTCACTGCCCGTGAAAATCCCTGGATCGGGAGGGCGGCGTATCTGTCTAGGATCCTGGCCCAGGTGCCGGGGCCGAATTTCCGTTCCACCCACTCCGTCAAGAAGTACCCCGATACATACCGCATGCGTTGCCGGGGCATTCTCTTGCGTGTGGCATGGCTGGTGCTTCCCAGCCGCCAGGGCCTGCCCGCGTGAACCGGGGCTGCCATCTGCATCCAGGTGTAGGGAACCCGTCCCGCACCCCCTTTTGTGTAGCGTGATTCATTCAGGGTGGCGAATCCTTCCGTGAACCACAGGGGCACGATATTCTGCCAGAAAGCATTGAACTCGCCGAGAAATGGATGGGTGAGGGTGGACAGGCCCCGACGCTTGCGCAGATGTACGATGTGTGTCAATTCGTGGGCGATGACCACTCGCAGCCAGGAATCCCCGGAACCGGCAATGTTGCCCTGAGGTTCCGTCACGAATAATTCCATTCGCCAGGGAAGGAAGGTTACCACACCACCCGGGAAGTCCGCCCGGGTGTGCACCACCACGTCCGTTCTGCCGGGAAACCAGTTCAGGGAGCTGGATACAGGGCCGTATAGTTGCTCGCAAATACTGGCCACCCTGAGGCCGAGATCCTCGAACCCAGCCGGGTAGTGAACGGAAAAGTGATCGGTGATCAAGGTTTGCCAGTGAAGATCAGGTTCATGTTGCAAAGACGCCAGCTGTCCCCGGATGATCCCCAGAAGCAGGAATACCGTGGTCAGAACACGCAGGGGCTTTGTCACCCTTGTCATCGTGGTACCCTCTGAAGTTAGACCCTGTCCATGCACATCCACAGTCACTTTGTTGCTGTCAAGAGGGCCCGGGGAACACTGTTCAGGTCGCAGAATAACAGTACAAAGGGACTGAAAACACGTCAATTTTTCATAGTGTACAAGATTTTCTCTTAAGATCAACATCAATTCCTTGATCGTTTCCTCACGGTCGCCTAACTTGTGAGCGTGAGCGGGTTTCAGGGGATCGTAGGTTTCCCGCCGTTCACGGGCCGATCTGGGCGAATCGGTTCCTCTCGTATAGCCTAGGGGCAGCTCGTTCTATCATTTACCCATTATCCTTGTGAGCTGCCCTTTTGCTTTTGAAGTCGTGTGACGGGAAGGATGACCTGCCGAAATCGGGGAACAGGGTGGGAATTATCGAAGGGCAGTAACGCCCACTGTGAACATGGCTCCCACGAAGGCAAGGAGGAGGGGCCAGCTGGTGGAGACGAATTGCTGGGAACTGGGATCCTCAAACACATGGATCTGGAATTCGTGGGAGGTGGCTGCCCCCCGCTCGTCTACAGCGGATAGGACAATACCGTTTACGCCCCGTTGATTCATACGGGGCTTCCATCTGAGCATACCGGTTTTTTCGTCGAACCGGGCGTATTTTGGAATCTTGATGGCCCGGAGCTTGACATGGTCGCCGTTAAGATCCTCCGTTGCCATGCGGTAACGATATTCGAAGTTCGTTAGGGCCACGGGCTTGGGCTGGGAAATAACGGTAGGGGGAATATTCACGAAGAGTTTGGCTTCCTGGAAATCTTCAGCATAGCCGTCCGAGACTTTAACCCCAAACAGACGGCTGTTGATCTGGGATGGTTCCGGCATCCAGGTGATCGTGCCGTCCCGGCTGATTTGCATGCCCTTGGGTCCTTTCACCAGTTCGTAGGTGAGGGCCTTATCGCTGTTCTTGTCTTCCACCACCACCCTGTACTTGTACAGTTGGGCAACTCTGGCAGTACGGGGAGGGGTGGAAATGATGGTAGGAGGATGATTCACGTAGAGATCAAAGGCCTGTTCATCCTTTGTGTAGCCGTCGGAGACCATGTAGGTTACCCGGTGAGTGTCGTACTGTTTGAAAGTGGGCGTCCAGGTGATGGTGCCCGTGAGTTCGTCCACGAACATACCATCGGGGAAATCGAGAAGGGTGTAACGGGTCAGGGGGACGCGCTCCACGAGAACCCTGGGAGGCTTGCCCTTGTTTCCTTCAAAGAAATGCCACAGCACATCTTTTATCTTGACCCAGCGGCCCCCCAGTTTTCTGGTCACTACTATGAGATGGTCATCCTCGTAGAAAACATCCTGGACGTACCGTTTCAAGTTGATGCGGGAGACGGTCTGTTCCTCGTCGGGTCCCGGTTCTTCGAGTTCCACCAGAACAGATTTCTTGCTCTTGAATTCACCGATGTACCTGTCGATGTTTTCCCGGTAGACGGCGTCTTCAATCTGAACCGAATAGACCTTGGTGTTCTCAGCGTCGTAGACCGGAGTGACATGGGAGAAGCTCATGAGGGTCCCGCGGTTGAGATCGGAGGTAGCGATTTCGTATGAATAGAGCTCACCCACCGATGCCAGCGTGACCGGTGCAGAGACAATATGAAGGGAGGCGTTGACAAAGAATTCAAAGGATTTTTCCACCACTTCGCGACCGTCCGTTATCTGGATGGTGGCGGTAGAGAAATCGAGGTTCTCTTCGGTGGGAACCCAAAGGAGTCTCCCGGTGGAGGGATCGATACGCATGCCTGGCGGTAAGGAAATGGGTTCGAATCTGATGACGTCGAATTCGTTCGGGTCATCCACCTGAAACTGGAAGTCGAGGGTGTCCCCCAGGGCCACTTTGGTCATGGGATCGGGGATGGACGTGAGAATAGGGGGATGATTGACAAAGACAGAGACAAACTGGGTATCTGAGGCGATGCCGTGACTGGCCACGATCCTGAATTGGACCGTGTCCACCTGGGCGGGTTGGGGGGTCCAGGAGATATGGCCCTCGTGATCCAAAGTCATACCGTAGGGAGGTCTTAGGAGGGAAAACTTGAGCTCCTCCCTCTTGTCCTCGGGTATCTGGACCCGTACCTGGTACTCATAGGGCCTGCCCACGGTGGCTTCGGGATCGGGGTAGGAGGTGATGACCACCTGGCCTCTCGAGTAGAGCTTGAAGGTCTGTGCGTCCCGGTCGAATCCATCCGAGACGACGATTCGCACCTCGTAGATGTCAACATGGGAGGCATCGGTCTGCCAGGTAACGAGGCCATCCCGGCCAGGCTGGATGGTCATGCCTTCAGGACCCTTTTCCAGGGTGTAGCGTAAATGGGCATCCACATTGTTATCGGAGGCTATGACCTGATACGTGAACTGGCTTCCAGCCACGAATTCCGTCCCTTCTGGATAGGAGATGATCTCCGGCGGATCGTTCACGTAGATCCAGAACCGTGATTCCACTGTAACCAGTTCGGGGACCACTTGGTAGGTCACGGCGCCTTCTTCATCGGTGGTGATTTCGATGGTTTCACCCACCTTCATCTTCAGAAGAGACGCCAGCTCATATGCACCCAACTGCTGGTCGTCAGGCACCCACTCAATGGACCGGGTTTCGTAATGAAAGTACATGCCCCTGGGAGGGGGATCCACCCACCGGAAGCTGAAGAATTCCCGGTCGTCTTCCTCAGGGATGGTGTAGGCAAAGGTTTGATTGACCGGCAGGACGTAGGTAGGGAGAATCCCGGGAGGCAGGGGCTTTCCTTCCATGGGGGGCATCCTGGGGGGTTCCTCTACCGGCTCTTCCAGCTTGGCCTGAGGTGTATAGGTGTCCACGAGAATCTCTTCAGGATGCTCCGGTACGGACCCAAGCTCGAAGTAGAAGACTTCACTCTCCTGGCCCGTCCAACCACCGGCGATCACTGTGCCGAGATAAAAATCGTCCACGATTTCCGGTACGGCAGCAAAAATCTGGGCGCCCATCTCCTCACCACCAGCAATGGAGAAATATTCCTGCAGGGGTGGACCGGGGACGTCAGATCCGTACGCCAGAGTCACCACGCCCTGCTGGCCGCTCACCAGGAAAAGATCTTTCACTCCATCCTGATTGAAATCGGCCCACTTGAGATCGGAAAGGGGGCCGGCATCGATACCGAGTTCCGACACCTCGATTTCCCTCTGGACCACGGACACAGAAAGGACATGTCCGGATTCAAAAGGGACGAGCAAGTCGTCCACGTTGTCCCCATTCCAATCCATGGTCAGCAAGGACCAGGCCAGTGGAACGGACATGCCGGGCACCCGGTGGAGAAGGCTGGGCCCCGTGACCAGCTGACCGTCCCGGTTGAAGAACGATTGAACCCGAAGAACATTTCGTTCGGGGCTGAATGCGATCAGGTCAGAATTGCCGTCCCTGTTGAAATCGAGACTGCCGGCGTAAAGCCGGCCGCCACTTGAGGAAAAACCTTCGAGGGACTTAGACCATCTTTCCTCAAACCGGAGGTCGCCGTCCACATCCTCCAGGGCAATCACCGACAGTGTGGGTTCATCGCCCTGAAGGGAAACGACCACTTCCTCCATCCCATCCCCTTCAAGATCCAGAACATCCATGTTGTTGATCGTCCGGGGATTCTGCAGGTCTGCGAGAGAAAGAGTCAGGGATGGCCGGGTGGAGAATTCTTCCTGGGTACGGTCAAAGATATACAGGGCGGCCAGGGACACATCTGCTATGGTTTCGCTCCTGAGATTGGCGGCAACCACCAGACTGGGAACGCCGCTTCCGTTCATGTCGGACAGGCGGACGTCGGCTACGGACCCGTTCAGATCGGTGGGGGCATCCAGATGCCAGAGAAGCTGGGGATATCCGAGTTCATCGATCTCGTAGTATCCTACCCGGGTAACCACCCCTCCCCGCCCCTGTCCATCTTCAATGGTGAGAAATTCCACCAGGTCGTCGTTGTCAAGATCGAATACCCCTTTCATATGCAGAATCTTAAGGTCGGCCGGAAAGGCCAGACTCATGAGGAGAAGAATGGGGACAATGCGAACCATCATTCAGCCTGTTCATCCAGAACGATGATGTACCGTTGGACTGTCCTGGTTTCCGTTTTCGTCACAAGCTGAACAGTTTCCCCTGTTTCCTCCACACGAACGTCTCCCGTGAGTTCGTATTCCACATCATAGGAAAGGGTATGCAGTCCCACCTGGGCCACGGTCGGCGTCCAGGTGATGGCGAGAGAGGCAGGGTCGAATGACGCACCCCCAGGGAGGCTGGTGGGACGGAAGGCGTGAAGCTTTTCGCCTTCGCCAAGCTTCAGGGGATGCCGGAAGGTCTGTCCTACCCTGACCGTATCGGAGATTTCGATCCCAGGGGGAACCTCAATCTTGGTCGGTGCGGGAGGTTCGGACAGCTCCTCTCTGGTCACCGATTCGAGAGCCAGTTTTCTGACTCGTCTTGGAGCCGAGGGTTCAGCCGTCTCCTCCAGGGGCTGAACGGCAGGCCCCCCGGTGTCGGGAGCAGTCGCTGTTTCCTCGGCTGGTTTCTCGGCTCCCTCAGCGGTCTCTGCTTTCGTTGGGATCGCTTCCAGTTCAAGGCGCTTGACCTTCCGGGCGGAAGAAGCCGGGGGAGTTACCGCCTCCTCAGCGGGCTCTTCCGGTTCGGGAGCAGCCACGGCCTCCATTTTCAGTTGCCTGACCCTCCGTCCCGTGACGCCCAATTCGGCCCGGGTCAAAAGGACGTCGTTGAGATGACTGGGTTCAAGGCCCGACGGGGGGAAAACGAAGAGGGCCGACAGCTCCGTTTCTACCGGTCTCGGGTGAAGGCGTTGGTTATCCAGGGAGATGGCCAGGGCCCTACCGGAACGAAAGGGAACCATGAGTTCCTCCCTACCGTCCCGGTCGGTATCCAGGCTGTGAAGGCCGCTGGGAAGAATGTCCCTGAGGGAGAGGTCCAGTTCCTCCGTGGACCGATCATACACAGATCCAGGCTTAAGAGCAGAGCCCGTCCCCTCGAAGAGTTGCATCTTGAGTCGATCGAGTTCCTTGTTCAGGGCAAGAAGATCCGGGTATCCGTCCTGGTTGTGATCCCCGGCGGCCAGGAGAATATGGCCGTAGCCTGACGCCAATCGTTCAGACAGGGGCAACTTCAGGGTCGTGAATCCCGGATTGGCATCCGGTCCAGTCCGGGTCAGCAGAACCAGTTCCCGGCGGGGGCTTGCCAGAGATACGGCGATTTCATCCCTGCCGTCGCTCTCGATGTCCAGAACGGCGAAATGGGAGGGACGAAGGGACTGCGGTTCATCAGGCCGTTGATTTCCCCATTGAAACTCAGGTTCGGAAGCGAATGTCCCGTCGTTCCAGGGGAAGACATGAAGCCAGGGCCCGTCGTCCACCAGAGTACCGGGATGGGGAACTTCCATGACCACCACTTCGGGGGCGGTATTGCCGTCTGTATTGGCGATTCGGGCATCTGCCACGGGACGACCCGTCGCGAAGGTCCACACCTCAAGATGGGTACCGTCCGGGCCGATTTCGTAATAGGTGACCGCGTGGGGACGGGTCTGGTGGTCTTCGGTTTTTTCCAGAGCCAGGAATTCGCTGAGGCCATCCTGGT
>JBHIAI010000101.1:0-6437 GCA_046861655.1 Fidelibacterota bacterium | reverse complement strand
CGGGTGTGGCTGTTCTCCAGGGTGGAAAAACCGTTTACGTTAAGGCTCAGCACATGGTCCGGGCTGGGTGTCCACTCCGCGGCACCCCGGAAGGAATACTTGCCGTAGTCATCCACGTCAATGTACTGGTTTTCCTGATCGACGTTCGCCTTCAAAAGGTCAAGATCGAGGCGAAATGAGGCTGTTCCCCAGGCGCGGGAAAGACTCAGGCGTACATCCCTTTTTCCCTCTCGACCATCAAAAAAATTGTAGTCCCGGTCCGTACCCGTAAACCGGGTGCGCAGGGCCAGTGGAAAAGACGTCGGGTTCTTCCGGGTAACGATGTTGACCACCCCTCCCAGAGCTTCGCTTCCGTAGAGCGAGGAGCTGGGACCCTTCACGATCTCCAGTTTGTCCACAGCCACCGTGGAAAACTCGTCCAAGGAGACACGATCATTGAATTTCCCAGTAACGGGCTGACCATCCACCAGGATCAGGATGTATTTGGAGTCGATGCCCAGCAAACTCAGAATATTTCCCCCGGCCACAGAAGAGTGGATGAACGAGCCCGACCGCTCTTCAAGCAGTTCTGCCACGTCTCTCGCCCCCGAGTCCACGATGTCCTTCCGGGTCACCACTTCGGTTGCGACGGGAGCGTTCCTGTGGATCTTTCGGGTGCGGGTCCCCGTTACCACAACCTCCTCCAACTGAAAGAAGGTTTCCTCAAGAGACACGGTAAGCTCCCCTGAAAGGGGAAGGTAAACCTCTTTTTCCGCCTCCCGGTAACCGATGTGCGTAACCCTCAGTCGATACCTGCCGGGCGATATCCCCTGAATGATGAACAGCCCCTCTGAGTCCGTGGCATCCCCGAGCCCGGTTCCCGTCAGGACAACATTGGCGTTTTCCACGGGTGTTCCGGACAGTTCGTCCACGACTCTGCCTGAAACGGAGACGATTTCCTGAGCCTGGAGGGAAGAATAGGTCACCAGGCCCATCAAGAGAGCGACCCGTATGCCGGGATGACGCAGCACAGGCCTGGTTGGATTACCGGGTGACCCCGGGAATGTTGAGAAGCCGGGAAATGAGCTTTTCAATTTCCTCTTCATCGGGTTCTTCTTTGTCATCTCCCAGGAACATGAGACCGTGGAATAGACCTCCTATCGCCCGCATGAACAGATCGGAATCCAACTTCGGAAAGTCTCCGCTGGCAATGCCCTCCTCCAGGAGCCCGGAAAGGGACCTGTACATACGATTCTGGTACTGTTTCCAGGTCTGTTCCTTTTCCGGTATGTGGGTGATGGCTTTGGGTGCGGCAAAGAGGAACCGGTAGAGAACCCTGTCTTTGAGGGTGATCTTCACGATCCTCTTCAGAACATCATAGAAGGTGACCTTCGGTGTGGCCTCCCGGTTGATGACAGTTTCGATCCCCTCCCAGAGTGGCTTCCACCCCTGCTCCATGATGGCGCAGAACACCTCCTCCTTAGAGGGGAAGTAGTAGTACAGCGTGGCCTTGCCAAACCCTGCCTCCTGGGCGATTTCGTCCATGGTAGCACCTTCCAGACCGCTTTTTTGAAACACCCGCAGAGCCCCTTCGAGTATCCTTTCCTTCCGGGCTTCCCGTTCTTCCAGTTGCCGTTTGGAGATCATTGACTTGAAATTTTGAATTTCGACCTACTGGTCGAAATTAGTACACTATGGTCCGGAATCAAAAGCTTTTCTTGCCCGGAAAGATGGGGAACTGAAGGGTAGGTATTACCGAGAATGCACGGTAATGCTGTGAACCAGTGCTCCGTGATGGTCAAAAGGATGGGTTGTCATTCTGATCCCGCCCGGGCGGGATCCTCAGAAGGACAGGATTCAAATAGGTTCATCTTGACAGAGGACTAGTCCTGGACATCGATCTCCGACCATGTCATACGCCCGTCGTCTTCCGTGAGCATCTCATGGAGTACCTGAATGGCCTCTTTCTGCTGTCTCCAGGCAAGCAGGGATTGGGCTTCGGGCAGATGAACCCACCTGAATTCCGTGTGCTCATCAGACAGGCGGACATGGGGACTGTCCACCTGCACCCCGAATACGGGGACCAGGTGGATCCGGTCACGGTGATTCTGGTAGAAGGACGACACGTAGTCCACCACAACGAGATGGACAGGCTCCAACCCCGTTTCCTCCCTTACCTCCCTGATCACCGTTTCGCTCGCCGTTTCGGTCCCCGCCATCTTGCCCGCGACCCCCTGCCACAGGTGTCCGTAGTGGGTCTGCTTGCGCCGTTTCAAAAGGAGGTACCGGGGACGGTCCCCATCCCACCGGTAGACATAGCTGTCCACGTGATCGATCCCAAGGTGAGTCACTTTTTTCCTCCCGCCGTTTGTTGAAGAAAGTCCCTGGACCAGGAGGCGAAAGATCCAGACTGGATTTCCTTCCGGATCCGTTCCATCAGCGATAGATAGAAGGTGGCATTATGCAGAGAAGCCAGGCGAAGCCCCAGAACCTCTTTCAGCCTGAACAGGTGGTGCAAGTAGGCTCGGGAATGGGTTTGACACCCGGTGCAGGGACAGGCTTCATCCACGGGGGAGAAATCCAACGAGAAAGCCTTGTTGCGAACGTTGAGCGTTCCCGTCCAGGTAAAAAGCTGTCCGTTCCTGGCGTTCCGGGTGGGAATGACGCAGTCAAACAGGTCCATTCCCCGGCTCACCGCCCTGACGAGGTCTGGAGGTTTTCCCACGCCCATGAGATACCGCATCTTCTCACGAGGCAGCAGCTCATCCATGAGGCTGATGGTGTCCCACATGGCCCCTTTTTCTTCCCCCACGGCCAGCCCACCCACGGCCATCCCCACCTGGGAAAGCGGGGTCACTTCCTCGGTGCTTCTGCGTCGTAGCTCTTCCGACACACCTCCCTGAACAATGGGAAACAGCACACTCTCCCATTCATAAGAAGAGGGATGGGACTCCAGGTACCGGGCGCACCGCCGTGCCCAGTCCGTCGTCCGCTGGACCGCCATCTGCTGGATTCCGTAGGATGAATCCCCGGGGGGGCATTCATCAAGGGCCATAACAATATCGCTGCCGAGCACTCTCTGTATCTCCATGCATGTTTCCGGTGTCATCCTGTGCACACTTCCATCGATGGCCGATGTGAATACCACACCCTCATCGGTGATTTTTCGCAGCTCGGCCAGACTGAATACCTGAAATCCCCCGCTGTCGGTAAGAATGGGACGTTCCCAGGCCATAAACCGGTGAAGTCCCCCGGCCTTGTGTATGACGTCCATTCCCGGCCTCAGGTACAGGTGAAAGGTATTGGCCAGAAGAACGGGCGCGTTGGCCTCGGTCAGGTCCTGGAGAGAGAGAGTCCTTACGGCGCCGTAGGTCCCGATGAGCATAAACGCAGGGGTAGGAATACTGCCCCTGTCCGTTTCCAGGATCCCGGTTCTGGCGGATGTCTCAGGGTCTTGGGAAGTCAGGCGAAAATTCAGAATATCAAGTCCAGAGCTTCCTGGACGGTTTTCACACCCCGCAGGGATGTTCGCCGGCTTTTGTCTCCCAGTTTGGCCACACTGGAGGCAGGGGAGATCAGTTTCTCAAAACCCAGGCGCCGGGTTTCCATCAGCCTGTTCTCCAAACGGGATACGGGTCGCAGTTCTCCTCCGAGACCCACTTCGCCCGCTACAACGATGCCAGGAGGTAGAGGTCTGTTCTTCAGGTTGGAGACTATGGCACACACCACACCCAGATCCGCCGCGGGCTCGTCAATCCGCATCCCCCCCACCAGGTTCACAAATACATCCTTGGTTCCCAGAAGAAATCCCAGGCGTTTCTCAAGTACGGCCAGGAGCATGGCCAGCCTGCGGAAATCGAATCCGGTGACATTCCGCTGGGGAGTTCCGAAGCTGGCGTTAGACACCAGGGCCTGGACTTCAACCAAGAGAGGTCGGCTCCCTTCCATGGTGGCAATGACGGAGGATCCAGCCACCCCCTCCTGTCTGTCTGCCAGAAAAAGTTCTGACGGATTCTCCACTGCCTTCAGTCCCTGCGAGGACATCTCAAAGATGCCCACTTCGTTCGTCGGTCCGAACCTGTTTTTCACCGCCCGCAGCACTCTGTAGTCATAACGGGCATCCCCTTCGAGATACAGAACCGTATCCACAAGATGTTCCAGCATTCTGGGGCCTGCAATCACCCCTTCCTTGGTCACGTGACCGATGATCATTACCGCTACCCTGCGGGTCTTGCACCATTCCAGGATTTTCTGGCCGCACTCCCGAATCTGACTGACGGATCCCGGGGGACTGTCCACGGCCTCTGTGTACACGGTCTGCACCGAATCGATGACAACAAATTTCGCCCGGGAGACCGCCACCTGGTCCTCGATTCCTTCCCACCGGTTCTCCCCGGTCACGATGACGTTCGGGGAGTCGATGCTGAGGCGCCTGGCCCGGAGAGCAATCTGGTCCTCGCTCTCTTCGGCTGATACGTACAGAGTGGGTTCACTGAGACCGGCCACAGCCTGGAGGGCCAGGGTGGATTTTCCGATACCTGGGGTTCCACCCAGCAGGATCACGGAACCGGGCAGGAATCCTCCTCCCAGGACCCGGTCCATCTCACGAATCCCGGTTGAGGAGCGTTTGAGATCAGACTGAAACAGAACGTCGGCCAGAGGGGTCGCTTCCCTGGGCTTCCCCCCTGGGCGTCCCTTCCCGGAGGGTGCGGAATACTCTTTCAGAGTACCCCATTCCCCGCACGCCGGGCATTTTCCGTACCACTTTGGGAAATCCGAACCGCACTCCGAACACAGGTAGACAGTCCTCGAACGGGGCTTTGCCATGGATTGCACGGCGAAGTTGCCCATTCCCCCAGGGAAAATCAAGGGAATTTGGACGGAAAGAAAACGACTCGGAGTGTCTAAAGATCCGTGCCCAGGGAAAGGTAGTACTGGGGCTTTGAGGGAACCTGGAGGGTAAAATCCCAGGCGGTATCCACCCGCAGAATGGTATAGCCCAGGTTAATCCGGATCCCCAGGCCGTAGCCGGCAATAAGATCGTCAAACTTTTTCTCCCCGGACTCAGTGGTCCCGTACAACCGGGGACGGTCGTCCCAGGCCATGCCCACATCGGCAAACAGGACGCCATGGATGTTCCCAAAAATCACCTTCAGGGGAAACCCCAGGGCAAGATAGTTCACGAAGGGAAAGCGAAACTCCGCGTTGGTAAGAAGGACGTTGGTTCCCCAACGCTCCACCAACCGGCTCCCTCGTACCGGCAGGATGAAAATGGAAAAGTAAATGTCTTTGAGATAGTCCGTACTATCGGTATTTAGACGAATATCGTTGTTCCATTTTGTCCCGTCAGGTACGCCTTGCGTTTCTCCCGTCCCGAGAATCCAGTTTTCCGTGCCTCCGAGAAAAAACTTCTGGGGATTTCTCCCAAAGCTGTGTCCGAGCGACATTCGAAAAGCGAGGCTGTAAAGCCGACTCAGCCTGATGTACCGGCGGGCATCCAGCAGAATGGTCTTGAAATCAATCCGGTTCCTGAAAACACCCAGACTCTGGAAGAACTGGGCATTAGCCCGCCATCCGTCGTTCGGACCGGTGAAACCCCACGAACTGTTGTCAAACACCCAGCTTGCCCTGTATGTCAGAAGCCGGAGAGTCTCGTCACCGATGATTTCCGGCGGTTCAGTATAGCCCACACCCTGGTATTCCCTCTGATTGATGAAGTGATGGCTCAGGGCAAATTCTGTCCTCTGAAACCGGTTGAACGGATGGGAGATGGAGAAATCGAGACTTAAGTGCCGAAGCCGTACGATATATTCCGGTACGCTTCCAAAAAAGTTAGCCGTATGAAAGAGCGATACGGAAAAGTTATTCCGGTATTTCAAAAAGTCGTACCACAGAAAATAGTCGCTGTTCTCAAGATTGACGACCATCTCCGTGCCAACGAATATCCGGTGATCGCCCAGGATATCGCTGAAAGCAAAAAGGGTGGTCCCGATGTACCCGAATACGTTGCTGTACCCAGCCTGACCGCTCACCAGGTCCAGGGTAAACCGAGTTTTATAGGGCTGAGTCCGGTAGGAGCCGTCAGGATTCTTGTACTCACCCTGGGCCAGCGGCTCCATGGGCTTTCCGGCCATGGTATCGAGCAACGCCCGGTTAAGGTGATCATACTCCAGGGCAAAAATGTACCGGGAATAACTTTCCCTACTCGCCCCCAGTCCCGACCGGTCCGAGTCCGTTTCCGCCGTAAGGACCTCGGGTTTCTGCGGCCCCGTTTCCTGCTTTCTCGACACAAAGTTAGAGGGGGAAACTTCCCGCTCCGAGAGGTCCAGGGGACGGGTGACAGAGTAGATATCCCATCCTATCCCTGAGTATCCTGAGAAGACCAGTTTCTGGTCCTCGTGAGAAAGGCTCAACTGGAACACTCCCGTAAGGACGTCACTGAGCGCCTGGGATTCACC
>JBHIAI010000010.1:0-25699 GCA_046861655.1 Fidelibacterota bacterium | reverse complement strand
CCAGATCCAGAGCGTAAAACTCGGTCTGAGAATTCTCCAGCATGGCCTCAGTAGAATAGAACTGGGGCAGGATCGTGGGGTACCTGGGAGAGAATCTCAGGGCCTTGCCCCCCTCCACGACGGTCCGCCCAAGACCGAGGGCCATGTACACGATCCCTTCTTCTCTTTTCATGTAGGATACTGGATAGTAGTTGAGACTGCGGGCCACGCCACTGAACGTCGGGTAAAACCGGGTCCCATAGGTCTGTCCCACCAGTTCCTGGATCAGGACCCCCATCTTCTCATCCTCGAGACGCTGGTAGAGGGTCTCCGCCGTCGATTTCGCTTCCTGAGAAAAAGTGGAAGCATACACAAGTTTGATGGCCTTGCTGACCCTCCGGACACGATCAGACAGGCGACCACTTACGTTCGGAACCATGTAAGTGGCATACATCCCCGCCAGTGAGCGGTACTGCATGTCCTCCAGCAGTCCTGACGAACGAACGGCCAGAGGGACTTTAACATCCTTCAAGTATAACTTTAGGAAATTAGTTAAACCCTCCGAAAGTGTTGCGGAAACAAACCTTTCAATCAGGTCTTCATCCCTGGAAGTCCCGAACACCATGTCCCACAGTTTGTTCCTCTCCATGAATTCATCGAATTCGTCTGTTCCGATCACCACGGTCCGGGGGATTCGGATGGTGATTTCGGGAAAGCGTCTGTCAAGCTCGGAAGATTCGATGAGGGAGTTGGCGAACGCCAGCCCCCGGGCTTTTCCACCCAGTGAGCCCCCTCGAATCCTTATGAAATTCGCTGAAGGGTCCAGCGGTCCCGAGACGTACTCTTCCACCCGTCCCGCCCTCCTGGCGTGCCGGGTGGTCTCAACACTTTGGATGAGGTACTGACGTAGGGCGGCCATGTCGGGGAAATCGGAGATCTGCACGGGTCTCATGCGGGACGCAACGGAGAATTCCCCCCGGGCGGCCAGCCAGTTGGAAAAATGATTCCGGGTGGCGTGGTAAGCGATCGAAGAGTCGGGAACCTTCCCCAAGCTTTCTTCCAGCTCCAGCATGTTGGTCGCTCTCGCTACTTCCTTCCCGCTCTCGTCCCGGAAGACAAAATCCCCGAATCCGAAATTCTCTTTCATGAACTCCCGGAGTTCCTGGAGGAGGGTATTGGATGTCTTGTTGATGAACTCCACCCCCAGTTCCTCCGCCAGTTCCCGGGCATCCTGCCTGCTGGACTGCAGCACGAAAGGCATGTGGGGATCCAGCTCCCGCACCCATTCAGCGAGTTTCAGCCCCGCCCGGTCATCCTGGACTTCGTTCCGGGGAAATCGAATATCGGAAATAATCCCCAGGAGATTATCCTTGAACTTCCGGACGTACTCCTGGGCCTCCTCGTAGGTGCTGCAGAACAGTATTTTGGGTCTGGCTCTGAGACGCAGGAGACGGTGGGTGGCGTTGAGACTCTGGTCCATCAGGGCCCGGGTGTGATAAAGGACTTCAGAGTAGATCCTGGGAAGAATGCGGGAGTAGTACTCGGGATTGTCCTCCACAACCACGATGGCCCTCACGTCCCTCCTCAGGATGTCCCGTTCCGCGTTCTTCCTGTCCTCAATAACCTTGATGATCACCGGGAATACGCTTGCGTTGCCGCTCCACACGAAAACCTTGTCTATGGGGCCTCCGTAAATGTGGTCCTGGAGATAGCTCACTTCCGAAGCATCGTAGGCCAGAAGGACTACCGGTATATCCGGGTGTTTCTCCTTTACCCAACCGGCGAAACTGATGGGATCCATGTCGGATATTCTCAGAAGGGCGATCACAAGATCATAATTCCGGGCGGAGAGCATGTCCATGGCCTGGCTGGCAGTGGAGGCTCTCCAGGCCCGGGGGGCGTAGCTCAGGTTCATTCCCAGGTACTCGTTCAGGATCTGTTCCGTAAGACGGCCGTCCTCCTCCAGGATGTAGGCGTCGTAGGGACTTGCCACCAGCAGGATCTCGTGAATCCGGTGGAGCATCAGGTCGTGGTATTCCCACCGGGACCGTTCTTCGACAGAGATTCCGTTCATCTGGGTAACCTTAAGAAGCTTTCAGGAAATACGCAATGACCTCAGTCGAATTTCACCGACACGATCTTGGATACGCCCGACTGTTCCATGGTGATGCCGTACAGGTACTTGGCCGATTCCATGGTCAACTTGTTATGGGTGACGATGATGAACTGGGTCTCCCGGGAGAATTCGTTGAGTGCCCGGGTGAATTTGCGGATGTTGTGGTCGTCCAGGGGAGCATCCACCTCGTCCAGGATGCAGAAAGGACTGGGCTTTACCTGATAGATGGCAAACAACAGGGCAATGGCGGAGAGGGCTTTCTCTCCGGAGGAGAGCATTCTGAGATGCCGGGTCCGTTTCCCGGGCGGCCTCACATGAATGGTGATATCTGCTTCCAGGGGATCGTCGTCGCCCCTGAGTTCCAGATCACCCTCCCCTCCCTCAAAGAAGAGGGTGAAAGTCTTCTGAAAGTTCTTCCGGATCTTCTCAAAGCTTTCGAGGAATTGCCGTCGGGCCGCTTTGTCTATTTTGCGGACCGTTTCCAGGAGATCGTCCTCGGATTCCAGGAGGTCCTTCCTCTGTTTCTGGAGAAAATCGAGGCGCTGGCTTTCCTCCTCATATTCCTCTTTGACCGCCATATTGATGGGCCCGATCCGTTCGATACTCCGCTCCATTCTGTCGATTTCCAGCGAGAGCTCCTCCTGGGTTAGCGACACATCCATGGCATCGGGAATCTCCCTCCTGTATTTTTCCTCAATCCGTTCCTCCAAACTTTCCAGACGGCCCCGGTAATCAGAAAGCTCAAGTTCGGTCTTCTTGAGTTCTTCAACCACCTGATCCCGCTCCCGCTGCTCCCGGCGAATCTCGGCCTGGATCCCTTCTATCTGATCGAAGGACTCCTGAAGGGCTTCCGCCTTCAGGTCTTTCAGCGACTTCTGCTTCCGGTACAGGGCCGTCCACTGGAGCAGAGCCTTTTCCTCCTCCTCGAGCTCCCCGCTCAGCCGTTCGATTTCCCTGACGTTGCCATCCGTTTCTTCCCTTAGCTGCCCCTTCCGGATGTCCAGCTGCCTGGTGCTCTCTTCCACGGTCTCCAATCTGTACTCAAGATTGTCCCTGTCGTTCTCCAGATTGATCAGGTCCAGCCGCATCTGTTGAACTGCACTGCTAACGTCATCCACTTCCTTCTTCCCCTTTTCCACCTCAACCTTGGCCTCCCCGATCTTGGTTTCGTAGGTACTGTTCTGCTCTTCCAGTTCTTTCAATCTGGGCACCAGCCTATCCAGGTTTTTCTTCAGTCCAAGACTCTCCTTACGGGTGAGAACCGTCTCGTGCGTAAACCCTTTCAGGGATTCCACCCCCTGGGAAATCGCAAATTCGTTGTGGGCGATTCTTTTCTCCAGGTCGGCCATCTGATCAATGTCCCTGCCAAGGTCCTCCGAGAGGTCCCGGTACCGTTTTTCCAGGTGCTCCAGTTCCTCTGACAGTTTCGTCAGTTTTTCCTGGATTCTGTTCCCTTTGGAAATCCATTTGTCGATGGCCTTGTCCAGATCGTCGATCTTCTCCTTTCGTCCCAGAACGCTCACTTCTCCTTCGCCCTTCAAGCTCCTGATGAAGCCCTTTCGATCGTAGTAGCGCCCGGAAAGATCGGCGATACTGCCTGCAAACCCCTTCGCCTTCAACAGGGCCTGGGCAGATGAGGCGTCCTCCACGATCACCAAATCCCCCAGAATAACGGGGACTAGGGATTCTGCATCCTTGTGGGGGGTCACAACGTCCGTGGCGGGAATCCCAGTCCCAGGACGGACCGAAGGGCCCTTCATCCCCGAAAGTGTATCCAGGGGAATAAGGGAAACACTTCCCATTCCCAGGGCGTCCAGGTCGTCCAGGACCTTCAGAGCACCCTTGCGGGTCCTGCACACCAGACAGCGGGCCAGAGGACCCAGACCGGCTTCCACCGCCGGACGGTACTCCTCTTTCACATCCATAAGGTCGGCCACTGCCCCCAGAACATCGGGGAAATCCTCACGATGACCGAGGACATGTCTCACGCCGGAAGGGTAGCCTTCCCTGCTTTCCATGATCTCCCGGTAAAACTGCAACTGCGACTCCAGAGTCTCCACCTGATTGGCAATACGGTGAAACTCGAGGCCCAACCCGTGCTTCTCGGTACGGTGGTCTTCCAGTCGGGTATCCAGTTTTTCCAACTCCTTCCGGTTCCGGGCGATAGCCCTCTGGAGCTCCTTTTTTTCTTTCTCCAGCTCCTTCTGGGAGGATTCCTGCTCCTTCAGATGACCTTCCAGCTCCTGAACCCGGGTCTCCAGGTCGGCAAGACGGGATCCCTTCTCATCCAGGATCTCCTGGGTCCGTTCCAGGTTGGACCGGGTGGAATTTACCATTTTGAGGTGTTCAAGGCGGCGGGACCTCAGGTGCTCCAGGCGGATCTCCTTATCCTCCAGATCTTTCTCCTTATGGGTCAGGTCCCTCCTGGCTTTCTCATACCCTGAGCTCTTCTGTTCTATCCGGGGGGCGAGGTTTTCCAGCTCGAGGTCAAGTTCCTTTTTCTGCGACTCGAGCGACTTTTTCCTCTCCCGGTTCTCCTCCAGCTCTACCTGGAGCCGTTCCTGGCTTCGGCGAGTGGACTTGATCTGCTCTTTCAGGATGAGGATCCGGTTATTGGAATCCTGTTTCTTCTCCGCCAGGTCGTCAAGGTCTTTCTCAACCTGGGACAGCTCTTGCTGCTGGTTCCGGTAGGCTTTCTGCAACTCCTCCAGATGGGCTTCCCGTCCTTTTTCCTCGTCAAGCCGGGTGGAACGCTGCCTTTCGTAGTCGGATATTCGCCCCTGGAGAGGCCTTAGCTTCTTCACGATTTCCCGCTTTTTCAGGAAGGCCAGTTGGAGCTCCCGCTCTTGGATCTTTCCGGTTAGACGGTGGTGGCGGTCGAAGCGCTTGAGCTGGAGCCGTAGGGCATCCACCTGCTTTTCCACCTCCAGGATAATGTCGGTAACGCGGTCCAGGTCTCCCCGGGTTGCTTCCAGACGGTTGAGGGCGGTCCTGCGCTGGCGCTTGTACTGATTGACACCAGCGGCCTCTTCGAACATCCTGCGGCGGTCATCCGCGCTGTCACTCAGGATATCCTCAATCATCTTCAGCTCAATCACTGAATACGCGTCCGCCCCCATACCGGTATCGATGAACAGGTTCTGAATATCCTTGAGGCGGCAGGGCGTGCGATTGATCATGTATTCGCTTTCCCCATCCCTGAAGGCCCGCCTCGAGATTTCAACATCGGTGTATTCGACGGGAAGCTTTCCCTTGGTGTTATGAATCAAGAGACTCACCTGGCATACGTTCAAAGGTTTCTTCGCCTCAGACCCGTTGAATATGATATCGTCTATCCGGGTCCCCCGCAGGAGGCTGTACTTTTGCTCCCCCAGGACCCAGCGAATGGCATCCACGATATTGGTCTTGCCACACCCGTTCGGTCCCACCACTGCAGTAATTCCCTCATGAAACATCAGTTTTTCCGTTTTTGCGAAGGACTTGAACCCGTGAAGGGAGAGTTGAGAGATATGCATCGCTCCAGGTTTCCTCAACCCGGGGGCCAGGACATGCGCCTTCCGCCAAGCAGATGGAGATGAACATGAAAAACCGCCTGGCCCGCGTCGGCGTTGCAGTTAAACACCGTCCGGTATCCCGAGCGGTCAATTCCCAATTGGGAGGCCAGCTTTTTGGCTGTGAGCATCAGTTCCCCTACCAGCGGCGCGTCCTCCTCAGAGAGATCATTGAGGGTGGAAATGTGCTTCCTCGGAATGATGAGGAGATGGTGAGGCGCCTGGGGATGGATGTCCTTGAAGGCCAGTACACGGTCCGTTTCGTACACGATGTCAGAGGGAACCCCCCCTTCGCTGATCCTGCAGAAAAGACAATCTGCCATCCTCACCCCCGGCCTGAAAAAAAGGTTTCACACGCTGCAACGGCCGCGATGGCCGCAGTTTCCGACCTGAGCCTTCTGGGGCCTAGACTGACAAAGGGAATCCCCCGGTGGGCGGCCAGACGGCGTTCCTCCGGATGGTACCCCCCTTCGGGCCCCACGGTAATCCACACGTCCGACACGGAGGATTCCACCCCGTCCAGCCATTCACGAAGGGTCAGGCTGTCCGGGGAATCCAGAGTCACCATGGACTGCTGGGGAGGAAGGTTAGCGCACCATTCCTCGTAGGTTTGGGAAGCGGTCAACTCGGGCACACGCCCCCTTCCACACTGCTTCATGGCTGCGAGAGCTACCCGGTCCAATCTTTCCAGGTTGACACCCTTTTTCACCCCGTATCGCATGACCAAAACGGTGAGCGATCGGATCCCAAGCTCCGTCCCCTTTTCCACCACCATGGTCAATCTGGACCCCTTCAGGTTGCCGAGCCCCAGGTGAATCCTTACAGCCGATTCATGATACTGGGGCAGGGTTTCGAGGATCGTCCCGGAAACTTCCCCGGCCTCCATTCGGTCTATGGTGCCCAGGCGGGCATTCCCCCTGCCATCCAGGAGAAAAACCTCGTCCCCCACCTTTAGGCGGGCCGAACGGGACAGGTGATGGGCTTCCTCACCGTTCAACCTGAACCGGTCCCCGCCCTCAATATCTTCCGGGCGGACGACAAAATGATGGCTTTCTGAGGTCACCGTTTCGTTCGCCTTCCATACATGAACTTCAGAACGGTCCCGCTAAAGTGTTTTCGACCATCCACGGTCTTGCCCATGGGAAGAATATCGTACCCCAGGATTATGGTCATGAAGGACCTGGCTCCGATGGGAAGTTCAACACCCATCCCTGTGAACGCGCCGGGGTACACCCGGGTCTCCATGTTTCCCCACTGTTCGAAAAAGGTCCCTTCTTCGGCCAGATCGAGAATGAGGGTGGGTCCCAATCCCAGGATCAACAGCGGACTGAAATTGTTGGCAATCTTGCCTTCGAAAGGATGGTAGGTCACACCCCCGATAACCGGAACGAGAACCAGATTGGCACCCCCCGTTTCATACACCCGGCCGGTCCAGGCATCCACCAGGGGCAGGCCTTCGGCCACATTCAGTATCTTTCCCTGGACCAGGCCCCGAAAGCTGGGAGTGAGGCGAAACCAATAGAACCCACCCAGGGCCGACCCGTGACTCTCCGATTCCACGGTGATCCCGTAGGTGACCTCCCGGAAATTCCGGGCCATGCGGGATGAGTCCGGCGATGATCTGAGTAAGGGGGGGACGAGAAAGAAAAGTCCAAAGAAAACAGACAGATAACACCCGCGAGGTCTTCCCATGTTGTTCACGTACAGCAATTTATCACATTTGCTGCTGACCTTCCAAGCAATTTCCCGACGAGAAATCCCGGTTCATCGTCCGGTTCCATTCCCCCTGAGCAGACCCTCCGGGGTAAGAAGTTCCTCCGGAATGAGTCCTCCGTCCGCCTGCTGGATACTGCCAGATCACGGTTTCAGCCCGATTTCCTTGAGGCGCTCCTGGAGATAAGTGCCTGCCGTGTGAGTATCCGACAGCCACACTTCGTCCCGGGCGTGAAGAAACATGGGCATGGAGTACCGGGATCGATTCGCCCCGCCGCTGGGAGGATTCACAACCCGGTGGGTGGTGGAGGGGTAGAACCCACCAGAACACATCTGCAGCATATCCCCTGTATTGACCGCAACGGTACCGTAATCGCAGGAAACATCATGCCAGTTGCCCTCCACGTCCTGAACCTGCAACCCCGGCTCCGTGCCGGCCACCAGCAAGGTCAGGAGGTTGATATCTTCATGGGGAGCGGCCCGGATAGCCCCCTCCTCTTCCTCCCCGGTAAGAGGGGGATAGTGGATGACCCTGAGTAGATTTCTCGAACTGTCGTCAATCATTTCCGTAAGGGGCATGGAAAAGCCTTTTTTCACGTCCCTGGGGGTGTGTTCCTCCACCCACTCAAGGAGTTTCCCTGCCAGTGTCACGAGCTTGTCATAGAGAACCCGGGTCTGATCACTGATTTCCGTGGGGTACTTCCCCCAGGGATACACATGGTAGAACTCCTTGAGGTCCTTGACCGAATACCCTTTGGCATTCTCAGACAGAAAGGGAAAATACCCGTCCTGCTTGTCCTTGTCAAACAGGTAATCGAATTTGCCTTTCGAGGCGAAAAACGACTCCCAGTCGCCGTACACGCGCCGAACCAAAGACGCCTCAACGGGATGATGGGTCAGGACGGCGAATCCGGTTTCCCTAAGAGAACGGGTGAAAACTTCAGCGCACTCCGCCGATTCGTAGTCAACATTCAGTACTCCAGTCATTACCTTTCTCCCCCCAGTTTGTGAAAAAATAACCCCCGGAATCGGTACGAGACAAGGGTAAGACTTCTAGAAAAAGAAGACCCTCCCCCCTGTCCCACCGAACCTGGGATTGACCACATGCGTGTATATGGACCCGAAAGAATAAGTGAACCCGACGGATCCCCAGTAATCGTACTGAGTCTCCAGCTGCTTCCGCCGGAGCAAAACTTCTTCCAGCGTCGCAACACCCCGTGGCAGCGACAGCTGATCCCGAATCATGGATACGTTTCCGTATAAGTTTAGAGACAACCCCTTGATTAATTTGAGGGACACTCCCGTAAACAATCGGACCCTGTTCTTAGTCAAATCGTGCAAATAGTGCGACCCCGTCAGGGAGGTGTTCACCGAGCCCCACGGCTGAATAAGGTCCAGAGTGAGTGAGAGGGATTGATCCGTCAACCGTTCGTGAGTCTTTAGATAAATGGTTTCCTCCGTGTAATCTGCGAAGATGGGGGTGACCTTGTACCCGAAGCGGAGCTGCCGGCGAGTCGATTCCGAATACGGAAAGTAGTTGTATTCAATGCCGGGCAGAACGGACAATGCATAATCAATGTTGTCGTATGTGGAAGAGTAGGCGAATCCCCACAAACCCACGGACCAGTGATCTGTCAGGGACATAATGATGGAGCCGTTCACACTGTTGCTTCTTGAAATACTGGAAAAGTCCTGGTCGTCAAAGGTGAAGGTGTCTTCATCATAGCTGCCGCTGGCTGACACGGAAATCTTCCAGTCTTCTGTCACTCTCCGGGCACTGAGAGAACCGGACAGGTAGGTGGATTTATACAGCTGTTCACCGTTCAGGTTTGAACGAAGACGAACGCTGAATACCCAGCTTTTCCATTTATCCTGTACTGCCACCCGCGGCTGTTCAGAATCTTCGATGAATGAAACGGAAAGATTCTTCGCCAAAGGGGTCCTGGAAAGATAGGGAACCAACCCCAGTTTCAACACCCGAACCAGGTCCTGACGGATGAGGTCCTCTGAGTCGGTCTCGTCGGCAGTGACCACGAGGGTATCGCTGATGGTTTCGAAGACGTTTCTTCCGAGGAATGCCAGGGTGTACTCCCGGCCACCGCTTCCTGTCCCCTGGGTGGTGATCAGGACGTGAATGTCGGCGTCATACCGGTCCCGCACGTAGTTCACGTAGGGTATCTCTATCTGGATAAAATCCTCGTCGCACCAGAAACAATCCACATAGATATTGGGCGCTTCCTCCGTCACCTGGGCCGGGAGTGATTTCCCCAGGAGCCCCAGGGCGAGCAAGCAACCAGCTCCGAAAAAAGATGGCAGTCGATTCATGATGAACTTCCTCTTAGATCTTGATGAATATTCTTCTCCAGTACAGGATCCAGAGAATCCCGAGCCATACGCAGATCCACGTGACGGCAAACAGAAGCGAACCGTTCAGACTACCGGCAAGGGGGACGAATATGGATTTGTAGAGCAGGGTGTAGAACGTCAAATCCTGGTTTTCGTAGGTGACAGTTATCCGAACGATGGTTTTCACAACCAGGCCGGAGGCTACGAAGACGAATATGGAATTGCTGCCGAAAACGATAAAGGGTTGAACCACTTTTTTGAGACCTTTCACCTCGACGATCCAGAACATGATCCCAAGGATAAGGGTGGCCCAGCCTGCGGTAAACACCACATACGAAGACGTCCAGATCTGCTTATTGATGGGAAACCCGTAGCTCAGAACCTTTCCGGCGGCGATCCCTACCATCCCCGCCACCAGTAGCGTGGCGGCCTTTCTACGGAGATCGCCGGACTGGCGAAGGTAATCCCCCACGAATACCCCCAGCAGGGTGGTGGCCGTGGCTGGGAGCGTACTCAAAAGTCCCTCGGGGTCGAAAGGAACGCCACCCAGGCTGTACATATGGTTTGCCCTGAGAAGGGCAAGGTCGATGTACCTGGCCAGGTTTCCCTCAAGGCTGAGATCTCCCCTGCCGAATCCCGGTACGGGTACCAGGACCATCAACAGCCAGTACCCCGCCAGAAGACCGATGGTGGTCATTAAGCGACCCCTCCTGCCGGTAGCCGTGACTGTGAAGCCGGCCAGCAGGTAGCAAACAGCGATTCGCTGGAGAACACCCATGACGCGGATCGTTTCGAAGCGTTTGAGAATGTCGACCATGTGAAAGGAGGTTTTCAGCTCCTGACCGTTGAACGGAATATTGAAGGGATAACCAGCCAAGAAAATCCCCAGGCCGAAGATGATCAATGCTCGCCGCACCAGTTTGACTCGAAGATCTTTCACCGGCATGCCCTGCGACAGGTGCCTGGAGAAGGAGAAGGACATAGCCACACCCACGATAAACAGAAAAAACGGGAAAACCAGGTCTGTGGGCGTCCACCCATGCCAGGGGGCGTGGCGGAGGGGCCCGTACACATGGCTCCAGCTGCCCGGGGTGTTCACCAGAATCATGGTGGCAATGGTCATCCCCCTGAACGCGTCCAGGGAGAGCAATCTTCCGTACGCCGGGGGGGCTGCCGGATGGTGCTGGATCGCCACGGTTCCGTCAGTAGATGAGATACCTTTTCGACACCGCTCTGAAGGTCTCGATGTCCTGGGCGTACCTCGAATAGATCTCCGAGACCGACCACCCGTTCTGAAGAGCCCGGATCACCAGATCGGTTCCCGCAAGGCGGTTCATTCTTTTCTTCCTGACCTCAAATTTAAGGGGATACAGCCTGTTGAGGGTCACAAGCAGGGCAAGGCCCGTTTTCACACTCCCAAAGGAGTCCCTGTCCGTAACCTTGGTCTCAATCCCCTGACACCTGAACCCCTCGTACTTCGGGTGGGTGGCGATTCCAGGCATATGTCTTGGGGTAAACTCCACGGCCTGGAAGCTGACACCGGGAAGATGCAGAGTATTCATTTCTCGCGATAGGAGTTCGCCGTCAATCCACGGCGCCCCCACCCACAGGAACGGATGATCCGTACCCCTCCCTTCCGAAACATTGGTCGCTTCCACCAAAACCAGCCCCGGGTAAACGATGGCCGTTTCGAGATCGGGAATATTCGGCGAGGGCGGGACCCAGGAAAGACCTGTTTCATCGTACCATTTATCTCTGGACCAGGATACTAGGGGTATGACTTCAAGGTCTGGTTTAAACTCAATCCATCCTTCACCGACGATCATTTGTGCCAGTTCGCCGGGTGTCAATCCGTACTGAAGGGGGATGGGATAGTAACCCACGAAGGACCTGTACTCAGGATGAAGGGAGGGGCCTCCCACATGCGCGCCCGTTATGGGGTTGGGTCTGTCCAGAATCCATACGGGGATGTCCGCCTCCCCCGCCGCTTCCATGACCAGTCCCATGGTGGAAATAAAGGTGTAGGTGCGGACACCTATGTCCATGATATCGTAGAGGACCAGATCGATATCCTCCAGCATTTCGGCTGTGGGCTTTCGGGTCTTGCCGTAAAGGCTGTGGATCCTCGGCATCCCCCCCCTCCTCCCATCATAAGAAACGGCCTCCCCGTCCGACACTTCTCCAAAAAGGCCATGCTCGGGGGAGAAAAGAGCCGTCGCATCAATCTTTTCCCAGATCGGGATTCCCGTTCGGTCTACCCCTGTCTGATTGGTGACGATGCCGATCCTCTTGCCTGACAGTGTGGACGACCGGTTTTCCAGAAGATTATCGAGTCCTGTGAGCACGGGACGACCCGTTTGGGCACAAGTTAAAGACAGACCAAGAACAAGGACAGACAGAAATACTTGCCTCAGGTTCATCCTGACATTATTCCTGCTGGGACGCTCCCGTTGAATCTGCTTTAGATCCCCGTAACTTCGCAACCTAAACTACCGTCTCAAAAACTGTGGAATGTCTATTCCATTTGCCGTATTCTTGTCGAGGATAACAAGGGTTTAATATAACTCAACGCGGGAGGAATAGCAGTGTTAGTAATCGTTAAAGATGATTTCGAAACCATGTCCAAAGAGGCGGCCCGTATCGTGGTAGACCGACTCCGGAAGAAACCGAACCTTGTGCTGGGCCTTGCCACCGGAAGTACGCCTCTTGGACTCTATGAAGAGCTTGTGAGACTCCATAACGACGAGGGACTGGACTTCTCACAGGTCATCACTTTCAACCTGGACGAGTATGTAGGTCTAAGGCCCGATCATGATCAGAGCTACCATTATTTTATGTGGAAGAATCTTTTCGACCATATTAACGTCAATCCCGCCAACGTGCATATCCCACAGGGCATGTTTGTAGACGCCGCGATCGATTCAGCCGGGACCGATCCAATGATAGAGACTTACTGCAAGTGGTACGAGGAGGAGATCTGGAGGCTGGGGGGCCTGGACCTGCAGATTCTCGGGATTGGCTCAAACGGACATATCGCCTTCAACGAGCCCGGGTCTTCTCTCGGTTCACGAACACGGATTAAGACGTTGACGGAGAAAACGAGACAGGATAATTCAAGGTTTTTTGACTCCATAGAGGAAGTCCCCAGGTATGCCATAACCATGGGAATCGGGACCATCATGGACGCGAGAGAGGTGATCCTCCTTGCCAGCGGAAAAGAAAAGGCCGAGGCCGTGGAGTTCTCTGTCGAAGGACCCATCACCGCCATGTGCCCGGCCTCGATGCTGCAGATGCACAGAAAAGCCATAGTCATCATCGACAAGGAGGCGGCGACAGAACTGACAGGAAAGTTCGCCTACTACGGATGAGGGAAGAAACCTTGCACATCTGCGTTTTTGAAGACGACCAATTCGGATCCCTCCAGCCCCTGGTTCATCTCAGACCCGTGTACAATCTCACATGCGGTATCAGGACGCTCAGGGAAAAATTGACCGGAAGTTTCCCGGACGCATCCGTCATTCTCCATGTCCGCGATTACCTTTTGGAGGTCACAAAACGGGAACACCCGGATTACTCTGTGAACAGGGTCCCATCAGATGCCCGGACAGTTCTGTTCCTGAATGGGAGAGTTGTGGCCCATGGTGACTTCGGCGAGAGATTCGAATATGACGGGAAAGACTGTGTCTATATGAGCGGGCGTACGCCTGTAGCGGCCTGGCTTTCCGGTGAGAATCTCAAGAAGATTGGCGATCGGTTCAAGAGCAACGTCCTTTCTTTTTCTGACTTCTCACACCTTGAAAACAGAACCGCCGATGTTCCCCTGGTGACCTATCCGTGGGATCTCGTGAACCGCAATGGCGAACAGATTGTGGCCGATTTTGATGTCCTCACCAGCGGAAGTCCGCAGTCGCAGGGAGAGCTTTCTGAATCGGCTCACCTTCTGAATCCTGATCACATTCACATCTCCCGGGGCGCGAAGATAGGACCGGGCGTTGTCCTGGATGCCGAGAATGGGCCCATCTATGTTGGAAACAACTCAAGAATCCTTCCCAATTCCGTCATCGAAGGTCCCGTCTCCATGGGCGATGACAGCCTGATCAAAGTGGGCGCGAAGATCTACGAAAACACAACGATCGGCAAGGTATGCAAAGTAGGAGGAGAAGTGGAAGAATCCATCATCGATTCCTATTCCAACAAGCAGCATGACGGATTCATCGGACATGCATACCTGGGAAGCTGGGTAAATATCGGGGCCGGCACAAACAACAGCGACTTGAAGAACAACTATGGTCCAGTCAAGGTTTTCGTCAACGGGAAACTGACGGATACGGGATCCATGTTTGTAGGCCTATTCATGGGGGACCACTCGAAGAGCGGAATCAATCAGATGTTCAACACCGGGACGGTGGTGGGCGTGTGCTGTAACGTGTTTGGGCCGGGTCAGCCTCCCAAGTTTGTTCCTTCTTTTTCGTGGGGCACAACGGACGGGGTTTTCACCACCTACAAGATGGACAGGGCCTTCGAAGTTGCCGGGAAGGTCATGGCCAGGAGGGATGTTGAATTCACCGAGCTCGATGAGAATCTATTCAGGACCGTATTCGATTTGACAGCCGAAGAGCGCAAGATCGCGAACATAGGGGAATGATTCGGTCCTTTCGCTGACCGGCATTCTCCCCAGAACTCCGTAATCCAGAAATGGCAGACGCACTCACCCACCCTTTGGGCCATCTTATTATGAATAAGGACCTTCTGGAATCCCTGGCGGAGACTCATTCAACTCCCCTGTACGTTTACGACAGGAACCGGTTGAGGGACAACGTGATCCGGCTCGACCGGGCTCTCTCAGAATCCTTCAAGAACTACACCATCTGCTATGCTCTGAAGGCCAACACGAATCCCCATCTCATAGCTGAAATGAGATCGGCCGTTCCCACCCTGGGCGCGGACTGTTCATCGCCGGGGGAACTCTATCTGGCTCAGGAGGTGGGGATTCCCCCGGAGTCCTGTCTTTACACGGGGAACTACGAAAGCGAACGGGAGCTCAGGCTCGCCCTCGATTCGGGAGTCCACCTGAATCTTGACGACGCGACTTCCTACGAACGCCTGAGGAGAATTGGCCTGCCGCCAGAGATATCTTTTCGTCTGAATCCCGGTTTCGGAAAGGGGGAATTTCCCGGGATCGTAACGGCCGGCAGGGACGCAAAATTCGGGGTGCCTCTGGAAAAGATCGAGTCCGTCTACAGGCAGGCGGCGGAAGACGGTATCCACCGTTTTGGACTTCAGTGTATGACAGGATCCGGAATCCTCGAACCTGAGTACTTCGTTCACCTCCTGACCACAATCCTGGAAGTGGTCAAATCGCTGGAGTCGAGCCTGTCTTCCCCCTTTGGCTTTGTGAGCATGGGAGGAGGGTTCGGTATCCCCTACCGGGAAGAGGACAGGCCCCTGGCACCTGGCGAATTGTTTCCCCTCCTTTCCACCGTTTTCCGCAAGTTCTACGACGAAGACGACAACGGAATTCCCTCCCTGATCGTTGAACCGGGCAAGTTCCTGATCGGAGACGCAGGGTTTCTCCGGGCCCGGGTCACGGGAAAGAAGAACGCCTACAAGAACTTCGTGGGTCTGGATGCAGGGATGAATGTTCTCCTGCGGCCGGCCCTGTACCGCACGTACCACCGGATCTTGAAGGTGGGTGACCCTTATGCCTCCCCCGTGGAAACGGTGGATTTCACCGGAGAGATCTGCGAAAACACCGACAGGCTTGCCCAGGACCGGCCGTTCCCGGAAGTTGAGGAGGGGGACCTGGTGGCCATCATGGACTCGGGGGCATACGGATTCTCCATGGCCAGCCAGTACAATACCAGGCCCAGACCAGCGGAAGTACTCCTGGTGGATGGCGAGGCCCGGGTGATCCGGCGCCGGGAAACCATCCCGGACATCTTCCATTTGTGCGACTGGGAAAAGCCCGCCCCTAGCACCGACAGCCGTGGATAGTGGAAACGCCTTGTGCGATTACGGGACGGACCCTATATTCGTCCTTTTGCGCCCATGAATTCGAGAACGCGGATAAGAACGGCCATGGCCCTCCACAGGCCGGACCGGGTTCCCGTCATGTGCCAGCTGTCCCTGGGTCACTATTTCCTCTTTTCGGGCATCGATCCTCTGAGGGTATGGTATACCACAGACGGATTCGTCGAAGCGCTCACGGGTATGAGGGAACGGTACCGATTCGATGGAATCCTGGTGAATCTTCCCGGGCGAGATCCAAACTACGAGGATTATGTGCAAACAATCGAAACGGCAGAAGGGGAACGCATCATCCGTTGGAAGAACGGAGACTATACCGTATTCCCGGACGACGATAATCCCCATTATTACATGGCGGACGGTTCCCGGTACTTCCCCACGTTCCAGGACTTGCAGCCGGAAGAACTTTTCTATGTGGAACCGTGGGACCTTACCGATATCACGTACCCTTACACCTGGGGATTTGAGTCCGAACCGCCCCCGTTTGACAGCTTTTTCCCTGAACATCATTTTGATACCATAAGACGGGTAAGATCAGCGGTGGGGGACGACGTCTCGGTCCATTCCGAGGTGTTTTCACCGTGGTCCCAGTTCCTGGAACTCCTCAACTACGAAAATGCGCTCATGGGTATTCTCGATGATCCCGGTAAGGCAAAGGCCTGTCTTGACCGCCTGGCTGAAGGGGCGATCGATCTGGGAAAGCGGCAGGCGGAATGCGGGGTGGACGCGGTTCTCATCTCTTCCGCCTTTGCCGGTGGAGGGCTCATCTCCCGGGACCATTACACCGAATTCGTTCTCCCCTACGAAAAGAAGGTAATAGAAGGAATCAGGAAGGACTATTCCGTTCCGGTGTACACTCACACGTGCGGCAGTATCGGTGACCGCCTTGACCTGATGCTGGATACCGGAACGGACGGCATCGACACTCTCGATCCCCCACCCCTGGGAACGGTGGATCTGAAGGAAGCGAAGAAGACCCTGGCGGGAAAGGTTTTCATCAAAGGAAACATCGATCCCGTCAATACCCTTCTTAACGGTGACCGTGATTCCATCGTTGAGGACGTGAAGTGGCGCCTGGCCGTGGGCAAGCCCGAAGGCGGCTATATCCTGAGTTCGGCTTGCTCCGTCGCTCCCCATACTCCCCCTGAGAAGTTGGAACTCCTCACCCCGCTAGCGGAGGAACTCGGCACGTATTCTTAGGGTCCTCCCCCATGCCAGAGTTCAAGGTCCTTTTTCTCCCCAGCAAGAAGACAGGCTATTTCGAAACAGGTACTACGTTCCGGGACGCTGCCCTGGACCTTGGGATTATCATTGAATCCACGTGCGCCGGAATCGGAACCTGCGCCAAATGTAAGGTTAATCTCAAAGGGGGGGGCGGAAGACCGGCCAGGGTGGAGAAAGAGCTTCTCACCCCGGGGGAGATTTCCAAGGGAATGAGACTTTCCTGCCAGGCATCGGTGAAAGGAGACGCCGTCTGTATCGTTCCAGAAGAGGCCCGGGCATTCGGTGACACCATCATGACTGAAGGGGTGAAAGGGCGGTTCCCTCTGAACCCGGATACGAAAAAAATCCATACTGCAGTCCCTCCCGCCCGCCTGGGTGAGAAGGTTTTTGATCTGGACCGCCTGATGGAGACTCTTTCCAAAAAAGGGCAAGACGTAACGCGTTTTCACCTTGAAGGGATCAGGAACCTGGGAAACCTCCTCAGGGACCACGACCAGGAGGTTACCGTCGTCCTTGAGGGGAACGGAATTACCACCGTAGAAGGGGGATACACGACAGACATCCTGTCCGGTGTGGCGTTCGATGTGGGCACCACGACCGTCGTTGCGAGACTCCTGGACATGGTCACCGGACGGGTGGCCGCGGTGGCATCGGATGTGAATCCTCAGAAAAGCTACGGTGCTGACATCATCGCCCGGGTCAACACCATTGTGGAGAATCCCGGGGGCCTGGAATTGCTGCACAGGATCATCATCAAGACGATGAACAGACTCGTGGAAAACCTTTGCTCAATGTCGGGTGTCCGGCAGGATCAAATCTACAAGGCGACCCTCGCTGGAAACACCGTTATGCAGCACATCGTGTTGAACTTGGATCCAAGACATATCGCCTACAAACCTTACACCCCCATGTTCAGAGGACCGGCGACCATAAGAGCGACCGAAATAGGACTCAAGATGAACGATCACGCCACCCTTTACGCCATCCCGAACCTGGCCTGTTTTGTGGGCAGTGACATCACCGCCGTCCTGACCAACCTGAACCTGGAGAACGAGGACGAGATACAATTGGTTGTCGACATCGGAACCAATGGAGAGATGGTGCTGGGATCAAGAAAAAGACTTCTGTGCTGTTCATCTCCTGCGGGTCCCGCCTGGGAAGGGGCGTACATCGCCTGGGGAATGAGGGCAGCCCGCGGAGCTATTGAGCGAGCGCGAATCGTGGACGGAGAGCTTCAGGTCCGCACTGTGGGAAACGGAGATGCCATAGGAATCTGTGGGTCGGGATTGCTGGACCTGGTCTCCGAATTCGTCCGGGCCTCGATCATCGATCCATCAGGACGGATCCTGAATGTGGAAGAGCTGGACCCTGATGTAGACGACCGGTTGAAGTCTCGCCTGGTCCACAACGATAACGGTTCCAATGATATTTCAATCGCCAGAGTTGACAGGGATAAATCCGTGATGCTTATGCAGAAAGATGTCCGGGAAGTACAGTTGGCCAAGGGCGCCATTGCGTCGGGGATCAGGATTCTCATGAAGGAACTCGGTGTGAAAACCGAGGATATCGTCCAGGTATACATAGCGGGAGCATTCGGGAATCACGTCAGAGGCGAGGATGCCATTGACGTCGGTCTTCTCCCGAAAGTACCCTCCGACCGGGTGAAGTTCATCGGCAACGCCTCCATTTCAGGGGCGGAAGCGATCCTTCTCTCCAAAGAAGCCAGGAAAAAAGCGGAACACCTGGCCCACATCATGGAATATGTGGAGATTTCAGACAGAGAAGACTTCCATGAATTCTTCGTGAATTCCATGGAATTCCCGGTGGGGCCGTCGAATGGTTGAAAAACTCCTTAAGGAACTGGCCCAGGCCGTCATCGACGGCGACGACAAGAAATGCGAGGACCTGACCCACAGGCTGCTCGAGGAGAAACTGAGTCCGAAGGAGATCCTGGACCGGGGGCTCGTGCCGGGAATGGATGTGGTTGGAATCCGCTTCCGTGACAACATCATTTTTGTGCCGGAGGTGCTGATCTGTGCCCGGGCCATGAAAGCCTCCCTGGGCATTCTTGAACCTCTTCTGGCCAAATCAAGTGTTGAGCGGGTGGGAATCTATGTCATCGGAACCGTAAAAGGGGACATCCACGACATCGGAAAGAACATCGTCCGGATGATGCTGAAAGGGGCCGGTTTCGAGGTCGTCGACTTAGGTGTAGACACCCGGGTGGAAGCCTTTCTGGAGGCGGTGGATAAAAACAAAGCCGATATCCTGGGAATGTCGGCCCTCCTGACCACCACCATGGGATACATGAAGGTGGTGATCGACAGGATCCAGTCTGAGGGCATTCGTGTGAAAACGATGATCGGCGGTGCTCCCGTGTCCCAGGCCTTTGCCGATAAGATCGGGGCAGATGCCTACGGCGACAATGCCATGGAGGCAGTCGAAAAGGCCAAGGAGCTTATCAAGATCCACCGTCAAAAGAAGCCGTGACTACGCCGTTCCGGGAGAGGGTGAAGTCGCTACCCCCCCTCCTGGGGGACGGCGCCATGGGCACAGAGCTTCAAAAAAGAGGCTTGCCCCCCGGCGAATGTCCCGAAAAGATCAATATTACGCGCCCCGAGATCGTCCAGGGCGTGTACCGGGACTATTTCGAGGCCGGATCAGACATCGTTGAAACCAACACCTTCGGGGCCAACCGCTCCAGGCTGGCACTTCACGACCTTTCGAATAGAGCCAGGGAGATATCCACCCGATCGGCCCGGCTGGCCCGGGAGGTGTGCCCTCCGGGCCGCTTCGTGGCGGGGTCCATGGGTCCTACAGGGGATATACTTCAACCCCTGGGTTCCCGGCCCCTGAAAGAGGCCCAAGACATGTTCCGGGAGCAGGCGGAGGCCCTGGCGGAGGGAGGGGTGGATGTCTTATACGTGGAAACCATGATGGCCGTGGAAGAGGCGGAAATCGCCGTCCGGGCGGCCAGGGAATCGACCCAGCTTCCCGTGGTGGCAACCATGACATTTGAAATGGGCAAGGCGGGGCTCCGGACCATGTGGGGAGTGACGGTCGAAACCGCCGTCAGAAGACTCACCGACGCCGGAGCCCACGTCATCGGGGCCAACTGCGGGAATGGATTCGACGAAATGATTGCCATCATGAAAGAAATGGTGCCCCTGACCAGCCTGCCCGTGATCGCCCAGTCCAATGCGGGCATTCCTGAATGGGTGGATGGCGAATCCGTTTACCGTGAAACTCCCGAGGCCATCAAGCCCAAGGCGCAAGAACTCCTGGATCTTGGTGTTGCCATACTCGGCGGCTGCTGCGGGACAAATCCCGATCATATCCGAATGATGAGACACCTGGTTAACACTCTCCCGGCGTGAACCTTTCCACCCTCGACTGGATCATCATTCTTTCCTACCTGACTATCAGCATGGGAATTGCCGTTTTCTTCTCCCGCAGGGCGGGAAAAAGCACGATTGAGTTTTTTCTGACCGGAAGGAACCTGCCGTGGTACGTTGCCGGCACTACCATGGTGGCAACGACGTTCGCGGCTGACACGCCCCTGGCTGTTACCGAACTGGTGGCAAAGAATGGGGTGGCTGGAAACTGGCTGTGGTGGAACATGCTCTTCGGTGGAATGCTCACCGTGTTTTTCTTCGCGAGATTCTGGAGACGGGCGGGGATCATGACCGATGTGGAATTTGCGGAAATCCGGTATTCGGGAAGACCGGCGGCCTTCCTGCGGGGATTCAGGGCTCTTTATCTGGGGCTGTTTATGAATGTCATTATCATGGGATGGGTAAACCTGGCCATGGTAAAAATCTTGACCGTCATGTTTCCCCGTCTCACTTTCTTCGGCCTGGAGGAGCTGTCCTTCTTGGGCATTGACCTCGGTTCTCATCTCCTGTGGGTGGGAGTCCTCATGGCTTTCGTGGCCGTCTACGCCTCTCTTTCGGGCCTGTGGGGAGTTTCCATCACAGATGTGGTGCAGTTCGTCCTGGCCATGACCGGGACCATCATCCTGGCGGTTATCGCCGTTAACATCCCGGAAGTGGGAGGCATCGCCGGACTCAAGGAGAAACTGCCCCAGTGGGTATTCCAGTTCACGCCTTCCGTAGGGGACCGTGCGTCCCCCATCGGGGGTGCCCTTTCACTGACCGCTCTGGCCTTTGTGGCCTACCTGGGGGTCCCGTGGTGGTCCTCCTGGTACCCGGGCGCCGAACCCGGTGGCGGTGGATACGTCGCCCAACGAATCATGTCCGCGAAGGACGAAAGACATTCCCTGCTTGCCACTTTATGGTTCACCATTGCCCATTATGCCGTCCGCCCCTGGCCCTGGATAATCGTAGCCCTGGTGTCTTTGACCGTATACCCGGACCTGCCCATTGAGGATAAGGGGGAAGGCTTCGTGATGATCATGAGAGACTATCTGCCGGCAGGATTGCTCGGACTGTTGTTGGCCGCGTTTTTTGCCGCGTACATGTCCACCATTTCCACCCAGTTGAACTGGGGAACCTCGTACGTGGTCAACGATTTCTATCGACGATTCTACCGGTCCAAGGCCCGGGAAGAGACCTACGTCAGGTTCTCCAGGATTACGACCGTCGCCATCATGATCCTGTCCCTGGTCGTTACGTCTAAGCTTGACCGCATCAGTGACGCCTGGGCCCTGATTCTCGAATTCAGCGGCGGAATCGGTCTGGTCCTGATACTCCGCTGGTTCTGGTGGAGGATCAACGCCTGGTCCGAGATTTCGGCCATGGTGGCCCCGTTCCTGATTCTGCCGTTCATAAGGCCCGTTGTCCCCTTCATCACCCCTCTCTTCCCCCCCCCCCGCGCCCCATTCCCCGACACCCGGTATCTCATGGTGCCCTGGTCCACCGCGGTCTGGATACTGGTGACCTGGTTGACCTCTCCCACCGATGAAAAAACACTGGTTTCCTTCTACAAACGGATCCATCCCGGGGGCCGCCTCTGGAAACCGATTTCGGACAGGCTTCCGGAGGTTGAAAGCGACAGGGGCTATCACCTTCTCTTCCTGGACTGGGTGGCAGGATGCGTCCTTGTGTTCTCCTCCCTGTTCGGTGTGGGAAAGATCATCCTGGGAGAGGTCGGGACCGGTATTGCATTCCTCGCGGTAGCCGCGGGGGCGGCATGGATCATCGTACGGCATCTCTCCCGGATCGGATGGGAGAAAGTGACCAGGTGAACAGTGCCGACGAGTCCCGCCGAAGCGGGTCGACTGTGGAAATCTCATAATTTGAGAAAAGAAACCCGCAAATACTTCCTCACCATCCCATGGGTTATACTCTTGGCCTGTACAGCCCCCTGTTATTCCCAGGATTCGGCTCTCAAGAACGCCCTTCTGGAAAAAATCGCCAGCCACAGAGGCATTACTGGACTGTACCTTAGAAACCTCAATTCGGGCGAGACGGTGTCCATCAGCGCTCAAGACACCTTTCCCACGGCCAGTCTCATCAAGATACCCATCGCTGTCCATGTTTTCAACCTGCTGGAAAAAGGAGAAATCTCCTACACTGACCGGTGGACATACAGGGACAGCCTGGCGTACCCAGGTGCCGGGTACCTGCAGTTCTTCAAAGACAGCACAGAGGTCACCGTGAAGGACCTGGTACATCTTATGTTGACTTTGAGCGACAACGCCGCAGCCATATGGCTCACCAGGGAGCTGGGAGGAGGGGATGCGGTGAACCGCCTCATGGATGCACTGGGATTTCCCGTCACACGCATGAATTCCTTCGCAGCGGGGAGAGAATCCCAGAAGGAAAGGTACGGCTGGGGAATGACCACCCCGGAGGAGATGGCTCTTCTCATGGAAAAGATTTTTCTCCGAGAAATCCTCACTCCCGAGTCCTGCGAAGAGATCTACAGAATCCTGTCCCATCCGTTCTGGGACGGCTATGCGCCGAGTCAGGTTCCCCGACGCATAAACGTGGCGTCCAAGACCGGAGCGCTGGATGATTACAGGGCCGAAGTCGCCTGCATCAATACTCCTGGACTCGATTATGTGATCTGCGTTATGACGAAGAAGAATGAGGACCAGCGGTGGATCAAAATGAACGATGCGGATCGACTGATCGTGGACATAAATCGACAGGTATTCGATCACTTGTTTCCTGACCATCCTGACGATTTTCCACCCATCCGGGACCGCCATCAACTCAAGTATTGACCCAGGAATCTCTTGACAAGTTGTCTCCTTCGATTTATAATGTAGACCAATGGGTATTCCCTCCTGGTATGAATAAACCAACCAATCAACCGGAAAGGAAGCAACTCCCTTGATTAGAAGCACAGCGTTTATCGCAGCGGTGGTTCTGACGTGTGGAAACGTCCTGACGGCCGGCGTGACGGGTAAGATCGCAGGAACCGTCATCGATTCCGAGAGCCGGGAACAGCTCATCGGTGCGAACATTATCGTGGAGGATACCGATTTCGGGGCCGCTTCGGACGTCAACGGGTACTTTGTCATACTGAATGTGCCGCCGGGCGCCTACAACGTCAGGGCATCCATGATCGGTTACGCCGATTACACGATTCAAGGCATACGAGTTGAGATTGACCTGACCACCACGATCCAGTTCGAGATGACCAGTGAAATCCTGGCTGCGGAAGAAATCGTGGTCACTGCCGAAAGGCGAATCATCCGGGAAGATGTGGCTGGCAGTCAAAAGAGCATTACTTCTGACAGAATCGGGGAACTGCCCGCGGTCGGGATTGAGGACGTTCTGGGGCTGGAGGCCGGTATCACCTCCGATCTCGGCATCCGGGGAAGTGGAAGGGATCAGGCCCTTTTCATGGTAGATGGCGTTGTTCTCCGGGACGAAAGAGATAACAATCCCATTACTCAGATACCCTTGAGTGCCGTGGGCGAAATCTCCGTTCAGACCGGTGGGTTCGGTGCGGAATACCACAATGTTCGATCGGGCGTGGTGAATGTGGTGACCAAGGAGGGGCACCCCAAGTACTACACAGGAACCATAAGCGTAAAACAGAGTCCTCCGGGACCAAAACACTTTGGCATATCTCCCTATGACCCCGATGCGTTCTGGCTGCGTCCATATCTTGACGATGAAGTGGCGTGGACAGGCACAACAAACGGTGCCTGGGATCTTTATGACCAAAGGCAGTACCCGAGTTTTGAGGGATGGAATGCCGTTTCGGAACGGACCCTGCAGGATGACGATCCCACCAACGACCTCTCCCCCGCCGCCGCCCAGCGGCTGTTCCGGTGGGAGCATCGAAAAGAGGGGGATATCCGGGAATCCGATTACAATATCGACGCGGGTTTTGGAGGACCTGTTCCTTTCATCGGAAAGTCCCTGGGGAACCTCCGGTTCTACCTTTCCACCAGAGCCGAAAAAGACATGTATCTCATACCCACCAACCGGGATGCTCTCACCAACAATACCTGGATGATCAAAGTGGCCTCTGACCTTTCGTCTTCCACGAAGCTGACCCTGGTGGGACTGTACGGGAAGACCCTGGCCACCTCGTTCACGGGCTTCGGCAGGGAACCGGGAGGAACCTCCTATTTCCGGTACGACTGGGAAATAGCGAGCACCATCGACAGGATAGGTCACACCCTGTCATGGCGGCTTTATACCAACGACTACTGGGCCCGGACCGCCATCTTCACCAATGTTTTCTCCGCCCGCCTCACCCGGATCGTGAGTCCTCGCACCTATTATGAACTCTTCCTGGAAAGAGTTGAGAAGAACTACAGGACGGGCCCGGGACGGGCACGAAGCGATGAACTCACGGAACTGTTCCCAGGATACTTCGTGAATGAGGCCCCTTTCGGGTACGAAAAATTCCCTGTGTTTGCCATCGGCGACGGCATGGGAATGGGAGGTTCGGTGAGTACCTCCCGGGACACGAGCACGTTCGCTACCTGGAAGGCAAGATTCAACTATTTCAGCCAGATCAATCAGCGGAACCAACTGTCCGCCGGGTTTGAACTCATCTATGATCACTTTGACCTCCGGTTCGGCGCTATCAACTGGGCCCTGCCGGAGGGGAATACGTGGACAGAATTCAGCCGGAGCCCTATCCGCGGCTCCGTCTTCATACAGGACAAGCTGGAAACCAAGGGTTTCATCGGAATCCTGGGGATGAACCTGGAATACATCGACCCCAACGGAGAATGGTATGTGGTGGACCCCTACGACGCCAGTTTCCTGTCTTCTTCTTATTCTCCCGATAAGGAGTCGGAATTTGCCACCGAAAGAGCCGAGGCCCATTTCTACTGGAGCCCCCGGCTGGGTATTTCCCACCCCATCACCGTGAATTCGAAGCTCTATTTCAATTACGGTCATTTTCGTCAGATGCCCAGTTCGGACAGGCTCTACAGGATTCAACGGGGATCGGGCTATGTTCTGGACCGAATAGGAGACCCGACTCTGCCGCTGGCGAGAACCATCTCCTACGAGCTTGGTTACGACCAGGCCCTCGCTGACCGGTACCTTCTCCATATTGCCGCGTACTACAAGGATGTGAGCGACCAGCAGGACTGGACCCGGTTCATCAACATCAAGGGAAACGTGAATTACCTGAGACTCATCAACAACAGCTACGAGGACATCTGTGGGCTTGAAATCGATCTCTCCAAGAATGTGGGCAGATGGTTTACCGGAAACATCAACTATGAATACCGGGTTAACACCTGGGGTGAATTCGGGTTCCCCGTCCACTACGAAAACCCCGCGGACCAGAGGAATTACTT
>JBHIAI010000100.1:0-6529 GCA_046861655.1 Fidelibacterota bacterium | reverse complement strand
GGTAGGGTTCCAGAGTATCTTTGGTGACCAGATCGTCAATCAACACCCCGATGTAGGCCTGATCTCGGCGGAGGACCAGGGGGTCTTCGTCGCAGACCTGGAGGGCGGCGTTGATGCCGGCCATGAGACCCTGGGCCGCCGCCTCTTCGTAGCCGGACGTACCGTTGATCTGGCCTGCGAGGTACAGACCGCGGATATCCTTCGACTCCAGGGTTGACCTGAGCTGAGAAGCGAGAAAGAAGTCGTATTCGATGGCGTATCCCGGCCGGGTGAAGCGGACCTTTTCCAGGCCAGGTACGGTGCGAAGGGCCTCAAACTGAACCTCCTCCGGAAGGCTGGTGGAAAAGCCGTTTGTGTAGATTTGCTGGGAGCCGGTCCATTCTGGTTCGAGAAAAATGTGATGGGAGGGCTTCTGGGAAAAGCGCACGACTTTGTCTTCTATGGAGGGGCAATACCGGGCCCCGGTTCCTTCGATTTCTCCGCAGAAGATGGGGGACTCGTGAACATGTTGGTGAATGATCTCATGGGTACGGAGGGTGGTATGGGTGAGGTGACAGGGGTGATCCGGGGGAGAAAACTCTGTGGTCTGGAAGGAAAAGGGGGAGGGATTGGGGTCCCCCCGGATTTCTTGGAGGAAATCCCAGTGTATGGAGTCTCTCTCAAGTCGGGGCGGCGTTCCCGTTTTCAGGCGTCCCGCGGTGAGGCCCAGGGTCACCAGGGATTCGGTGATGCCGTCTGACGCCTCCTCGCCCATGCGACCGGCTTGAATTTTCCGGCGTCCGATGTGAATGAGACCGTTGAGGAAAGTGCCACAGGTGAGGACGACGGTGGGGGCGTTGACAGTGGTGTCGGTATCGACGGCCACACCGCGGACCCGTCCTCCTCTCACTTCCACTTTCCGGGCTTCGGCCTCGATGATCGTGACTGCGGGCTGACGCTCCAGGGTGGTCCGGGTGTAGGATTCGTCGTGCTTCTTGTCAATCTGGGCCCGTGGGGACCAGACGGCCCGGCCTTTTGATGTGTTGAGCATCTTAAACTGGATGCCTGTGGCATCGGCTGCCAGCCCCATGTGTCCCCCAAGAGCATCAATCTCCCTGACCAACTGTCCCTTGGCCAGGCCACCGATGGCAGGATTGCAGGACATGCGGGCTATGGCGTGGGCATCGAGGGTGACCAGGGCGACGGAGCAGTCCAGACGGGAAGCGGCCAGAGCCGCTTCCACACCGGCGTGACCCCCACCCACCACGATGACGTCGTACGTTTGGGCCGAGCATGATTGTTTCACGTGAAACATCATTTTCCGATGCAGAAGGTGGCAAAAATGTTGTTGAGAATGTCGTCTGCGGTGGTGATGCCGAGAATGGCATCGAGGTGACCGAGGGCCTCACGGAGTTCGAAGGCAACCAGATCGCGCTCGCGGTCTTGCTGAAGGAGGTCGATGGCCCGCTGGAGGTTGGATGTGCATCCATCCAGGGCGGCCTTATGGCGGGCGTTGGTGAGGATGAGCTCATGGTCGGGTCTGCCAGACGCGAAAAGGGTGGCTCGAATGCGGTCCACCAGGACATCGATGCCCGATTTTTCCAGGGCGGAGACGGTCAGGGGAGGGAGATCCCCATTCAGGGGTGCGCTCCAGCGGTTTCTCTGGTGGGGCGTCAGGAGATCGGCCTTATTGATGATTGTGAGATGGGGCGCACGGAAAAAGGGGACGCTCGCGGTTTCATAAACACCCTCGGGTGTGTCGGTGGCTTCGAAGACCCACAGAACCAGATCTGATCGGTGGATGAACTTGTGGGAGAATTCGATGCCCCGGGTTTCCACGGGGTCGGCGGTGTCTGTGATACCCGCCGTGTCCACGAATCGTAAGGGGAGACCGTCGATCTGATAGGAAACCTCTACAGCATCCCGGGTGGTGCCAGGCTGGTCCGTGACGATGACCCGTTCCTCAGAAAGGAGGGCGTTCAGGAGGCTGGATTTTCCCACATTGGGACGGCCGATGATGGATACGATGGCCCCCTCCTTCAGCAAGCGGCCCGTGCTGTAGGTATCTAAAAGGGCCTGACCGGTGGATTGGATAGGATTCACCATTTCGGCGATCCGTGAGCTTGGGGTCTCGGGCACATCGTCCCCGAAGTCGAGTTCGGCTTCCATGAGGGAAACCGCCCGGAAGAGATCCTGCTTCATGGTGTGGATAAGTTCAGAAAACCGACCGGTCAAGATCCGGTGGCTCACTTTCTGACTGAGGGCGGTTCTGGCCGCGATGACGTCGGCCACAGCCTCGGCCTGGGACAGGTCCATCTTGCCATTGAGAAAAGCCCGCCGGGTGAATTCACCCGGCTCAGCCGGGACGCAGCCCAGGGCCAGGCAGGCATCAATGATCCGGGCGGGAATGACCATGCCGCCGTGGACGGAGATCTCCAGGACATCCTCACCGGTATAGGAATGGGGTTGTTGATAGAAGGTGACGATGGCCCGGTCTATTTCCTCGCCCTCCGGGTCCCGGACGGGGGCGAACCGTGCGAATCGCGGCCGGAAGCTCTTGGGGTCGAGACCGGTAAGACCAGCGGCCACCTCCCTGGAGAGGGACCCAGTGAGACGGACGACGGCAATGCCCCCAACCCCTGGGGGGGTACTTAAGGCAACGATGGTAGCGGAGTCAGCGCGAGGCATGCGGTCACCACCCTAACGTTTCTTTTTGGACGGGGATGGAACGGGTGTGGGCTTCGGGGGATGAGTCAGGTATTTTTGCTGAAGAATGGTAAGAACGTTGAACAGGGTGTAGTAAAGATTGAGTCCAGAAGGAAAGGAATTAAAAATGAGGATGAAGAATCCTGTCATGAAGTAACTCATGAGCTTCTGCTGGGCTGCGGCCGGGGTACCCATCATGCGCTGCTGAACGAACATGGAGGCACCCATGAGAAGCGGCAGGAGACTGATCTGGTCCCATCCCAGGATGGGAAGGGGCGTGCCCAGGGGAATGAGGGCATCGGGGGCAGACAAGTCCTTGATCCACCAGACAAAGGGGGCGGCCCTGAGTTCGATGGTGGTCCGAAAGACGATGAAGAGGGCGATCAATAGAGGCATTTGCAACAGCATGGGGAGGCAACCGCCCAGGGGATTCACACCATGTTCCTTGTACAGGTTCATGGTGGCCCTATTGAGACGCTGGGGATCGCCCTTGTGCTTCACTCTCAGGTCCGCAATGAGGGGCTGAATGGCCTGCATTTCTTTGGTGGAATGATAGCTTTTTCGGGTAAGCGGATAGACGACAATCTTCACAAGTATTGAAACAACAATAAGTAATATCCCATAGTTTGGAACGAACTTGTGCATACCCGTTAACAGAAGGAGTACCCCCTTGCTGAAAGGACGAAACAGAACCCAGCCGAAACTCATGGTTTCTTCCAGGTCCACTTTGAGCCGTTTGATGCGACTGTATTTCAGCGGGCCCAGGTAAAGGGAACAGGTCACCGGATGTCTGGAGGAAAAGCCCACGGCCATTCTGTAGCGCGGGGCCGGGGGAGGGTTCAGATCGCCGGGGTCGTAGGGGTAGGCAAGGATTTGGCCCAGGTGGCTCTCATCGCGGGGAATGAAAGCGGCGGTGAAGTACTTGGAGCGGATGGATGTCCAATCGGTTCGGCCGGGGGCGAAAACCTCCTGGGGATCATCTTTCTTATGTTTTTTCTTTATCCTTTCACCGCCCTGGTAGAGAAAACCGGCGAATTCCCTGACGTCCTCCACGGCATTGCTCTCCGTGATGGGCAACCCCTGGTCCCAGGTGAGAAGGAAACGCTCCTGGGAAACCGTGGAACGGCTGACGGCAGACAGGTCCATAGAAACATCAATCACGTAGGAGTCAGGGTGAAAGGTCAGGGACTTGGTTACCTCTCCGGCCTCCAGTTCGGACCGAAAGGTCAAGGTCTGGCTCTCCCATGTCACGGACAGAGTGTCCCCGGGGATGACATCTGTGATCATCTGGAAGGGATGTTCCAGGGACACAGTATTTCCTGACACGTGAGTTAAGCTGATGAGAAGATTGTCAGACCCGCTCCGATTCCTGAGGAGATCCACGGGAGTCCCCTGATGGGTAAGATAGTCTTTCAATCTAAAGGACTCAAAGGTCCCGCCACCCCTGGAGGACACGGTGGCCAGATACAGCGGTGTCTCCACAGTGATGAGTTGATCATCAAAAGTCGCCTCAAGGCCAGGGAGTGGGGACCCTTTTTCCTGCGGGGGCATAACCCGTGTAGCTTTCTCGGAGGGGAGCCCGGGGGAGATGGTCCCCGGTGTGACCCGTTCGGTGGGGACGTCCGGTTCGCCGGGGGAAGGAGCGAGACCGAGCATTTCGTAGAAGGGTCGGGTGAGGATCAGGATAAGGGCGATGAGAACAAAGGCCAGGAGTGTGCGCTTGTCCATCATGGCTCAGGGGAGAGGGTCGTGTCCTCCCGCGGACCACGGGTGGCATCGAAGAACACGCCGGATACTCAGCCACGCGGCAGAAAGAACGGTGCGGGTTTGAAACGCTTCCACTGCGTAGTTGGAACACGACGGTGTATACCGGCAGGCCGGGGGAAAGATGGGAGAGACCGCCAGCCGGTACAGGCGGATCATACCCACGATCATCACGGCGGGGAGCGATGTCCGTTTGGCTGAACGCAAGAGGTCCACGCTATTGCGGTTCACCCCTTTAGACAGAAGTCTTTTTGTTCCTGATTGCACGGTCCTGAACAGAAAGAAAGGACGGGAAGAAACTGGACCTGCTACGGGGTGAGCCGTTTGCGGCCTTTTCTGCGCCGGCGTTGAAGGATCTTGCGTCCAGCCGGAGACGACATACGGGCCCGGAACCCGTGCTTGTTCTTGCGCTTGCGCCGACTGGGTTGATAGGTTCTCTTCATACCATACTCACAGGGCGACTTTTAAATTAACGCCTCCGCCAGATCAAACCAATGAATATATGGCTGGGGGAGGGACCGAAAAACGGGAGAGAAATATGAGAATCCCATTGACCCGGGTCGATCCACGCCCATAAATTATGCAAACGGAAGGGTGTGGACAACTTGTGGATAAATAGTGATGCCTCCCCCCTCTGAGGTTTGGAAAGAGGTGCGGCATGGCATCCGGGCGGCTGTTACCGAGCAGGCGTATGCCACCTGGTTTGAGCCCATCAGGCCCGTGGCCCTCACGGATTCGGTTCTCACTTTGGAAGTACCCAGTCAGTTCTACTACGAGTGGATTGACACTCACTACCGGTCGCTGATCGTGAGGGAGTTGGAGCGGGTGACACAGCGGCAGCTTCAGCTGAGGTACAGCATCGTGGTTGGGGAGGAAGGTGGGGTGGAACAGGCAAACGCTCCGGCGGGGGCACCCCAGGAGCCGGGGGTACCCCGCTATGACCGGGGAAGCAAGCTCAACAAGAGGTATACGTTTGAGAGTTTCGTGGAGGGACCCAACAATCAGCTGGCGAAGGCGGCGGCCCAGTCGGTGGCGGAATCTCCGGGAAGGACGGCCTTCAATCCCCTTCTGGTGTATGGGGGTGTGGGACTGGGGAAGACTCATCTGGTTCAGGCCATCGGCAACCACGTGCTGGGATCGGACCGAAAGCGACGAGTAAGCTATACGACCAGCGAAAAATTCACTCTAGACTTCATCTCTGCCATCCAGAACAACAACACCGCTTCGTTCTCCGAGCGTCACAGGGGTGTGGACCTTTTGATCGTGGACGACATTCAGTTCCTTCAGAAGAAGGAGCAGACCCAGGAACAGTTCTTTCACACCTTTAATGAACTCTATCAGCGGGGCAAGCAGATTGTTCTGACCACGGACAGGCATCCCCGGGAACTGTATGGCCTGAAAGACCGTTTGGTTTCCCGGTTTCAATCGGGGCTCATCGTAGACGTGGTGGCTCCGAACCTGGAAACACGCATTGCCATCCTTCAAAAAAAGGCAGAGGAGGACAATCTCAACATTCCTTATGAGATCACAGAATTCATCGCCACCAATATCCGCGACAACATCAGGGAGCTGGAAGGGGCGCTGATCAAGTTGTTGGCCTATTCGTCGCTTTCACATTCGGATGTCACCATGGAGCTGGCAAGGCGGGCCCTCAAGGAAACCCTGGGAAGATCAGGTCTTTACAGTCTGACCATCGACGACGTGATCCAGGGCGTAAGCACCGCGACGAACGTTCCGGAAAACAAACTGATCGGAAAGGGACGAAAGATGGAAGTAGCCCTGTCGCGGCAGATTGCCATGTTTTTGTGCCGGGACCTGGTGGGCGCGTCCCTGGAAAGCATCGGACTCCACTTCGGGGGAAGGGATCATACCACCGTGATGCATGCCTGCCGGAGAATTGAGGGAAAAATGGAGGAATCGGACCAGTTCAAACGGCAGGTGAACGGGATCCGTTCGCACCTGGGCCTGTAGAAAAAACCTTTTGTTTGTTTGTCAAGAGGCGAGTAATTTATATACGCCATTTGTGCCCATGTTTGTCACAAAAAGACAAAAACAAATCAAAATAAACAAAAAAGCTAAA
>JBHIAI010000099.1:0-6615 GCA_046861655.1 Fidelibacterota bacterium | reverse complement strand
AATCGCCGTTGTCTTCCGTATGAGGAAGGGATGGGAGACCTATCTCAAATTGACCCGATCCCTGGGTATTCTGGAACAGTACCGCGGGGAGCTGGAAACATTCAGAACCATTGCCCTGACTCAGTATGCCACCGGGACAGGGGTCACCCAGCATCCCATCCTGAAACTGCAGATCGAAATCTCTCTTGTAGAGAGTCAGATTAACGGCTTCGAGAGCCAGCTTGAGTCCGTGGTGAACGATCTTCAGTCACTCTTCGACGGTGCTTTTTCTCCTGGACTTTTCGCCGGAAACCGAACCGCTCTGATTCCTGTGGGTCCCTCCCCGGAGGGATGGATGGAATCGGCCCGGCGTGTCCACCCCGGATACGGAAAGGCGGTGAGGGAGCTTGACATCGCCCGACTGCAGAACGAACTTGCGGTCAGGAAGAACTATCCGGATCTGGTAACCGGTCTCACGTACACTGTGGTCGGGCCCACGGATCTTCCCGGCTCCGTTGAATCGGGGGCGGACGCCTTTGGATTCAAGGCGGGGTTGAATCTCCCCATCTGGTTCGGGAGGAACAGGGCCAGGATACAGTCCACGGAGCTGACCATCAGATCCAGGGAGGAGCAGGTGGAGGAGATCTGGAATCAGATCGAGAACGACCTCCGTTCGACCTGGAGAGACCTGGGAGAGACAGAACAAACCTACCTGCTGTACTCCGACAAACTGCTGCAGGAGTCCGAGCAGATGCTCTCTTCCGCCTTCTCCACCTATGAGACAGGAAAGATCAGTTTTCTGGACCTATTGGACAGTGAACGAATGGTGGTGAGGGTGAGGCTAGATTTTGAACGGGTTGAATCCGAACGAAGAATTGCGGGGGCCCGGCTGTTACAGGCGGCGGGCATGATCCATTTTGATGAGGAGTAGACAATGATAAAAAGGATTCGAAAGGTACCTATAGCACTGGTGTCCCTGGCAGTACTGGCAGGTCTGGCCGCTGGCTGTGCGAAGGAGAAAAAACCTGAGGAACAGGTCGCCATCCAGGACGAGGACAGGCAGCTTTACACCTGCGGTATGCACCCCAATGTGATCCAGGAAGAGCCCGGGAATTGTCCCATATGTGGGATGGAGCTGGTCCCTGTGGGTCAGCCCGTCGCGGCCCTTTCCGGTCCGTCTGATCAGACAGGGGAACGGAAGATTCTCTACTGGCGGGCGCCTATGGACCCCACCTTCATTTCTCCCAGGCCCGGAAAGTCCCCTATGGGAATGGATCTCGTACCGGTCTACGAGGGGGAAGAAGCCTTTGGCTCCACCGTCAGGATAAACCCCACCGTTGAACAGAACATGGGCATTCGTACGGCAACGGTCCAAAGAAGGAATCTTACTCAGACCATCCGGGCGGTGGGGCGGATCGACTACGATGAATCGAGAGTGGCTCATGTTCACACCAAGTTTTCGGGTTGGATTGAGAAAGCCTACGTGAACACCACGGGGCAGCGGGTAAGAAAGGGCGAGGTCCTCCTGGACATTTACAGTCCCCAGCTTGTGAGCGCCCAGGACGAATTCCTGGATGCCCTGAAGAATCTCACAACGGGCGGAGAATCGGCAGTTCCTGCAAGAAAGGAAAATCTGGAGAGAATGGTATTCTCGGCCAGGCGGCGGCTGGAGTATTTCGACATTTCGAATCAACAGATAGAACAGTTGAGCCGTACCGGGATCGTAAACAAGACCCTGGCCGTTCAATCGCCATTCAGTGGGATCGTGGTGGAAAAACACGCTCTGGATGGTATGGAAGTGAGTCCCGGGATGAGACTGTATACCATCGCCGATCTCTCCGAAATCTGGGTGTACGCAGACATCTATGAATATGAAGTTCCATGGGTGAGGGAAGGTCAAACCGCCGTCATGACCCTTTCCTATGACCCGGGAAAAGCCTACCGGGGAGAAGTTCAGTACGTGTATCCTTACCTTGAGGAAAAAACCCGGACCATCCGGGTCCGGCTGTCGTTCTCCAATCCGAAACTGGAGCTCAAACCGGGAATGTATGCCAACGTGGGGATCGAGACCTCGCCTCTGGAGGATGTGGTGGCGGTCCCCATGGAGGCCGTCCTTTTTTCAGGCGAAAGGAACCTGGTATTTGTCTCTCTGGGGGATGGCCGGTATGTTCCCCGGGACGTTGTCATCGGTATCGAGAGCGGAGGGGGTTACTATGAAGTCAAAAAGGGCCTGGCGGAAGGGGAGGTGGTTGTCACTTCGGGACAGTTCCTTCTGGATTCAGAGAGCAAGCTCCAGGAAAGCATATCCAGGCTTCTCCAGGCCAGGACCGGTCCATCGAAATCGCAGCCCGGTGAGGAAGAAATGGAACATGAACACGACATGGAAATGCCGTAAGGCGGTTCTGGTCCTCTGTCAAGAGGAATGTGATGGAGCGATGTCATTCTGAGGGATCCCGCCCGGACGGGACCAGAATGATAACCCGTCCTGTTCACCCTGGCGTAGCTCTAGACTCGGAGAGGATGCCCTGATATGATTGAACGAATCATCGAATGGTCCATCAACAACAGGTTTATCGTCTTCCTGGCTGTCCTGTTCATCATTCTCGGCGGTTTCGTGGCCATGTCAACCATTCCCCTGGATGCTATCCCCGACCTCAGTGACGTTCAGGTCATCATCCTGACCGAGTACCCCGGTCAGGCTCCCCAGGTGGTGGAGGATCAGGTGACCTATCCCCTCACCACGGCCATGCTTTCCGTTCCCTATGCCAAGGTGGTTCGCGGTTACTCCTTTTTTGGTCTCTCTTTCGTCTACGTCATATTCGAAGATGGCACGGACATGTATTGGGCCCGAAGCCGGGTTCTGGAGTACCTGAATTTTGTGTCGGGAAGTCTGCCCCGGGGTGTCACTCCCCAGCTGGGTCCCGATGCCACGGGGGTTGGCTGGGTGTACGAGTACACGGTGGAGAGTGACCGGCACGACCTTCAGCAGTTGCGGTCCATTCAGGACTGGTATTTGCGGTATCAGCTCATGAGCGTTCCGGGAGTCTCTGAAGTGGCCAGTATCGGGGGATACGTCAAGCAGTATCAGGTGGAGGTAGATCCCAACAGACTTCTGGCGTACAACATTCCGTTGAGCCGGGTAAAGATGGCCATCCAGAGGAGCAACAACGATGTGGGTGGCCGGCTCATTGAAATGTCCGAAACGGAATTCATGGTGAGGGGACTCGGCTACATAAAGGGCCTTGATGATCTCAAGAAGATACCGCTTGGGGTGGACAAAAACGGCACGCCGATCCTGCTTCGAAACGTGTCCAATATTCACCTGGGTCCCGAGCTTCGCCGCGGCCTGGTGGAGCGGGACGGGCTGGGGGAGGTCGTTGGTGGCGTGATCGTGATGAGGTACGGGGAGAACGCTCTCGAGGTGATCGAGAACGTTCGCCAGAGAATCGAGGAGCTCAAACCCGGTCTGCCTGAGGGGGTCAAAATCCTTCCGGCCTATGACCGGTCCCTGTTGATCGAACGGGCCGTAGACAACCTCAAGGAAAAGCTCATCGAGGAGAGTGTGATTGTGGCCGTCATCAGCATCGTCTTTCTCCTTCATTTCAGGAGCGCTTTCGTGGCCATCTTTACCCTTCCTGTGGGAATCCTGATTTCATTTCTCATCATGCGGTACCAGGGGATCAACGCCAATATCATGTCCCTTGGTGGGATCGCTATCGCTATCGGGGCCATGGTGGATGCGGCCATTGTGATGATAGAAAATGCTCATAAACATATAGAGAACCGGGGAGGGAAGGTGGACCACTGGCAGCTTATTCTGGACGCCTCAAAGGAGGTGGGCCCTGCCCTGTTCTATTCCCTTCTCATCATCACGTTTTCTTTTATGCCGGTGTTTACCCTTCAGGCTCAGGAGGGACGGCTGTTCCGTCCCCTGGCCTTCACAAAAACCTACGCCATGGCCGCATCGGCACTGTTGGCCATCACCATCGTCCCCATCCTCATGGGGTATCTCATCAGGGGGAAAATCCTGCCGGAGCGGAAAAACCCCATCAACCGTTTTCTGATTTCGGTATACCGTCCTGTGATCCGTCTGGTTATCCGGTTCAGAAAGGCCACTCTGGTGGTGGCTGTGGTTCTTGTGGCCATTACCGTTATCCCCTTGAGAAACATTGGATCCGAATTCATGCCCCCTTTGAATGAAGGGGATCTTCTGTACATGCCCACCACCGATCCTGGAATATCCGTCGCCAAGGCCCGGGAGCTTCTTCAGCAGACGGACAAAATGATCAAGAAGTTTCCCGAAGTCGAGAGGGTCTTTGGGAAAATAGGGCGGGCAGAATCGGCCACCGATCCCGCTCCCCTGAGTATGATCGAAACCACCATTCCCTTGAAGCCCCTGGACCGGTGGCCCCAGAGGAAGGCGGTCCACCGGTGGTATTCGGACCTTACCCTGCCCTCCTGGATACATTCCTTCTTCAACCGGATCTGGCCTGAAAGGCGGGCGGTGACCATTGAGGAATTGGTGGAAGAACTGAACGCAGCCATTCAATTCCCCGGTCTCACCAACGCCTGGACCATGCCCATCAAGACGCGCATCGATATGCTGAGTACGGGCATCAAGACTCCTGTTGGGATCAAGATCATGGGGACGGACCTGGACACTCTGAACGCCCTGGGTGCAAGGGTTCAGGCCGTTGTCCAGAAGCTGCCGGGCACACTGAGCGTCTTCGCTGACAAGGTAACAGGGGGAAACTTCCTGGACTTTGAAATCGACAGGGGAGAAGCCGCCCGGTACGGCTTGACCACAGGGGATATCCAGGACATGATCCAGTCAGCCGTGGGAGGGATGAACGTCAGCTATACGGTGGAGGGACTGGAAAGATACCCCATCAACGTCCGTTACAGCCGGGAGTTGAGGGACAGTATTAATAAGCTCAGGAGGGTGATCATCCCCACACCATCGGGAGCCCAGATTCCCATCAGCCAGGTGGCCGATATCAAGATCCGGAAAGGCGCACCCGTAATCAAGAGCGAGAATGCGAGGAACACAGGCTGGATATACGTGGATCTGGCCGGCATGGACGTAGGGACCTACGTGAAACAGGCGAAGAAAGCCCTTGAGAGCGAACTGACCCTTCCTGAAGGGTATTCCATCGTCTGGAGCGGACAGTATGAGTACATGGAGAGAGCCAACAAAAGGTTAAAAGTGGTGGTTCCTGTGACGCTGATCATCATCTTTCTTCTCTTGTTTTTCAACTTCAGGAATGTGACCGAAAGCCTGATTGTCATGCTTTCCCTGCCTTTTGCTCTGGTGGGGGGGCTGTGGTTCATGTACCTTTTGGATTACAATATGAGTGTGGCCGTAGGTGTGGGCTTTATCGCCCTGGCGGGGGTGTCGGCTGAGATCGGGGTGGTGATGCTTGTGTATCTGGACAACGCCTTCAAGGCCAGGGCCGAACACGGGTTGATGCGGTCCACGGATGACCTCAAAGAGGCTGTGTTCGAAGGGACGGCCAAGCGAATTCGTCCCATTATCATGACCGTGTCGGCCATCATCGGGGGATTGATCCCCATCCTCATCGGCCACGGGACCGGTTCGCAGGTTATGAAACGAATTGCCGCACCCATGGTTGGGGGGATGGTGACGTCCACAGTCCTAACCCTCCTGGTCATTCCCACCATCTATTATCTATGGCGATCCATCGGAATAAGCAAAAAAGAACGGGAGGTAGCCGATGAAAGAAATTAAGGCCTATATCAAGTGTCGAAGAGTGGAAGATGTGATTCAGGGTTTGAGCGAGATCGGGGTGGAAAACATGACGGTCATCGATGTGATGGCCCTGGGGAAAGGAATGGTGGATCCAGAACACATCAAGTATTCCATCGAATGCGTGGAAAAATACTCCGACGTAGCCAAGGTAGAAATCATCTGTTCGGATGAGGATGCGAAAGACATTGTCAAGACCATCCGGTCGCGATCCCACTCTGGAGAACGTGGGGATGGGCTGATCATTGTGTCCAGGGTGGATGAGACCATCAAGATACGGACCGGAGAAACGGGGTCTGGGTTTCTTCAGCCCAAGAGGGCCAGAGCGGTCTAGCGCTTTGCCAGGAAGTCGCCCACAGGTGGGATCAGAATGACACCCCATCATCTCCACCTTGACGGAGCACTAGGTTCTCAAAGATAAGGGGGTCATGATGAATGCGAACAAAACCCTTCAAGATCCGGTTTGCGGAATGACCGTGACCGAAGAATCGGCCGTAGACACCCGCGAGTGGAAAGGGACGGTCTACGGTTTTTGCTCCCAGCACTGTCTGGAGTCCTTTGACAAAGAGCCGGGTCTGTATGTCAGGGATGAGGGAGGAAAAAGTAAAGCGGTAGCGGGAGCGGAAACTCCTCCCGTACAGGGAGCGGACTACACATGTCCCATGCATCCGGAAGTGGTGCAGGAGGGGCCGGGATCCTGTCCCATCTGCGGTATGGCCCTCGAGCCCCGTACGGTGACTCTCGGAGAGGAGAAGAATCCCGAGTTGGTGGACATGACCCGCCGGTTCTGGATCAGTCTGGTTCTGACGGTACCCCTGCTGGCCATCGTCATGTCTGAGAGGGTCTGGGGTCGTTCTCTTGTTTCCGGG
>JBHIAI010000098.1:0-6619 GCA_046861655.1 Fidelibacterota bacterium | reverse complement strand
CCAGCGGCCAGTCAGGCCTGGGCGGTGGGGGGCTGACCGGCGGCACGCTCCCTGGCCGAAACCTTAACCTTCTTCTCCGCTTGCTTCTCCTCCGTCGCCTTCTCCAACGGCGGAAAAGCGTAGTTCACTACCTCGGAAACCTCCTTCACAAAATGAAACTTCAAGTCCTTCTGTACCTTCTTCGGAATGTCCTGCAAATCCTTCTTGTTGAAATGAGGCAGAATCACCTCCTTCAACCCGTCCCGATGCGCCGCCGTTACCTTCTCCCTGACACCCCCGATGGGAAGGACCGCACCCCGAAGGGTGATCTCCCCGGTCATGGCCACCGTGTCCTTCACCGTCCGACCGGTTAACAAGGAGACAATGGAGGTGAATATGGCAATGCCCGCCGAAGGACCGTCCTTGGGTATGGCCCCGGCAGGGACGTGAATGTGAATGTCCGTCTTACTGTTAAAATCGGGATCTACGTCCAACTTCTCCGCGTTGGCCCTCACATACGACAGGGCCGCCCGGGCCGACTCCTTCATCACATCTCCCAAATGACCGGTGAGCATCAACTCCCCTTTCCCAGGCATCTTGGTGGCCTCAATGAACAGGATGTCACCCCCGGCTGAGGTCCACGCCAATCCCACAACCACACCAGGCTTGCTCATGCGGTCGGCCATCTCCGAAAAATGGTGCTGAGCACCCAAATACTTGTGCACCAGAGTCTTGGTTACCTTGACGAAATCCTTATTCCCTTCCGCCCGGGACCGGGCCACTTTCCGCAACACGTTGGCTATCTCCCGCTCCAGATTCCTGACTCCGGCCTCACGAGTGTACGAACGAATAAGCTCCTTGATCGCCCCCGTGTCCATAACGCAATCGTCGGCGGTTAACGCGTTCTCCTCCAACTGCTTGGGTATCAAGAACTGTTTGGCGATGTTGACCTTCTCCTGCTCGATGTAACCGGAGAAATCGAGAATCTCCATCCGGTCCTTGAGGGCGGGGATGATGGGATCCTTGAGATTGGCGGTGGCGATGAACATGACCTTGCTTAAATCGTAGTCCACCTCCAGATAATGATCGCTGAAGGCATAATTCTGCTCCGGGTCCAACACTTCCAACAGCGCGGAAGACGGATCCCCGCGGAAATCGGCACCCACCTTGTCCACCTCGTCCAGCATGAACACGGGATTGTTGGTGCCCGCCTTCTTGATGCTCTGGATAATCCTCCCCGGAAGGGCACCGATGTACGTGCGCCTGTGACCGCGGATCTCCGCCTCATCCCGGATGCCGCCCAGGGACATGCGGACGAATTTCCTGCCCATGGCCCTGGCAATAGACCGCCCCAGAGAGGTCTTCCCCACTCCCGGAGGACCGACAAAACAGAGGATGGGACCCTTGACCTTGCCGTCATCTGCCCTCTCTTCCTTTAACTTCCTTACCGCAAGATACTCCAGTATTCTCTCCTTGACATCGTCCAACCCGTAGTGGTCCTCATCCAGAATCTTCTTCGCCTCTTTGGTGTCGACCCTGTCGTCTGAGAACTTGCTCCAGGGAAGCTCGGTGAGCCAGTCGAGGTAGGTCCGGGACACGGTGTATTCGGGAGACTGGGGAGGAATCTTGCTGAGACGGTCGAGCTCTTTCCGGGCTACCTTCTCGGCCTCATCGCTCATGCGGGCGGCCTCGATTTTTCCCTCCAGCTCCTTCAACTCCTGGGCGGTTTCGTCCTCGCCCAGCTCCTTCTTGATGGCCTTCATCTGCTCCCGGAGATAGTATTCCCTCTGAGTCTTGGATATCTCGTCCTGCACTTCTGACTGAATCTTTTCTCCCATGCTGATCCGCTGAATTTCCCGGTTCAGAAGAATGGCGGCTTTCTCCAGACGCTTTTTCACATCCAGCTCTTCCAGGATTTCCTGCTTTTCGTTAGTGGGGATGGTCACCAGGGAAATGACCCGGTCGGCCAGCTTGCCGGCATTCTGGATGTTGCTCAGGACCCCGGAGTGCTCCTCGGTCAGGTACGGCGCAACCTTGATGAGATCCTGAAATACATTGCGTATGTTGGCCACCATGGCCTCCACTTCCAGGCCTTCGTGCTCCTGATCCTCCACCCGCTGGACCGCTACCTTGAAATACGGATTGGTCTGAATAAACGACAGAACTTTTACTCTCTCCACACCCTGGATGATGGCAGACTTAGAGTTGTCGGGCATGTCGAACACTTTCAGAACAATGGCCAGAGTTCCCCAGGCAAACAGGTCGTCCTCCGCCGGATTCTCGAGGGAACCGTCCTGCTGTGCTACCACAACAATCATTTTCTTGCCTGAGGGCAGGTCATCGATGAGACGCAAGGAGCGCTCCCTCCCGATGTATGTGGGAATGACCTGCTGGGGAAACAGGACGGTGTTTCTCAACGGCATCAGGGGATACGATTCGGGCACCGATCCCTCCTGTTCGACCTCCACCTGTTCCGTGTTGGATTCGTCCTGGACTACTTGATCTTTCTCTTCATCCAACATACATGTCTCCTCGACTGATTCGCTGTTTAGCCAGGGCCTCGACGGCCGATACGGTCATCCCGAGTCTTTTCCCGGAATGAAGGAAATGACCACGCTCGTTCCCAAAGACTGGGACTCGCTCATCATGAAATCCGGACTGAACGAGCTTTTGTGACATACCGTTGTAACTTATGGCGATTACCGGTCACTTCTAGAGCAATTATCGTGCCAGAGCGGATTTGTCCCACAGCTGGCACAAAACCCTGACACATTTACGGTCCCGCATAGCGGAGGTTCCCGATGAATGTGCTAAAACTTTCTGCCCACCTGCCCACTGTGGGCTCCGGTCCCACCAGCTTGAAATAGTAGGTTTCATCGAAAGATTCCACGATGGCGGCAAGAAGACGGTACCCGGGTTTGTTGACGGCTTGTGTCATGGGCATTCCCGACCCGGTGAAGGTTCCGGTGAGATCGGCCAGGGTGACCCGGATGTCCTCCAGAGTCATGGTCTCCACCCGGGCCCTATCCTGTGATGAGGATCCGTCGGGCTGGACGAACTGGCCGAACCACCGATTGAGAATATCCCGGGTTCCCCCGCCAATTCCGGAAAAAACGGCCAGTTCGGCATCTTCCTGCCCCGCCTCTCCCGCGGGCAGCCGGAACTGGGCCAACCGCATGGATGAGGAGGGAGTTTCCATGGACCATCCCGGGGGCACCGGGGCCGTCAACCGACCCAGTCTGACCTGGTCCGAACCAAACCTGGCAGCGGGCTGTGTCCCCCGGGTAACGGGAGTCAGATCCGGACCGGATGCGGTCTCCACGGGATTCCCGGACTGAAGACTGTAGATTACCCAGGCCAGAATGAGGCCGGCCAGGAGAATCAGGGTATACAGAAAGGTCTGAGGCTTACCCACGGGAAGGCTCAAGGCTCATGACCGCCTGCAGATCAGCGTGATAGGAGCTTCGGACCAGGGGTCCGGCCTCCACCCACCTAAACCCCATCTTCAATCCCGTCTCGCGGTACACGCTGAATTCGTCGGGATGAACGAACCTGTCCACAGGAACATGGTTTCGGGTAGGCTGGAGATACTGGCCGATAGCCAGGATGTCGCAGCCGGTTTCGGCCACACCCTGCATGAGAGAGAAAACCTCTTCGGCCTGTTCCCCCAGTCCCAGCATGAAGGCAGTCTTGGTTCGAAGTCCAAACCCCTTGGATTTTCTCAACACAGAGAGGGACCATTCGATCCTGGCCTGAGGTCTCACCCTGCGGTACAACCGGGGCACCGTCTCCACGTTGTGACCCAGGATTTCCGGTTTTGCGGCAAATACAGATTCCAGAGCCGCATCGTCATTCCTGAAATCGGGAATCAACACTTCTACCGAGCAGCCGGGGTTGAGCTGGTGAATCTGGCGAATGGTATCGGCCCATACGGAGGCGCCCCCGTCGGGGAGTTCATCCCGGTTCACGGACGTGATGACGCAGTGCTTGAGACCCATCTCCTTCACCGCTTCAGCCGTTCTCCTGGGCTCGCCGGGATCGTCCCAGGTCGGTTTTCCCGTCTTCACGTTACAGAACCCACAAGACCGGGTGCAGATGTCCCCAAGAATCATCAGGGTGGCCGAACGCCGCTCCCAGCATTCGTAGATGTTGGGACAGAGAGCTTCCTCGCACACGGTGTGAAGATTCCCCCGGCGCACAAGGCTCTTGAGATCCCGGTAGTTCTGTCCCGTTCTGATGCTGATTTTCAGCCAGTCGGGCTTACGGTCCCTGACAAAAGATCCATTTCCGGGATTGACGGATATACTCACGAAAACTCCATGGGTACCTGTATGAGAATGAGACTACCACATTCCACGAAAGCGGGACTCGCAATGGCCACAGTATGCAAGGATTTTTTCTGAACCATAAGGCTAGAGAAGGGACTCAGTGTCCATCGTTTCCAGGTAGTGGACCATACTCTTCAGAAACTGACCCCCTCCCGCACCATCAATCAACCGGTGATCGAAACCGAGGGACAGATAAACCATGGACCGGATGGCGAGGGTGTCTCCGTCGGCGGTTTCCCGCACCACGGGCCGCTTCTTCACCGCTCCGATCCCGATGATGGCCACGTTGGGCTGGTTGATAACGGGCGTGCCCATAAGATTCCCGAATACACCGTAGTTGGTCAGTGAAATGGTAGATCCCTGGAGCTCCTCGGGAGAGATCTTTCCATCCCGGGTACGGACGGCCAGATCGTTCACCTTCCGGCATGTGCCCAGGAAGTTCAATTCCTCGCAGTTCCTGATGACCGGCACCATGAGTCCCCGCGGGGTGGCCACGGCGAGACCGAAATTGACGTTCTTCCTGTAGACGATCCGGGTGCCGTCCAGGGAGGCATTAAAGATGGGATAGTCGTGGATGGTCTTGACCGCCGCCAGGACGAAAAACGGGGTGAAGGTGAGTCTGAATCCCTCCCGTTTTTCGAAAGCCTCCCTCTCGCCCTGAACGTAGGTGGCCAGATGGGTCACGTCGCATTCGGAGACCAGATGGACATGGGCGGCCGTGTCCAGGCTTCGCCGCATATGTTCGGCGATCAACTGGCGGACCCGGTCCATCTCCACGATCTCCTCCTCCAAACCAACGGGCGGGGCTTCCGCCGGCGGAGCCTCCACCCTGGGTACTTCGGGCCTTTTCCCCAGGTAGGCCAGGACATCTTTCTTAGTGACCCGGCCGCCTCTCCCTGATCCCGCGATGGACGCTAGCTCGGCTTCACTGATTTTTTCCCGCCGGGCGATGGCCCGAACCAAGGGAGTGTAAAAGGTTCCCTTCTTTCCCGGCTCAGGGGCCTTTTCGGGCTCGCGCTGGGGCCCAGGGGAGGGTTCCTCGACTGCAGGTTTCCCTTCCTCAGCCTCTGTTACTCTCTTTTCTTCTTTGGCTTCTTCCCTCGCCTCTTTCGCTTCCTCCTCCACCTTTTGCCCTTCCGGAGGGGCTTCCACCGGAGCGGCTTCGGCCTCTTTTTCCGCTGCCGTCTCTATCCGGGCGATTTTCTCTTCCACCGGGATCACATCATTCTTGTTGGCCAGAATCTCCACCACGACCCCCGAAACGGGGGACGGAATCTCCGAATCCACCTTGTCCGTGCCGATTTCCAACAGGATTTCGTCCTTCTGAACGGTATCCCCCACTTTCTTTCGCCATTCTATGATGGTCCCCTCAACAATGGATTCCCCAAGTTTTGGCATTACCACGTCAACGATCATGATCAATATTCCAACAATTCCCGGCCTGCGTCCATGATCTCCTCTGTCTGGGGCAGGACCTTCTCCTCCAAAACGTGGCTGAACGGGACGGGGGCGTCCTTCCCGGCGACCCTCCTGACGGGACCGTCCAGCAGTTCAAAAAACCGGTCGGCAATGATGGCCATGATTTCGGCTCCGGAACCGTTTGTCAGGTTGTCCTCATACACCACCAGGACTTTGCTGGTCTTCTTGAGGGACCTTTCCACCAGATCCAGGTCGAGAGGATTCAACGTCCTCAGATCGATAATCTCGATGGAGACACCCAGGGATTCCTGCAGGGTCCTGGCGGCCTCCAGGGACTTATGGACCATCATGCCGTACGTGACGATGGTCAGGTCGGTCCCCTCCTGGACGATCTTTCCTTTCCCGAACGGCAGCAGGTAGTTCTCATCGGGTTCGGGCGTTGCCGCCACGGCGGCGCGGTAGAGTGCTTTATGCTCCATGAACATGACCGGATCATCCATTCGACAGGCCATTTTGAGAAGACCCTTGGCGTCGGCCGCATTGGATGGATAAGCGATGCGAATGCCGGGCAGATGGAGAAAATAGCCGTCGATTGACTGACTGTGGCACAGTCCCCCGTGGATGTAGCCACCTACCGGAACCCGGATGACCATGGGACAGCTCCAGGTGTTTTTGGACCGGTAGCGCAGGGTGGCCACCTCGTTACGTATCTGCATCATGGCCGTCCAAATGTAATCTCCGAACTGTATCTCCACAACGGGTTTCCAGCCGGCAGACGCCATCCCGGTAGCCGTTCCCACGATGGAAGATTCCGCCAGGGGGGCGTTGTACACTCTTTCCTCTCCGAACTCAGCGGTGAGTCCTGCGGTGGCGGTGAACACGCCTCCCTTTTT
>JBHIAI010000195.1:0-1653 GCA_046861655.1 Fidelibacterota bacterium | reverse complement strand
ATTGATTTCGTTATACACCCACAGGTAGACAAGCAGACCCGATATGGACAGCAGGGAGACCACAAAGAAAAGGAGTGAATTCACAAACTCCCGCTTCTGTCTCGACCTCCGCCTTCTTGTGGGTCGTTTCCGGGTCCGTTTCATGCCGTCTTCTCCGCCGCCCTCAGTTTCGCGCTCCTGGACCTGGGATTATGCTGAATTTCTTCCCGACCCGGGGTAACGGGGGTGGGCGTTAAGATCCTGACCTCCGGATCATGGCCGCACTGGCAGATGGGAAGCTGAGGAGGACAAACGCATCCCCGGGCCAGCTCCCTGATTTTTCTTTTTACCGGACGGTCTTCCAGGGAATGGTAGGAGATCACCACCAGGCGGCCTCCCGGTTTGAGATAATCCATAAAAGTGTCCAGGAACCGCTGAAGGGTTTCCCTCTCACGGTTGACGGCCATTCGGAACGCCTGGAAAACCCGGGAAAGACTCTTGGTCCGAGTTCGCCTGTCCAGTGCCGAACCCACCACATCCCGGAGTTGAAACGTGGTGGTGATGGGTTCCCGCTTCCGGGCTCTTACCAGGGCCCGGGCGATCTGTCGTGCCCGGCGTTCCTCCCCCAGTTCCAGAATCAGCCGTGTAAGTTCATCTCCGGTGGATTCTTCCACGATCCGTCGAGCGGTACGGGGATTTGACAGGTCGAAGCGCATATCCAGGGGCCCGTCTATCCGGTAAGAAAATCCCCGTACGGGCGAATCGAGCTGGTGGGAGGAAAGGCCCAGGTCTAGGAGCATTCCGTCCACCCTCTCAATCTGAAGGGACCGCAGATGCCGGGGGAAGTTATCGTAGGAATCGTGAAAGAGGTGAAGTGTGGGTCTGGAGGGGAGAGAGGTCCGGCAACGTTCAAGAGCCCCGGCATCGCCATCAAGCCCTACGACGACGCCGTTCTTGGACAACCGGGACTGGATCGCAGACGTGTGGCCCCCCAGGCCTACAGTTCCGTCCAGGTAGAAGCCCGACGGCTGGATATTGAGGTATTCCAGCACCTCTTCCTTGAGGACTGGGAGGTGGGATGGGTTGTCTGGCGACCATGTCTCGTTCAAGGGTTACAATATGATTTTATCGGCCAGATCTCCGAACTGATCGGAGTCTATTTTCAGCGATTTCTTCTCCAGTCTTTCGAGGATCGCCGGGTTCCACATTTCGATTTTGTTCACCACCCCGATGATGAGCACGTCTTTTTCCAGCCGGGCGAATTCTCGAAGGGACGGGGTGACCTGAATCCGTCCCTGTTTATCCAGTTGCACGGGGGTGGCATAGCGGACGGTTGCCCGGATGAATGACCGGTAGACCCGGGAGGCTGAGGACAGTCCCCTCAGGCCCTGTTCCACTTTTTGCCATTCCACCATGGGATAGGCCAGGATGCAGGTATCCAATCCCCGGCTGATGACGAATGTTCCGTCGTTCTCGGGGGAGAGGGCCGTACGAAATTTCGCGGGAATACTGACCCGACCCTTGGTGTCGAGCGTGTACATGTACTCCCCCGTAAAGGTGTTCTCTGAGATCATGGCTGAAAGCAGAGCTTGGGAAAATTCCCCACTCTTACCCACAACGTTAAACCCCCACCCCACAAATGTCAAGAGAAATTTCACCTCTACAGGGGGTTAT
>JBHIAI010000194.1:0-1653 GCA_046861655.1 Fidelibacterota bacterium | reverse complement strand
AGAACCCGCCGTGCGCGAGCGCCGGATGTCGGTTTGGAAAATGTTTTTCTCCACTGCGGAACGCGTTATCCTTATCATCTTGACTCGGGCTGCGGCCAGTTTTTTCATGTTCGAGGTGTGGCGACGGCTGAGGATTGTCATCCAGGGAAGGGGGAAACTTCCCCTGGACCGGGTCCCCTCCCGTCTGGCCCGGGTGACGAGAGAGGTTCTTTTCCACAAGCGGGTGGTCAAAGGGCGAACCTGGACAGGACTCATGCATGCCCTGGTGTTCTGGGGCTTCTTGGTCTTCGCCCTCGTTACTGTAGACCATTTTGGCGCGGGTTTCGGCTCCCCCCTGTTGAGTCCACGGAGCCGCCAGCTTTACTCCTTCTTGGTCATTCCGGTTTCCGTTCTGGTCATGGTGGGCATAGCGGTCTTAGCCTACCGGCGCTTCATCCTGAAGCCGGAGGCTCTGGGAAAACTTTCCCCCTCTTCGGGCCTGGTGGCCCTTTTTATCTTCCTCCTCATGGCCACCTACCTTTACGGTGAAACCGGGCCCCCTCGCCTGGTGGCGAAGATCAACTGGTGGGTCCATTCTGACCTCGTCCTCGCTTTCCTGGTCCTGATTCCCCGGTCTAAGCACCTCCACCTGGTTCTGGCCCCGTTCAATATATTTTTCCGGCCTTTTGAAACCCCCGAACATGTTCCGGTCCAGATTGACCTGGAGGCCTCTGAAGAAGAACTGGAGGCTATCCTGGAAGACCTGGGGCGTCTTTCCAAGAACCAGGTCCTGGACGTGTTCAGCTGTGTGGAGTGCGGCCGGTGCACAGAGGCATGTCCCGCCCACCGGGGAGGGGGCGTCCTCGATCCCAAACATCATTTCATCCTGGATTTGAGACAGCCCATGCTCGATTCCAAAACTGTGGCAGTCGTGGATAGAATCGATCCCGAGGCCGGATGGGAATGTACCGCTTGCCAGGCCTGCACGTACGCCTGTCCCGTTGGGAATCAGGTGGAAAAGGCCGACGAGATCCGCCGGCTTCAAGTCATGGTGGAGGGTCAGGTGCCCCAGGAATACCAGAAAGTGTTCAAGAACCTGCAGGAAACGGGCAACACGGAGGGGGCTCATGAGAGTGCTCTTGCCCAGCAGCTTCCTGCCTACACGCCTGACAAGGAGTACGTGCTGTGGCTGGGCTGCTTTGCCCGGTATGGACTGGACCCTGAATTTTCCCGCACGGTGGAGAATCTCACCCGGATCCTCGATGCCGCCGGTGTCACTTACGGAATCCTGGAGGACGAATGGTGCTCGGGGGACCCGGCGAGCCGGCTCGGCGAGATGATGATCTATCAGCAACTACGGGAGCACAACCTTGAGATCCTCTCCCTGGCAAAAAAGGTGGTCACCCTCTGTCCTCACTGTCTGGTGAATCTTGGACGGGAATACGGCAAGTACGGCCCAGTTCCTTTTCAGGTGGAGCATCACACCGGTGTCATTGCCGATCTTCTTGACAGCGGACGGATTTCGGTGACGTCCGATCCCGAACTGAAACCCACGTTCCACGATCCGTGCAATCTCGCTCGAATGATGGAGGAGGTGGACGCCCCCAGGCGGGCTCTGGGCCGGGCAGTGCCCAACCTGACTGAACTTCCCGAACACGGCAAGAAGACGCTTTG
>JBHIAI010000097.1:0-6724 GCA_046861655.1 Fidelibacterota bacterium | reverse complement strand
CAAGGATAATTTGCAGTGCAATGGGAATATTTCACGGACGGAGACACCGGAGACCACAGGCCGGAGACCATCCACCGGAGATTGGAGATCCCGCCGCTGCGGGACAGGCGGGAGACGGGAAAACGAGTGATGAATGATCAAAGAACGGAGAATGGAGGACGGAAAACGGAGAACGGAAGGACTGGGGAAGTGGAGAAATGGATGATTGGATAACTGGGTAATTGGATAAATGGAAAGAGCCCAAGCCCCGCTGGGGCTTTTCTTGTTTCACGTTCTGGGGCAGGATCTGCAGGGCTTACGAGAAAAAGCTCGAGTGCTAACGTCGGGGGATGCGACGAGCCACCACTGCAAGCTGAAGAAAATAGCGCTGCAAAGACCGGGCAGATTCGGGTAGGAAATCCCAACGGGAAGGAAAAAGCAGGCAGAATTCCTCCCGCAGCCGGAGTATTTCCCGGCGGTTTGAACCGCGCCAGCGGGCATCGGCGGCCGTGAGATCGAATAACTCCAGAGCCCGGACGAAGGCTGCCTCAAACCGCCCACTGCGTCCGGCGGACCAAGAACGAATGGCCCTGTCCACTTCGCTACCCACATGGGACAACTGCTCAACAAGCGTGAAGGTCTGCCACCTTCCACCAGCAAGATCACGATGCATGATCGTCCCCGGAGGGGAATCGTCAGTCCCGGTCATTCCGTAATGAGTGTAGAGACCATTTCGATGATTAACCTGCGCCTCTCCGGATCATCCACGCCGCGGGAACGATTCCCCTGGGATGGACGAATGTTGATGACAGAATCGAACTCGATCCATTCATCCCCGGACTCCCAGGGGTAAAGGTTAATCCCCCAGAGGTCCTGTTGATTGGAACCGTCGTCCATGAGGGCTGCCTCCTCATCAGAGTGAAGTTCTCCACCGATTGCCATAACCTTCCTGTTGACGTCAACCACAGCCTTCACCATGTCCCCAAACTGCTGTTTGGCGATTGAGACAAGCTCGCCACGGGGGGTTGGTGTTCGTAGGATTCGGACAGTGGTCACAGGATGCCAAGAATGGCCCCGGGAAATTATCCCGTTTGTCCCTGCAGGTCAATGGTTTCTTGACTAGGGACGAAACCACGGATTACACGGATTGCACAGATTAGAAACCAAGAGAATCCGGGTCTCCTGACTACTTACCCTTACCCAAATGGAACTTGACGTCAATGCTGTAGGTCGGATACCAACTGCCTCGCTTGGGCTTCCATAAGACGGGCCGGAAAGCACCTATCCCTAACTTCACCTCCTTAACCCACTTTCCCTTCGGGACGAACCGGGTCAACGGCACAAACAGTGCCACGTCAAAAGTAGTGCCCAAACTCTCCCAATTCCCTCCCCCCCCCTTCCCGCCGTAGCGGGATTTTCGCCACGCTTCGAGAAGCGTTACCGCGCTTCCTCCTACCGTAAACCCTTTTCCTAACTTCACATTGTAAAGCAACTGAGGCACGAATACGTGCCACCGTTCGGACGTTGTGTACCGGCGAATGCCCACGGCTGTAGCAAGATCCAAATACCCATGTTCGAAAAACTGGTAAAAAACGCCGAGGTAATAATTGTCCCCGCCCTCCACCGGTGTTGCATAATAGCCGTGAATGTCCAACCGGTCCGTCAATCCGTATCCGAACACCACGTAACTCTGTCCCTGATCAAAAAGATTGAAAGGATTCCAGGTGAAATCGAGCTCCAGGTTTCCGCGACCGGTGGCGGTGCCGTGATCGAAAGCACCCGAGGCAAGAAGATTTGAACCACAGAGGACACAGAGAACACAGAGAAAGGATAAAAGATTAAATCTTATAGTGGTGGCCACCGTTCGTCCTTCGACAGGCTCAGGATGCTCAGGGTAACCGGTAGGTTAACGCTTGAAATGGCATATTCTGAATATAATCACGAGAGGGACCGAAGGGGAAAGAGAATGAATGGGGATTTAAGGACAGGGCGGGAAAGAATCACGTTTCTTCCTGTCAACTGCTGAGTATTGCGATGTTTTGTTCCGGGTTTTTAGGGGTTTGGAATGCCGCACTGTTTGGTTCCAAGTTGTCAGGAAAAGATGTTTCGCTTTTCTTTAGAAGAAAAGAGCTGGAAAAGATACAACCTAAAGACCTATCTCCCGCCTTGTCGGGATCAAACAGTCACGCATCCTGATCCGTCGGAAGCTGAATCCCTCCCTGTGCGCCTACTGGCGTAAAAGGTGACAGAGAGGAGCCTAGCTACTTAGCGCTTCGGCAACGGCCCTGGGGTTCTCCGCAGCGACCTTCAATAAAGCCCGGGCGGGGCCCTCGGGGCGCCTTCGGCCCTGCTCCCAATTCTGAAGCGTGGACACGCTCACCCCAATCATGAGGGCAAACTCAGCCTGGGACATTTTCAGGAGAGTGCGAATTCTCTTTATGTCGACCGGCTTAAAGTCAAACGTTCGACTGGCCTTGATTTCACGCCGACGGATTTTCCCTGCCTCCTTAATGCTCTCCACCAAATTGTCAAAATCCTGTTTTCTCATTTAAACTCCTCCTTTACCAAACGTTTCAAAATACGGACTTGCTCCTTTGTTAGATCCTTGCTCTGGTCGAAGCAGAAGAGCAAGCTGTAGAAGCCTGTAATCCTCATCACTCAGGATCCTTTCAACCTCACGAGTGAATATTTGAGTTTCGACAAACTTGATGTCAAAATATACGCCAGTGGCGTATATCCTGCAAGAAAAATCGACGGTTTATCTAAGCTGAAGACAGTATCGAAAGACGCTTAAAGACCGTGTTTTTCGAAGCCGTTGGCGGTTGTGCTTTAGGTATGAAGATGGCGAAGTCCACGATGTCGAACAGGAAAAGGCATTTAGGCTCGCTGGCTTCAGGGTGACTTTCTAATCCTTGAAACAAAAGGGGATATTGGGCCTTGATTTCTTTGGTCAGGGAAAATATATTGAGACCGCCTTCCTGGCTCAGGTGAGACAGGTTTGAGCATTTCATTGACATAGAGTTCCCTTTCCAGCGTCTGTCCGTTTCTTGGTGGACGGTGGGAAAAGGAGCGAAGTAGTTGGCAAGAAGGCCCCGCCCGGCCCGAACCTTCGGGATCGTACGGGGCACTTTCTTTTCTGGGAAGAAACGTTTTGAGTTCTACCGCGTAAGTAGGGTAAATTCTTTTGAAAGCTCTTTGATAGGTGCTTCGTAATGCGTAGGGCGTACATCGTAAAGCGTAATTGGGGGCGACTGGTATCGACGGGACGATAGAGACGTCCGGCGGCCTGTAGAGGATTCCAGGTACCCTCTTATCCCGAGGTTTCGGGTCTAATCCCCCTGGAAAAAAGACAAGTGCCAACACTGGCAACTTCGCCATCGCTTAATTGACGGTGGCCGCTCTCCCGGAAGCCCGCCTGTGGCGTCCGGACAGAGCGTCGCAAACACAGGCTGGTCCCGGTTTATGTCTGGGAAACCGGGGCGAGAACCTTCAGACTGGTCCCGGAAGGAGGAGGCCCGTGAAGCTCCTCCGGGACGAGATTAGACGCACGGACTAAACATGTAGAGACCGGCCGTGTCACCGTTTCGGACGGGAGTTCGAATCTCCCCGCCTCCACGAAGGGTCGCATCACGATGTTAGACCTTTGACGTAAAGAATAGCCGTCTTCCGAACGGAGGGCGGTGTTTTTCTTTGGGGTGATTTGGGGGTACCAAAAGTCGGGGTAATCGGTTAAACTGTGGGAAAAGGGAGAAGAGGGAGACTGGAGTGATGGAGTCATGTAGGGACGACCGGGGCGTTGTAGGTGTTCTCATTAAAAGGAAGGGTAAACCAGCTCGAATTCGTGGGGGCTAAATCTGTGTTTGGGCCGAAACTAGTTCAATTCAAGTATCTGATTTTGGCTGCAGTCGTTATCACGCTGTGGCGACCGGCCGCTGCCCAGCGGTATATCCCGGCGGACCCTCTGGACCTGATGTTCCACGAAAAAGCTTATTTTCAAGAAGGAATAGACTACGGTCCCCTCATTATCCGGCCGGTGTTCATATCCTCCCGAAACAGGGAAAGAAACCTCTCCATCACCCTCAGGAGTGAACTCTTCAACAACACCAACGCCCCGAACTTAGAAAACACATCCGACCGGTGGATCGGCAAGGGGGACAGCTTCTTCAGTTCGGTCAATATCTCCTACTCCGGACCCTTCCTTGCCCTCAGCCTGGAACCGTATTACTTCTCCAACCAGAACTTACCCTTTGACGAAGCGGTACGGATCGGCAAGTACATGAAACTCAACGACAACCAGCCGTTTGAAGATTCCCCCTACAGGATATCGGGCTTGCGGGAAGTACAGGCGTACCTCCATTACAAAGGGGTAGGGTTCGGGTTCTCCAACGCCAACATGTGGTGGGGACCGGGAATCCACAGTACGCTCAACATGACGAACAATACCCGGGGATTTAACCACCTCATGGTGGGAACCCTGAGGGAACAGCGGATAGGGAAGGTGGGGCTGGACGCCCGTTACGTATTCTCAGATATGGACAGCCTGAACGCCGACGAGCCTTACTTCACGGCCCTGGTTCTTACCACCACGCTCCATTCCGACCCGGTGGTGACCGTTGGACTCTCCCGGACCTACCTTTCCGGGGGGAATTCTGCAGGGAAGGACACCCTGAGCAGAAAAGAAGCCATGATGCTTCCCGTGGAGGGTCTTTTCCTCCAGGGAAAACAGACGGACCCGGATGATCCTCTCAGTTCAGTGGACATCTGGGATCAGACCCTGTCGGGATACCTCAGTGCCTCATTTCCGAACTCAGGGTTGAAGGTCTTTCTGGAACTGGGCCGGAACGACCACGCCTGGAACGGTGTGGACCTTCGCAGGCAGCCCGACCATACCTCAGCAGCGATAGTGGGCCTGAGAAAGTATGGCCTATTCGGGAATGACGACCTGACTTTCGGGATGGAATATGCCAACCTGATGAAGAGTCCCTTCACCATACAGCGCCGATATGGAGAGTTCCGGGAGGGAGCGGACTGGTACGACAGGGCCGCTTACGATTACAGCAGCTACAATGGCCGGCGGTGGGGAGCCCACAGCGGTGCCGATTCCGACGATTTCACAGTGTATGTGGGGTACCTGGGCGATAGGTTTTCGATCATTCCCGGTTTCAACTACGAACGGCACGGGATCCTGGATAACCGGGAGCGTGTGTGGGTTGACGCCTTTGAGACGCGGATAGACCCTGACACGCGACGGACTATCATAGTGAAAGTTAAGAAACTGCTGACCAAGGATGATTACATGTGGGCGGAAGTAAAGTTTGAATTCCGCCTCGATATACGCTACCGCATTCGAGGTCTCCGGTTCAACCTCTACTATGAAAAAGAGTTCGTGGATAATGTGGGATTCACCGGGGGAAATAGAGAAGGCGAGGTGGTATGGTTCGGAGTGGAGAGAGTGTTCGACGGGGTGTGGCTGCCGCGGTTCTTGAGCTGGTTTTGATCGGATCCATCCAAGATTGTTGCGTTGAACAACTTTTTTTCCTGTACCTTTCTTCACACAAGAAAGGTACCGAAAGAAGCATCGGCTGTAAGATCGTCCCTCCTGTGTAGACGTCACCCACGGGAATCCGTGAAACTCCTCCCGAAAAGGCATCGGGACTCAAACAGTCACGGATTCTGATCCGTGGCTACCCGCCTCCACTGAATAAGTCGGGACTCTCTTAAGGCCTCAAATGCTGCCGTTTCCGGCAGCAAGAGGTTAAATTTCCCCTGTCCAGAAAGAAAAATGACTGAACCGGGATCAGGATTTAAAGTCACAGTAATTATCGTGACCCATAATTCGGAGAAGGAGATTGGGGAGTGTCTGGAGGCATTGATTCCTCAGGTTGAATCTGCGGGAGGAGAAATCGTCGTCATTGATAATGCGTCCACAGATGGCACCGTTGAAAGAATTGAGCCACGGATTACACTGATAAAGAATGAGAAAAACCTGGGGTTTTCGAGAGGGAATAATCAGGGGCTGGAAATAGCCCGGGGAGAGTTCGTGTTTTTCTTGAATCCGGATACCCGGGTAGAACCGGGAAGTATTGAAACCCTGGTTTCCAAGCTGGAGGAGGATGAATCCCTGGGAGCCGCGGCACCACAACTGCGCTATCCGGACGGCTCGATTCAGTACTCGTGCCGGAGATTTCCTACCTATGGCACGGTTCTGTCCGAACTGGTTGGCTTGAGTAAGGTCTTCCCCGGGTCAAGAATCTTCAACGGTTGGAAGATGGGGGACTTTGACCACACGTCTCCCCGCGACGTGGATCAACCCGCCGCAGCCGCCCTGTTGGTCCGCAGGGACCTTCTCAGAAAAACCGGGGGCTTCGATGAGGATTTCTGGATGTTCTTCAGCGATGTGGACCTGTGCCGGAGGATCCGACAAAAAAAAGGAATCCTCTTTACACCAGAAACCGCCGTCACTCACCACGGAGGTGCCAGCATCCATCCCCGCAAAATATCCATGATCGTGAGCTCTCACCGATCCTTCGTCCGGTACTTCCGGAAATGGCACACGCGACCCCACGAACGGATGATGAATGCCATCCTGGCTGTGCTTTTGTATTCTGCCATGGGGGTGAGGGCTGCGTTGGCGCTTTTTGGGCCTTCGGGCCGCGGGCGGAAACGCCGCACGCTGTAGTCTTTTCTGGCGGGAGGTCCGAGACGCGCGTTCTCGGGCGTGGGGTCCCTTCATGGAAAAGATTCT
>JBHIAI010000096.1:0-6730 GCA_046861655.1 Fidelibacterota bacterium | reverse complement strand
CCACCTCCGTGAACCATCAGGCATGGTGCCGGAGGCAGGCTCGAGTGCCCGGGAGATCAGGAAGTGACAAAGAGGTATCTGTCCCCATCCCGGCCCAGCCGGTAGAACCCCCTTTCGCCCGTATGGAACCATCCGGACCGGAGCGCATGGGCCGTCGCCCCGTCATCCTCCAGGTATCCTTTCATAACGGTGTGTCCCCTCAGAACTATCTCTCCCACTTTTTTTTCTCCCCGTTCGTTTCCATCTTCATCCAGGACGGATATCTCCGTGGGGTGAAGGGCGTTTCCTGCGGGCAAACCCATCTGCCGTTCCAGCCATGACATCAGGGAGTCCGTCCCCTTCGGAACGGGGACAAGACTCGCGAACGAAGTTGCTTCTGGAACGGACAGTCCCAAGATCACAGGCCTGCCAAGGATCTTCCTGATTCCTTGAACCATCTCAACGGTAAGACCCTGGACGGCGCAGGTAAGATGGTCCAATGACGTGAGAAATTCCCTGGAGACCTCCGGGTTATCGCGACAATGGGCCAGAAACGACCTGCCCACGAAGGCCGAAGAGGCCTTTTCTTCCTTGATCAGCTGGGTCAGGACGGATTCGGACAATCGTTCCGAAATCACCAAGGTCCCCCCCTCGTAGAGTGTGGGCATCACACATCCTGCGATTGCCGTGATATCCATAGCGGGCAGACCGCTCACCACCACGCTGCCGTCCGAGATCTCCTGACGTCTGGCAACAGCCATGGCTTCCACAAGCAGGTCATAATGAGTAAGCCTTATCCCCCTGACTTTTTCTTCGGGCGTTCGAGCGTAAACGAGAAGGGCGTCATCGTCGATTCTCGACTTCCTTCCAATCCGGAATTCCTGGCTGAAATCACCGGTAAGTTCCTCGAACCGGTCACGGTCCCTTTCCTCCTCGCCCGTCTCCGGATTGAGCACAGCGACAGCCCCGAGGGTCCAGATGGCGAAGACTTCCTGAAGGGCCGATACCCCCCGAGAGCTCACCGGGGCCACGCGGTCCCCGAACTGAACGTCTTGGTCTTTCAGGTAGTTGGCGCCCTGAAAGACTTTCCGGGAAAAATCCTCGTACGACAGTTCGGTCCTATTGCCATCTGCCTGATGGTTGATCAAGAAGATCCTGTCGCCATAGCGCCGCACCTGGGAGTTGAGGAGGGAGCGAATGCTGGGAAACGGGGTGAGAATTTCCGATGGAGGAATGCCCCGGACGCAGTGAGCGGAATAGATATCGTCGCTGTTCAATGCCCCCCTGGATCCTCTTCCGGGGCAGGGAGGCCGGGGGGACGAATCTGGCGCGGGATCTCCAAAACGTCCGTAACCCTCACGTAGCGATGTCCGGCGAGTCTTCCTAGGGGGCGAAGGGCTTCGAGATTGATGTGTCCGTCTTCGTACACCCTGTCATCCACATGGATCAGGATGATGGTTCCGATGACCACGAATCCGCTCCCGGGAGAGCCGTCCCCCACCGGGACCACCTGCTGAAGTTTGCATTCAAAGTTAACCCGGGATTCCCCCACCCTGGGCGGGGCGACTCTGTCGCTGGATACCGGGGTCAGACCTGAGATGTCGAATTCGTTGACCTGGGGATCGTAATCGGTGGAACACCTGACCATCTGCTCTGCGAAATCCTCTGATACAATGTTCACCACGAATTCTTCTGTTTCCTGGATGTTATTCAGGGTGTCCTTCGTTTTTCCGTCGTATCCCCGGCGAGACGGGGCGAACATCACAGTGGGCGGGTTGGAGCATACGCCGTTAAAGTAGGAGAACGGCGCCAGGTTGACGATGCCCTGTGCCGAGATGGTGGAAACAAACGCGATGGGCCGGGGTAGGATGGATCCAATCATCAGTTTATGGATATCCGAAAAGGGACGCTCTTTGGGATCGATAATCACGTCAGATCCACGACGTAGGATAATCGGGATCGTCGATGTCTTTGCAGGCGATTCCCACGTTTAGGGGACGGAAGGTGTCCATCATAATAGCCATCTCCGTGGTCTCTTTCTTGCCGATGGATTCTTCCGTTTTTCCCGGTTGGGGGCCGTGAGGCGGGCCGGGAGGATGGAAGGAAATGGATTCTTCTTCCATTCCCTTCCGGCTCATGAAATGACCCTCCACGTAGTAGATCATTTCGTCCGAGTCCACGTTGCTGTGGGAGTAGGGAGCCGGGATGGCCTGGGGGTCGGTGTCAAACATCCTGGGAACGAAGGAACAGATCACCAGTCCGGGAGCCTCGAACGTTTGGTGAACCGGAGGGGGCTGGTGAATCCTTCCGGTGATGGGTTCAAAGTCCCAGATGTTGAAGATCCAGGGATAGTAGTATCCGTCCCAACCCACGACGTCGCAGGGATGGTTGTTGTAGACGTAGGTCTGGATACCTTCCTTCACCTTTACCAGAACTTCAAACTTTCCCTCGTCATCTCTCGGTTCCTGGAAATCAGGGACCCGGATGTCCCGCTCACAGTACGGGGCACCCTCTTTGAGCTGGCCCTGGGGATTCCTGTATCGAAGAGGGGGTTCTACCGGTCCCGAGGTTTCAAAAACCAGGAACCGGCAGGGTTCATCCAGATTCATCTGCCAGATGACGCCCCGAGGGACAACGATGTAGTCTCCCTTCTTAAACGGAAGAGTCCCAAGGTGGGAAACGAAGTTCCCCGAACCCCGGTGAACAAAAATGACTTCATCCGCATGGGCATTCCGGTAGAACCGGGACATGGACTCTGTGGTGTGAGCTTTGAGTACTGTGACATCGTCATTAAAAAGGAGGATCCTGCGACTTTCGATGGGATCCCCCTCACTCTTGAGCTGACCAGTGCGAAAATGATGATGTCGGTAAGGCTTGTCCCAGACCTCCCTGGACAACGCCTGAAATTCTTTGACAGCCTGGACCCGTGTGGGCGGATGGATGTGGTACACATTGGAATAAACGCCGGAGAATCCCCCCCGGCTGATATGCTCCTCCCGATAAAGGGAGTCATCGGGCTTTCGAAACTGTGTGTGGCGTTTGGGCGGTATGGAACCTCTCTGCAGGTAATAGGCCATGGTTATCTCCTTTGGGAGTGAAGGATTCTGTTCGGGTCCTGCACTCCTATACGATGCTGTTTTCCAGGGACCCCAACTGTTCAATTTCCAGTCTAATGATTTCCCCTGGCGTGAGCCACCCCCCCGCGTTCTCCGGTCTCAATTCCAGAATACATCCGGTTCCCACCGTACCCGATCCAAACAGGTCCCCGGGCATCAGGGGGGTGTTCTGTGATGCCCGCTCAATCATGGTGTGCCAGGAATGGTACAGGTCCCTGGCGTTTCCGCTGGACAGTTGCCGCTCGTTGCGGTACGCTTTCATGGTGAGATTCAGTTTTCCATTCACCCACCCGCTGGCCAATTCGTCCGGGGTCACCATGTAGGGTCCCACAGATGTGCCGAAATCTTTTCCTTTTGCCGGTCCGAGATTGAGGACCATCTCTTCCCTCTGGATGTCCCTTGCCGACCAGTCATTGATGATGGTATAGCCTCCGATATAGCTTTCCGCCTCCCGGGCCGGGATGTCCTTTCCTCCCCGGGCGATAATGATGCCCAATTCAAGCTCAAAGTCGAGGGCATGGGTTTGATCAGGCTTGGGAACTTTCGCCAGATGTCCGTAGAGATTGACGGGATTGGAATAGTAGAATACGGGAATCCGGTACCAGGTGGGATCCATATCCAACCCTCTGGACCGCCGGGCAGCCTTAACGTGCTGTTCAAACGCGTAGAAATCCCGGAAGGTTGGGGAATCGGGGACCGGCGGATAGAAGTGAACGGACGACTCAAGGGCCGCCAGGGACTCTCCGTTCACGGTCAGGGAGTGGACCTCTTCTTCGGACAGGGCGTCCGCCACGGTCTGAATGGCTTCCAGGTTGGAGGCCCAGTCGGACAGAAGCTGCCGCATGGTGGGAGGGAAATCGGGAAGCCGCTTTGGCGAGGACCTGTGCTGCCGGATCCATTTCTCTGCCCGTTTGAGATCCACCACCCATTCCCCGTGAATGTATCCCACTCTGGCCGGCTCCTGCGGCCTAAGGGAATAGGAGAGGAGTTTCATGCACTCCGCGGCCTACAGATTGCCCCGCTTGGCCTGTTCCCGTTCTATGGATTCAAACAGGGCCTTGAAGTTTCCCTTGCCAAAACTATCGGACCCCTTACGCTGAATGATTTCGTAAAAGAGGGTGGGACGGTCTTGAACGGGCTGAGTAAAAACTTGAAGGAGATAGCCGTTCTCGTCCTGGTCGACGAGAAGACCCAGACTGGCCAGCTCCTCCATGTCTTCGTCAATGCCGCCCACGCGGGTAGACAATTCGTCATAGTACGCCCGGGGAACGGTGAGAAACTCCACCCCCCTGGACATCAATCGTTTTACCGTGGAAATGATGTCATCGGTAAACATGGCAATGTGTTGAACTCCCGGACCCTTGTAGAAATCGATGAATTCCTGGATTTGGGATTTCTTGAGTCCCGGGGCCGGTTCATTGATGGGCATCTTGACCGTTTCGCTGGGATCGGCCATCACCACAGACCTCAAGGATGAGTACTCGGTAGAGATGTCTTTATCGTCCACCGACCAGAACCGGTGGAATCCCAGAACCTTTTCGTACCATTCAGCAATGGGTTTCATACAGTCCTGTTCCTGGTTTGCAACCACGTGGTCGATACGTTTCAGTCCCACTCGGCTTCGCCCGCCGGAAGGGAGAGACTGCATTTTCGGAAGAAACGACCCGTGGTACTCCTTTCGGTCCACGAAGGAATGAATCGTATCCCCGTAGGTTTTCACACCTGACAGGGTAACGGAGCCGTAATCGTCCTCCAGCTTCAGGGGCTTATAGGCTGATTCGGCACCCCGCTCCATGGCGATCTCCCAGGCAGCCTCGGCGTCGTCCACCTGGAAGGCCACGTCTTTCACACCGTCCCCATGCCTTTTGACATGTTCACCGATGGGACTGTCATCTTCAAGGGGCGAGGTCAGAAGAAATGTGATGTCGTTCTGCTTCATGACGATTCCGGTCCTATCCCGGACCCCTGTTTCCAGGCCCTGGTAGGCGACGGGCTGAAAGCCGAACGCAGAGCGATAGTAGTGGGCTGCCTGTTTGGCATTGAAAACATAAAACCCTATATGGTCGTAACCTGTTATGTTCAAATCACCCATGGCACGATTCCCCCCATTGGATACTGGTACAAGTATTTACAAAACCGGGATCAGACCATCAACTCATTTTTTGGTCACCCTTTACAGGTTGAAGCACACCACCTTTGGCTCGGTCATTTCCTGAAGGGCGAAACGGACTCCCTCCCGACCCAGCCCACTCTCTTTGACACCGCCAAACGGCATGCTATCGAGCCGGTAGTCGGTGGAATCATTCACCATAACTCCGCCGGCTTCCAGATGCCGGACAGCGTAGAAGGCCTGCTCGATATCCCGGGTGAAGATCGCCGCATGAAGTCCATAGGGAACACGATTAGATTCTTCCACTGCTTCTTCCAGGCTCTTGACCCGGTAGAGGGAGACGGCGGGTCCGAACACTTCATCACAACTGAGCCTCGCCTCCGGGGGGGTCTCCTCCAGGACAGTAGGTTCCACCAGGGCCCCTTCCCGCTCCCCCCCCGTAAGAACTCTGGCCCCTTGTGCCTTGGCCTCGTTCACCCAGTCCATAACCCGCTTAGCCTCCTTCCGGGTGATCACCGGTCCCATGTCGGTAGCTTCGTCCAGCTTGTCCCCTGTTTTGACCTGGCGGGTGCGATCGACAAATGCATCCCTGAACGGTCCATAGATGGACTGGTGGATGTAAATTCTCTGAACGCCCAGGCAGTTTTGACCTGCCGCCCAGAATGCCCCTGACACACTCCGCTCGACAGCCTTCTCAAGATCACAATCGTCCATCACTATGACAGGTGAATTGGATCCCAATTCCATTCCGATTTTCTTGAGACCCGCCTTTTTGAGGATGTCCCGACCTGCGTCCGTCCCCCCGGTGAAAGAGATCATCCGCACCCTGGGGTCCGTCACCAGGTCGTCGCCGATGGCATGACCCCATCCAGTGATGACGGAAAGGATGTTTTCCGGAAGTCCCCCCTCAATGAAGGCTTCTGCCAGCTTCAGGGCTGACAGGGGCGTTAGGGTGGAGGGCTTCAACACCACCGCATTTCCTCCGGCGATGGCGGGGCCCACCTTGTGCACCACCAGATTCAAGGGATCGTTGAAAGGAGTAATGGCCAGGATGATGCCAACAGGAACCCGCAGATAGTACCCCTGGCGGTTTTCCCCGCCAGGAAAACTGTCGAAAGGAAGGGTTTCTCCCGAGATCCGGGAGGCCTCTTCGGCGGACACCCTCAGCGTGTTTACGGCCCGGCTGACCTCCCTTCTCGCTTCCCGGATGGTCTTGGAACTCTCCCGGGCGATAAGCCGGGCAAAACCGTCCCGGCGGGCGTCCACCAGACGGGCCGTGTTCATCAATACCTTGACCCTCTGGTGTGCGGGCATATCTCTTATCTCCTCAACCCCGGCCTGGGCAGAAGTAATGGCCGCATTCACATCGTTCCTGGTGGCGGCGGGCACAGTGTCTACCACCGAATCATCGATGGGATCGAGCACTTCGATCCTGTCTGACCTGTCCACCCACCGGCCGCCCACTAACATTTTCATTTCTTCCCTCCACAAAGTTTCTTAACGTTTCCAATCCCGATCGCCTTCT
>JBHIAI010000095.1:0-6907 GCA_046861655.1 Fidelibacterota bacterium | reverse complement strand
TATGTCTAATTCAGTCTTCACCTTCAATGCTTTCGAATTCTTCTTCAACGAAACTCCTCCTTTTTTCCTCGAATCCTGACGTCACTTTCAAAAACCCAACCGAACCGCTTCCACCGGACCGTTCCCCTGATCAACTAATTGAATATACATTCAAATACTCAATGAGGCAAATACTTTTTTGTTCCCGAAAGATCGGGGGGAGTCCACCTGCAGAGGGTGCGATCCTCGAATCTACAGTACTGGAGATGGTCCTACTAAAGCAGAGTCATTACGAGTCCCGCACTCCCGAACCGTCGGGATCGCCATGACGCTTTGAGTCTGAGGGGTACAATAAACTCCAAAAGAATAGGTCGCAGGCCGGGAGTCTCAGCCCGTAAAGGTCTCCACCTTCGCCGTTCTTACCGCTTCATCAACCAGGCGGTTTACGTCCAGGTCAACCTCTGCCCTGGCTACTTCCTCGGGAGAAGACCGGGTGGCGGGATGTCGAGGAACGAACACGGAGCAGCAGTCCTGATCGGGCTGAATGGAAATGGCGTAGGTCCCTATCCCCTGGGCCTGATCCACGATTTCTTGTTTGTCCAGTCCCACCAGAGGCCTCAGAACGGGAAGGTCTGTCACCACTTCGATAACCTCCATGTTCTCCAAAGTCTGGGAGGCCACCTGGCCCAGGGATTCCCCCGTGACCAGGGCATGGGCTTTCTCCTGTCGCGCGATGGCATCCCCGATGCGAAACATGAACCGGCGGTACAGCAAGACGCGGAACCGGGCAGGGGTGTTGACCATGATCTCTTCCTGGATGGGGGCGAGCTTCACGAGAAACAGCCTGGCGGTGATCTGGAACTTTCTTAGAAGCTGCACCACCTCCATCACCTTGTCGATGGAAGCCCTATTCGTATAAGGAACGGAATGGAAGTGAACGAATACGACCTGGGCCCCCCGCTTCATGGCGTAATGACAGGCCAGGGGAGAATCTATGCCCCCCGAAATCATGCCCACCACCTTGCCACTGACACCCACGGGCAGTCCTCCGGGACCCGGAACTTTCCGGGTATAAATAAAGGCGGACTTCTGGAATAGATCCACATAGCAGGTGACATCGGGCTCTTTGAGCTGGACCTTTTTCCCCAGTTCCCCCACCACGTGGGCACCGACGGTCTCATTGACACTCCGGGAAGTGAACGGAATACTTTTGTCACCGCGCCGGGCGGTTATGCGGAAGGTTTCAAACTTCAGAGGAGACAACACCCGGATGGAATCTTTCTTAAGATCGTCAAGGTTCTGCCTGCTCCTGACGGCAAACGCGAAATAGGCCAGGCCGAAGACATTCTTAAGGGCACCGGACACTTCGTCCACGGAGGACCTGCCCCCCTCGGAAAGGGTCACCAGTATCCGCCTGTGAACCCGCCTCACCGAGGCATAGGTTCCGGGACAGTGCCCGTCCAGAGTGGACCGGATATTATCCCGGAGCCTTTCCTCAAAGAACCTGAGGTTCTTCCCCTTCACGCCAATCTCACCGTAATGGCAGAGGATGACATCAGGTTTCACAGAATCACGCGTCATCGATTCAGACGTTGGATGTTACACGCCAAACGCCCCCGAAGGTTTTCCTGCTAACTGCACACTGCCAAGTGCCAACCGTCTTTGCCCTGCCGCTGCCGACTGCCTGCTAGATCCTCCCTGCCAATTGGGCGCCCAGGTGTCCCCCGTAGAAGATGAGGGCGGTGGCCACCGCCCCCAGTCCCAGGTAGACGTAAAGCCCCGGACGATCGGGCAGCCGGACGCCCAAACGCCACCGCCAGACAAAAAGGAAAAGGAAAACGGCGGACGCCGTCAACTGCACCACCCCGTGTGTGCTGTACAGGGGAAACGGATCGGACATGTGTCCGGTCACCGTATCCGCCAGGAACCCGGTACCCACCGTGAACACCGCGGAAAGGACACCGAACGTCAGACACCACCACCCTGCCTGGTGCAAAGATTCTTTCTTGAACCGGACGCCAAGAACATCGCAGAGCCAGCTCGTGGAAAACAGAGCAATCGGAAAATGAACAAAAAGAGGGTGAACCGTCTGGGGGGTCCAGGGAAACATGATGGGTCTCCTTCAGTTGCTGTTGGAAAACCGGTAGGCGATACCCACCAACCACTCCGTGAGGGTCGCGTCCTCGCTGGAATGACGATAGTTCAGGGAATGTTCCCAGCTCAATACCATCCGGGCCGCGAACCGTGTGGCCAGCTCTTTTTCATACGTTACGGCCACCCTGTTCCGTGTCTCCACCGGTTCAGGGGATTCCAGGGTGGAAATGGGCTCCAGAATATGGCTGGGATTCCGTTCGAGGTGGCGGTAGTGGATCCCAAGACCGGGAATCGCCTCCATGCCGGCCTGAAGAATCCGGGCACCGGATCCCATGGGGTAGCCGACAAAACGATCAAAATAGACCGGCCCCTTCCGGTCCTGGCTTTCGGAGAACACAAAGGTGGTACTGTGGGCTTCCGTTTTCGCCTCGTGGTTGTACACCCAGGGCCAGGTCTGTACGTAGGAAACCTGAAACCTCTGGTGAAGAACTCCCACCTGATAGGCGAAGGCGTTCTGGTTGGCGGTGTAGTATTCAAACGCCGCGGATTCCAATTCATCGATATCGAATTCAACGGACACCTCCAGGTTCTGGCGAACCTTCCATCTCAGGCCCAGGGAGGTGATGGCATTGTGGGTTCTGTGGATCCGTTCCAGATTATGGTAGACCAGGAAAAAGGGGTTGAGATCGGCCAGTGAAAGAGACCGGGTGACGATCTGAATCTCAGCCACCCACACCAGCAGGTTCGTGAACGGCATGAAATCAAGGCGATGGGCGGCCAGGTATTTGTACTGATCTACATTGTTGAACACATCCCGCCGGTTGATATCTCCCACAAATGCGTGGTAGTACCAGCGCTGGCCCCAGAGATCCAGCCGTACCTGATCGAAAGATGGAATCTGATCCGGCAGTAACGTTCCGGTCCAGATGGGGTCCCAGACCAGGAAGTCCCGCCCAATCTTGATCCCGTAGTTTCTCCCGGTCTTCTGAAGGAAACCCCGGGCGTTGGTATGGCTGTCGAGATCTCTTGCAGCCACAGGATACCTGATATCCTTCTCTGTCTGCATCCAGTTAGGGTACACTTCCGTACGGTGCAGGATGGACCACCCGTTTGGGAATGACCTGGAAATTTCCAGGGCGAAGTAACTGGGCCTCCGGGTATGTTTCACAAAATCGTCATAGTCCCTGAACCGATCGTAGAATTCGCCGCTGTCGGGAGGGACAGGCCTGTCAATCCCCTGAACGTGCATACCCAGGTTTATCCACCAGGTCCACCTGCCGGACGCCGGTTCCGGTTCGAACTCGGGCCAGACGTTAGGGAAAAGGTCCTGACCCCTCAGAAGACCCGTGAAGATCAGGGAGATCGTCACCCATGGATACCTCCGGTGGAAACTTCTCCCTGGCCGGGTATCCATTTCAGAACAATGTCTCCTGTACCCCATCCCTCTTCGAGTCGATGGTCTCCCCCCGTCTCAGGGCGTTCACGATCAGATGAGCCTGGCGTGTGGGTTCGGGAATCCGGTATCCGCGAGTGCAGGCCACGATCAGCGCCACAGCACTGGGTAGATCGCTTCTATGGCCCACCGTCACAAAGACTGGGCTCACCCCTTCCCGGGTGCGGAGGGCCGCGCCCACCTCCTCCCCGTTCTCAACCAGGGGTGATGTATTCCCTGCTCCGGGTCCCGGATCGCGGTACGACCCGATGAGCACGCTTTTGGCACAGCCCACGGAAGGAATGTCCAGAATGACGCCAAGGTGACACGCCAGCCCGAATCTCCGGGGATGAGCCAACCCGTGGGCGTCAAACACGATGACATCGGGGTGAACCGTCAGCTGCTCCCAGGCGTGAAGCACCGGTGGACCTTCCCGGAATGCCAGCAGCCCCGGAACGTAGGGAAAAGACGTTCGTTCAGACACCCCCTTTTTCTCGATAACCATCAGATCCTGAAGACGGATGACCACGATGGCGGCATGCATGAGGTTGGATCCTTTATCGAAGGAGACGTCGGCGCCGGCCACATGGCGGACGTCTTCCGGAATGGGGGATAGGATCACCCTGTCCCGGAGATCGTCTTGAATCTTCCTGGCTTCATCAGGGGTCACATTCCATGGATGGAGGTCCCCGTACTGCATCGACACTCCTACCGGACCACCAGGATGGGACAGGTCGCCCTATCCATGGTTTTTATGGGCTTGCTTCCTACGAAGAATTTCTTCAACGGGGAGGTCCCTGAATCCCCCATGACCAGGATGTGGTTCTCCCCGGCATAATCCACAAAGGTGGTCACCGGATCGCCCGTCACAAAGTGTTGCTTGAAAGGGATCTCCTTGGACTTAAGATACCGGGCGGCGGTTTTGGCGGCCCGGGTATACCCGGGACCGAACCGGGTCGTCTTGGACACTGTAAGCGTATGGACGAACATGTCCAGGTTCTTGGCCACGGTGGCCCCGAACCGGACCGCCCGTTTCGTGGCTTCCGAATCGTCCACACACAGAAGTATCCTGTAGTCCCTCTTTCGGTCCACGTTCTTCAGGACGAAAATTGAGGTGGGGATGTACTGGAGCAGGTCGTGGGCCATCCTGCGGCCCCGGCTCCCGCCAATGATGGTAAGGGTATAATCGCCCTCGGCTGTTTCCCGTCTCAACTCTCTCACGATTTTCCCTTCCCTGAGGATCAAATCCACTTCCCGTCCCGTCGCCGCCGGCAGGATCATCCGGAACCGGCCCCTTTCCTCCACCATGTTCTCCGGCCGGAAGTAGTCCGCTCCCTCCTCCTTGGCCAGGTAGCCGGATTCTTCCAGATGCTCATAGGCCCACTTCAGGACTTCCACTCCGGGATGATAGATCTCCCATTTGGCCAGAGCATCCCTGGCCAAATGCACCCGGTCCTCAAACAGCTGCTTCGGTTTCGCCCCCACGTACACGATGCTCAGGTCCGCGTCAAAGGATCTGGCTATTCGGGACCCGATGTTGAGGGTGGGTTCCGAAAACTCTTTACCCCCTATACCCAGAAGAAATTTCATGGACCGGTCAATTTAACTGCCGTTCTCCCAACATCAAACCCCTACCTCAGAAACGGCCACCATACCTGGCTGATGACCCCGAGAACGACCATCGACATGACAAAAAGTTTCCACCCTCCCCTGAGAAAATCCTTCGAGTTTACCAGACCGCTGGAGAAGATAATCATGCAGGGGGGAGATGCCACCACGGTCATGTAGCAGAAGGCCGATGCCACCGCTGTTGAAATCCCCAGGATCATGGGATCCCCTCCCATGTTCAGCACGATGGGACCTATGACGGCCACTGTGGGTGCACTGCTCAGAACGTTCGCCAGGGAAGCAGGAACAAGAACCGATACCACCGCCCCCAGAACGGCCACGTCACTGGTCAACCATCCAAGCCCGTCAATGATCCCATTGGCCAGCCACAACGCCGCCCCCGTTTCCTTGATCCGGAGACCGATGGAAATGGCGGCACCGAAAAAAAGAATGACTCCCCAGTTGGTGCGCCGGTTCAGATCACTCCAGTCCACAAGGTCCAGAGCCAGATAGAGAACCACACCAATCAGAGCCACAATTCCCAGTCCTATCCGGGAACTCAGGAAGACCCATCCCAGGAACACCAGGAAAAGAATGCCGATGGCCGTCGCCTGACGGGGGGACATGCCGCCTCCCCTGGCCACCTGGACCCTCAGTCGCCTTACGGCGGAATCCAGGATGGTCCTTTCCGGACGGAAGGTCCACCATAACAATACCATGCCCAGAGGTATTTCTACCAGCAGCAAGGGATAAGCGTAGGCCATCCACGACAGGTAAGAGATCTTACCCATGCCGAACCGGGCGAGGTAATCCATCATGATGACATTCCTGGCTCCTCCCGACGGTGTTCCGATGGAGCCCATGATGCTTCCGTAGGCGATGGAAAACAGGATGAGCGCAGTGAGTCCCGGGACTTTCCTGGGGTCCCGGCTGGTGAACTTGACCAGGGTCAATCCAACGGGCATCATCATGGCCGTCACCGTGTGCTCCCCGATAAACGATGAGAGAATGGCACTGACCGTGATAAACCCCAGAACAATCTTCCAGGTCTTGTGCCCGGTAAGAGTGATGATCCCCAAGGCCAGGCGCTTGTCCAGGCCTTGCTGGACGATAGCCACCGCAAGCATCAAAGAGCCCATGATGAAAAAGACGGCATCACTCATGAATGAAGAGGCCACCGTATCTGGACCGGCGATCCCGAATATCACCTGGAACACCACCATCAGCATGGCCACGGCAGGAAGGGGCAGGGGTTCAAATACGATGAGGATCAGGGCCGAAACCAGGATAATGATGGTCCGGTACCCTTCCAGGGTGAGGCCTTCAGGTGTGGGCAGAACATACAGAATGCCGCCCACGGCCGCGGTGACAAACAACCACCGCCTGTCGGTTATCCAGTATATGATATTGGCAATCACGGTCGGTGACCCTACAGATTCAGCATCCAGGGAAGCTGAATCCCCTCAGGATGCCTCGTGGTGATGAAGGCTGGGAACCTTCCTTCCATCCGGAAGGACCGCCCATTTCCAGATGGGAACGCTCTTTTTCAGACCGCTTATGAAGAATTCCATGGCCTCCAGGCCTTCCCGGCGGTGTTCGGACCAGATGGAAATCTCCAGGGACGATTCTCCCACCGGGACTTCTCCTATTCTGTGGCGGCAGATCAAATCGCGGATGGCGAACTGTTCTGCGGTTTGTTCCGCAAGGGTCTGCAGCTCTCTCTCCGCCATGCCCGGATAGTGCTCATAGTGAAGCGCGGAAATCCGGTGTCCCCCTTCCGTTCCCCTGACCCGT
>JBHIAI010000094.1:0-7050 GCA_046861655.1 Fidelibacterota bacterium | reverse complement strand
TCAGATGACCTTGTGGACCAGGAAACCCACGACAAGGATGAGGGAGATGAAGATGAGGGCCACCCCTAGGTTCCCTTTCTTGATCTCCTCCCACTCATCGATATCTGACGATAGCCAGTCGAAGACCTTGATGGCCAGTCCGATACCCAAAGAGAATCCGATGGCCGCAACCAGGGACCAGCCGATGGCTCTCAGGTAGTTCCACAGGGTCGATTGAAGTCCAAAAGGATCCATAGTCCCTCCTCTTTCTTGCTCTAGATGTAGGTAATCAGCCTGGAGAACTGGGCTGTGTTGATCTCACCGGACAGGAGCTTTTTCACGTTCTCCCGTGTGGTCGTGGTGGCGAGCCTCATTCCCTCTCCCATGGGAACATCCACAGATACAAAAACCGCTTCCGGTTCTACCCCGGTCTTCATTGCCTCCCCGGCCGCGATGTACCCTACCAGCATAACCATTTCAAAATTGTTGCGATTGCTCTTCAGGGTGATAAAAAAGGTTTGATTCCCTTCCGAGTCAGGAAGCATCCTCATCTGATCCAATGTCACATTCACTCTGTAGGCTTTGGCCGTCCTTTGAACGGCCCGGAAAAAATCGGTGTTCGCCGAGAGAGGCGATAGGAAAAAAACGAGGCAAATCAGCAACGGAAGGGATCTGGAATTCAAGAGGGTCTCACCGGCACTCTTTATCCCTTTAATTTAACGCCTGTGTCCGTTGTTGTCCAACGAAAAGGCTACCCGGCCTGATTTGATCACTCTACCCACACGGCTGGTGGCCACATGGTAGGGAATCTCCGTGAGGCTGGTGAGATTCCAGATAATCAGATCCGCCTGCATTCCCGGTCGTACAGAGCCCACGACGTCGTGCCGGTCCAGGGAGCGGGCCGCCTGGTAGGTCGCCGCGGCAAAGGCCTCATCCAAGCTCATTCCCAGGTAGAGGCAGGCCAGACTCACGATAAAGGACATGGACTGGATCATGGAGCTTCCCGGATTGAAATCCGATCCCAGGGCCACGGGAATTCCCGCTTCCATGAGCTTTCGTGCCGGGGCGTAGTCTCTACGGCCAAGAAAAAAGGTGGTTCCAGGCAGGAGAACAGCCACCGTGCCCGATTCGGCCATCTGCTCAATCGCGTTGTCTGAAATATGGGCCAGGTGGTCCGCCGAATGAGCCTTCAGTTCCGCGGCCAGGGATGCCGCCCCTGAATCCTGAAACTCGTCGGCATGGAGCCGGAGCTTGAGTCCGTGCTCCCTGGCCACGGTCAGGATGCGCCGGGCGTCGGCCACACTGAACCAGCCCTTTTCGCAGAACACATCGCAGTATTCAGCCATATTCTCCCTGTCCACAGCAGGAATCATCTCCTGGCAAACGAGATCGACGTAGGCCCGGGTGTCCTGGATGTACTCCTGAGGAAAATCGTGGGCCCCCAGGAACGTGGGAACCACCTCCGTGTGGGCCTCACGGGCGGCCCTCCGGAGAACTCTCAAGGATTTCAGTTCAGATTCCGTCGACAAACCGTAGCCACTTTTTGCTTCTATGGTGGTGGTCCCGTGGGACAGGAACCCCTGGAGTCTCTGCCGGACCAGCGCGGTAAGTCTCTCCTCGTCTATTTCCCTGAGGGCCTGAACACTGGCTTTTATTCCCCCTCCCGCAGCGGCGATTTCCTCGTACGATTCTCCCGCCACCCGCATGGCAAACTCGTCCTCCCGGGTACGGGCAAAAACAGGATGGGTATGGGGATCCACCCATCCAGGGGTCACCAGGCGACCACCCGCGTCCAGTTCATCATCGGCCGGAGGGAGTTTTTCTGCCATCTCTACTACGCGTCCCTTCTCGATGGCAATCTCCAGCCGGTCCATTTTTTCCACCGAGCCCGACCCGGGATCGAAGGTGGCCAGCTGACCTATGTTGACGATCTTAAGACTGGGGGACAAGGCCGGCCAGGGGTATTTGGATGTCCCAATTCTGGGCGTTTTTCCGGGCCCGGTCGTAACCGGCATCGGCGTGCCGGACAATCCCGATACCCGGGTCGTTGTTGAGCACCCGTTCTATGCGAAGGGCCATTTCGGGAGTACCGTCGGCGACTACCACCTGGCCCGCGTGTATGGATAGTCCCATTCCTACGCCCCCGCCGTGATGGACGGATACCCAGCTGGCGCCGCTTGCCGTGTTTAGGAGAGCGTTCAGGATCGGCCAGTCCGCCACGGCATCGCTCCCATCCTTCATTCCCTCCGTTTCCCGGTAGGGAGAGGCTACAGACCCAGTGTCGAGATGGTCCCTGCCGATGACGATGGGAGCCGAAATCTCGCCCCTGGCCACCATGTCGTTGATAGCCAGCCCGAATCTTGCCCTGTCGCCGTATCCGAGCCAGCAGATTCTTGCCGGAAGGCCCTGGTACCTGACCCTCTCACGGGCGAGGCTGATCCACCGGCACAGGATCTCGTCTTCGGGAAACAATTCCATTACCTTTTCGTCCGTCCGGGCAATGTCTTCGGGATCGCCCGACAGGGCTACCCACCGGAATGGTCCCCTGCCGTCGCAGAACAGTGGCCGGATGTAGGCGGGAACGAATCCTGGATAATCGAAGGCGTTCCTCAAACCGGCCTTCTTGGCCTGGCCCCGGAGGTTATTCCCGTAGTCGAAAACCACGGCGCCCAGGGTCTTAAGATCCACCATGGCCCGGCAATGGACGGCCATGGATTTATACGCCATTCTGATGTAGCGCTCAGGATCGGACTTCCTGAGGCTCATGGCCTCTTCGAACGGAATCCCGTGGGGAACGTATCCGTTCAACTCATCGTGGGCGGACGTCTGATCCGTAACCATATCGGGAACGATTTTCCGGCTTACGAATTCAGGAACCACATGGGCGGCATTGGCAAGAAGGCCAATGGATTTGGGCTCCTTCCGGGACCTGGCTTCCCGGGCCATTCTCAACGCTTCATCCAGGGATTCCGTCATCGTATCCAGGTAGCCCGTCTTCAGGCGACGCTCGATCCTCTCCCTGTCCACTTCGGCAACGATGATGACGGCTCCGTTCATGGTTCCGGCCAGGGGCTGAGCGCCACCCATCCCCCCCAGGCCGGCAGTGAGGATGAGCCTTCCCCGGAGATCACCGCCGAAGTGACGCTGGGCGGCTGCCGCACAGGTCTCGTAGGTCCCCTGGAGGATTCCCTGTGTACCGATGTAGATCCAGCTTCCTGCCGTCATCTGGCCATACATCATCAGGCCCAGCCGGTCCAGTTCCCTGAACTTCTCCCAGGTGGCCCACCGGGGAACCAACATGGAATTGGACAACAGAACCCGGGGGGCGTGGGAATGGGTCTGGAAAATTCCCACCGGCTTGCCTGATTGAACCAGGAGGGTCTGGTCGTTCTCCAGGGTCCTGAGAGATTTCAGGATCCCATGGAAAGCGTCCCAGTTCCGGGCGGCTTTTCCCGTGCCTCCGTAAACGATAAGATCTTCGGGCTTTTCGGCCACATCAGGATCGAGATTATTCTGTATCATCCGAAAGGCTGCTTCCTGCTGCCACCCTTTGCAGTGGAGTGTCATCCCGGTAGGAGCTGAAACTGTGGGAGGGGTAGTCATCGCAACATCTCCTCTCTTATGGGGATGAAAAAATCTGGATTTTCCTTCTGAGCATCGTAGGAAAAAATGGATATACCCCTGAGCCCCGTTATCCGGGTGTACCGAATCTTATCCCGGGCGTCCAGGGCATCCTGGTTGTAGACCGCGATGCCCATGATGATACCCGGCCTGTACCTGGGAGGAATGGATCCATAAATCCGGTCGATAGTCCAGGCAAAGGTTCTCAGGTCAGGGTCATAATTCATGGGAATCACATAATCCACAAGACCCTGGACCAGCCACCGGTCCCACTCCTGAAAAAACCGGCTCCTGGCCTGGTCTGGATCCGGTTTCACCGCCACCGAAAGGACGCACCCTGGCTTTTCCTCGAGGATGAGGGCATTACACTGCTCCAGGAGCGACGTGATAGCATCCCTTCGATGCTGATCCCACCGCAGGGACAGCGGTTCCCGCTCTTTCTGGCTCACGGGGTTGGATCCCGGGTTGTTCTTGTTCAGCAGCATGACGGGGTCAATCCCAATCCGTCTTTCAAAATCCCACCGGGCGAAGTCGTGGTACCCCATATCGGCATCCCTGTACCGGAAATAGTCAAGGTGAAGTCCATCTATCCCGTATTCCGTGAGAACTTCCTCGAACACGGCCAGGAGATAAACCGCCACTTCCGGATGATTTGGGGACAGAAACCGGGAACGGGAGGAAGGGGCATGCCCTGGAGCCGGCCTGTCCAGCCACTCAGGATGTCGCAGGACGACGTGTCGAGGGTCTTCAGGCGGGACGTCAGACGACCAGACGTAGTACACGTTGAGCCAAGCATGGACTTTGAGTCCCAGTTCGTGTCCAGTCCGCACCGCGTATCGAAGGGGGTCGAAGGGAGTGTTTCTCACCGGTTTCGCCTTGGGCACGATCCGGCTGTCATAGTAACTGTCCCCGCGACCCCGGACCTGGACGAAAACGTGATTGAAATGGTTGGATTTGGCGAAATCGAGGGCTGCGTCGATAGACTCCCTGGAGGTCATGGAGCTTCTAACCACCCAGAGTCCCCTGAAGGAGAGGGCATCCTGGGCCTGTCCCCGGACTCCTCCCAGAACAAGGAAAAGAAAAAAGGCAACCCACTTTGTTGCCTTTTCTGCCGTGGTCATGGAGTCAGAGAACTCCCTGAATCACTCTTCTTTCTTGCCGGCACCTGAATCAGCGCGTTTCTTTTTGGATGGTTTTTTCTCCTCGGTGAAATCGACGAATTCCAGCTGTGAGACGAGGGCCGAGTCGTTGCCCCGGAAACCGAGCTTGACGATCCGGGTATAACCGCCGGCCCTATCCTTGTAATTGGGGGCTATTTCGTCGAAAAGAACTTTCACCACCCCGGGGCGTGGAATTTTCCTCAACACATGCCGGCGGTCGTTGAGGGAGCCCCCTTTGGCCCGGGTTATCAGGGGTTCAATGAACTGCCGGGTAGCCCTGGCCTTGGCATGGGTGGTCTGAATCTTCTTGTGTTCAATGAGGGATGAGGCAAGATTGGCCAGCGTTGCCTTCCGGTGACTCGCGGACCGGCCCAGCCTGTTTCCTTTTTTCCTGTGCCTCACCGAAGGATCCTCAGCTTTCCGTTTCCAGCATGTACTTACCCACGTCCATTCCGAACGAAAGGCCCATGTCTCCCAGTTTCTCCACCAGTTCGGACAGGGATTTCCGGCCGAAGTTCTTGTATTTCAGCATTTCGCTTTCTTCCTTGGACACCAGGTCGGAGATCCGTTCGATCCCGGCAGCTTGAAGACAGTTGTGACTTCTCACAGACAGCTCCATCTCATCGATGGACCGATTGAGAAGATCACGAACCCTCAGGATTTCATCATCAATCTCGTGGGTAACTTCGAGCACGGGTTCGGCGTCGGACAGGAGAAACTGTTTGAAATGGTCGATGAGGAGCGTGGCCGCGTAATTCACCGCGTCCCTGGGAGATGTGGACCCATCGGTATGAACTTCCAGTACCAATCGTTCCAGGCTGTCTTTGGCAGAAGACACAGGCTCCACGTCGTAGTTCACCCGGGTAACAGGATTGAAAATGGAATCGATGTAGATGGTTCCGATGGGAGAGTCAATTCTCTGATGTCCGTCGGCATCCATGTAACCCTTGCCCACGCCGATCTGCAATTCGATGGTGAAATTTGCGTTGTCATTCAGCGTGGCGATATGCTGATTGGGATTCATCACCACAAACTGTTCGGAAGCCTCATCGATGTCCTTTCCTGTGAACTCTCCTTTTGAATTGAAGCTCAACTGCACCCGGTCGGGCTTGGGTTCCCTCAGTTTGAAGCGGATTCGCTTCAGATTCTGTATGATCTCGGCCATCTCCTCCTTCACGCCGTCGATCGTGGCGAATTCATGAAGGACGCCGTCAATCTTGACCGAAATGACGGCAGCGCCGGGAATGCTGGTCATCAACACACGCCTGACCGCATTGCCTACCGTAATCCCGAAGCCCCTCTCCAGGGGTTCCAGGTAGAATACAGCGTACGTATCCGATAGTGATTTCTCATCAATCTGAAACGTTAGTTCCCCGTTTGTTGTCATTCTCTATACCCCCTTAGAACGCTATTTAGAGAATAGTTCTACGACCAATTGTACATTGAACGTTGAATCCAGATCTTCGCGGTCTGGCACTTTCAGGATCTTCCCGGAAAGGCTGGCTTTCTCCAGGGATAGCCACGGCAGGTTAAGGTCTCCTGCCACCTGTTTGACAGAATCGTGAATAACCTGAAGTTTTCGACTCCTGTCCCTTACCCGTACCTCGTCACCTTCACCCACCACGAAGGAAGGGATATTCACCGGATTTCCGTTAACCAGAAAATGCTTGTGGCTAACCAACTGTCTCGCGGCAGCCCGGGTTGGAGCGAATCCTAGGCGATAGACCACATTGTCCAGGCGCCGTTCCAGCAGCTGGAGTAGATTTACACCCGTTTCCCCCTTCATCCGTTCGGCCCGCCTGAAGGTCTTCCTGAACTGGCGCTCAAGCAGGCCGTAGGCGTGCTTCATTTTCTGTTTTTCCAGAAGTTGCATACCGTAATTGGAAAGCCGCCGACGGCGGGATTGACCATGCTGTCCAGCCCTGTAGTTCTTTCGCTCCAGAACCTTGCTGATCTTTGGATTCCCGAAGATGTTCTCACCAAACCGCCTCGCAATCTTTGCCTTGGGTCCACGATATCGTGCCACGGTGTCCGGTTCCTCCTGGCTTACACCCTTCGCCGTTTCGGGGGTCGACATCCGTTATGGGGAATGGGGGTAACATCCTTAATGGCAGACACATTCAGTCCCACCACCCCCAGGGTCCTGATGGCCGGTTCACGTCCCGATCCGGGTCCCTTAACCCGGACTTCCACCGTTCTCAGACCGAGTTCCATAGCGGCCCTGGCCGCTTTTTCTGCGGCCTGCTGGGCGGCGAACGGCGTGCTTTTACTGGATCCCGTGAAGCCGGCG
>JBHIAI010000093.1:0-7056 GCA_046861655.1 Fidelibacterota bacterium | reverse complement strand
TTCCCATGGGTATGATATCGGTTACCACCGGTTCGCCTTTGGTGAGAGTTCCCGTTTTATCAACAGCAACTGCCTTGATTCTTCGCAGATTCTCAAGATGAACACCCCCTTTTATTAATACACCCGTTCGCCCTGCCCTTCCAATCCCCGCAGCGATGGCCACTGGAGTGGACATGATAAGGGCACAAGGCGCGGAGGCTACCAAGAGCACAACCGCCCTTGTTGCCCAATAGGATATGGGAACCCCAAAAAGGGCCGGGATACCAATCAGCAGCAAAGCGCTAACAAGGACCGCAGGCGTGTATTTCCTTCCAAACTTCTCGATAAACAGCTGGGCTTTACCTTTTTGCTCCTGTGCCTCTTCAACCAGATGAATCATCTTGGAGAGAGTATTGTCCTCGAAGTTGGTGGTGGCTTTTATCTCTAATGCTCCTTCCTTGTTCATGGTGGCGGCAAATACATTCATCCCCTCCTTTTTCTCGACAGGCATAGACTCGCCGGTCACCGGTGCCTCGTTGATACTGGATGTTCCTTTCACGATGATACCATCTGAAGGAATAGAGCTACCCGGTCTCACTACAAATATGTCACCTACCTGCAAATCTCCCGCTGGAATGGTAACTTCCTGGCCGTCCCTCAGGACGTGAGCCTCCTTTGGCGCGAGATCAAGAAGCCTCCTGATGGAATACCGGGTCCTGGCATAGGTGTATTCCTCTAATCCCTCAGCAGCCCCGTAGAGAAACACCAGAAAGGCTGCTTCGTCCCACATTCCCAGTATTGCGGACCCGGTGGAGGCGGCCATCATGAGAATCTTTATGCCGATCTCCCCCTTTTCGAGTACCTCTTCAATCCCTTCTCGACCCCAGTGATAACCGCCCAGAAGGATCGCAAGAATGTAGATTGAAATCTCTACGATAGGCGGAACGAATCCCAAATGACCAAGTCCAAATGCTGTGCCAGTAAGAAGGCCAGAAAATAAGGCGTTGCGCATGGGTGGATGGATAAACCATTTCCCTCCGAAGACTTTTTCCTTTTCGTTGTGTTTCATTACTCCGCCTCCATATTCCGGCCGGCGATCTAACTTTCAAGGGACCCAATGAAGCAAGGAAGAGTAGGAATGGCGCGGAGGTGCTCCATGCCGGTACGATCCATACATGTAGGGAATCAACTTCTTACTGCTTTCCGCGTATCTAGATCGCGTTCTTTCCACGCTCCCCGGTGCTTATTCGAAGTGCCTCGTCAATGGTGGATACATAGATCTTTCCATCGCCTCTCAAGCCCGTATGAGATGTGTTTTGAACCGTTGAAACAATTTCATTCACCAGTTCATGCCCACAGAATATTTCAATCTTGACGTGCGGGACGAAATCCGCTACATCATCTACAACATGGTGGGGCGTATCTTCTGTTTTTCTCCGCCCAAAACCGCGCACGTCAACAATACTCATGCCCGTCAGCCCCCTGACCTTGTGAAGAGCCAACGTAACTTCTGGCAACCTATGAGGCTTGATGTATGCCTGGATCAGTTTCATGGTTTCCCCCGGGTTTGAGCCGTAATTCGGGATTGGGAAAAACCATGCGTAGGTTGACTGTGGCCAGCTTGGTTTCGTCGTAACCCACATGACCGACGGTGCGGATGGTCTTGACTGCGGGGTACAATCTCACCGTATCCCTCTGGACACCGATGAGCTGCTGCTGGTACAATGGAATGTTCACCATCGGCACTGGACTGCCTCCCATCTCCGTTGGATCCGTACGCCCTTCCTTGAAAACGGGTACCAGATCCATTCCACAAATCGGACATGTGCCCGGGTCAACAACATAACCCTTTGGTACAATTTAGGTTTCCGCAGATTCCGCTGCGATCTCTAATTCCCCCCCCATGGGTACCTGTAGCTCAAAAGGTCAGGACCTTCTCACTCTTAATCGTCCAGTCTGCAACCGTGTCTATCCCGCTTTTCACAACCCCCTCAATCAGCATGTCTTGAGATACCCCCCGGGCATCGCAGCACGTGCCTCAGGCATGAACGTCATAACCTCGCCTGATTAGAGCGTTGATCATCCTGCCAATATTATAATAGCCATCGGGCGTTTTCTGATCTTGAAGTCCACAGAATACGCCATCATCCATCAGGAATACCCTGACTGGTTCTTTTTTCTTTGCCAAGGATACAGCCAGGCGCAAGGCATCATACGGTTTCTCCATACCGTAAGGGCCGTCATTGAGAATCAACGTGATCACCCTGTTATCTCCTCATCCTTCTCATCATGCCGGGACCCATTCTCCTTCCCATCATTTTCGCTCTGGCTGCGGGCATGTCGATCTGCATACCGATGCACTCTTCTCCCACCATATCCATCATCCGCCCCATCATTCCCATACAGGTGTCAACCCTGCCAGTGGCAATAGATTCCAGGTAATACACCAGCGCCCAGAGCTGCCGTTCCTCCAATGCACCCTTGTAGGAAGGCATGGGCGTCCCTTCCATGCCCGTTATCAATATGCGATAAAGGTCTTCCGGTCTGTCTCCCGTTTTTCTGGGCAGCCTGGTGAGATCTGGCATTCGCACCGGACGATCGCGGCTGTCCCGTAATTCCCCGCTGGAAGGACCGTCCCCTCGACCGCCTGTCCCGTGGCACCTGTCGCATCCCGCTTCCCGGTACACCTGCGCACCGATCAAGATCATGTCTGGTGTCCCGGAGGGACGCTTGGGGACGACTACCCTCTCCTCAGAGGACGGAACAGGATTTTCCTGGAAGCGGGGGGATAAGGACCTGATGTATTCCACAACGTCCCGCCGCTGGTCATCGGTGAGATGAAGTTGAGCCAGCATCCCGGTGCCTCGCACTCCTTCAGTGACACTCCGGTAAAGGTCACTGCTTAACGGGGGCGATCCCGGGTAAGTGCTCTTGAACTTATATTCCCCGCGGGTAAAATCTGTCGGTTTCGTCTTGAATCTATGGGCCTCCTCCCCATTTCCGTCCCCGTTCAACCCATGGCACACGGCGCAGTGATTCTCATAGATACCCTTCCCCGGATCCAGCCTGTTCTGTCCCTCAATATCCCCAGGAGGTTCCCTGTTGTCCCCTGGAACGGAAACGGGTACGAAGGTCCCAGCGATGATTGTGAGTCCCAAAAGCCAGTGTGTGAGAGTCCTTCTCACAGGTCAACGGAAACCTTGAGTGTCTTCCCGCCCAGGATCACAGTCGTCTTCAAGTTCATTTTGTGGATTTCCCCTTCACAAGACCCCGATTTCATCGTGTTGGCATCGACTTCTTCATAACTCTTCCCGAAGTCTTGACATCTCCTCCAACTGTTCCATAAGCACGTCCCTTATCAACTCACACGCGGTGACGATTTTGGGATTGGCAATTCGGTAGTAGATCGACACCCCATCCCTCCGGGAACTGACTATCCCATTAGTTTTCATCACATTCAAGTGCTGGGATAGATTCGCTTTTGTAATTCCTATCCCCCGGGCAAGCTCACCAGCGGCTTTCTCACCATCGCGCAACGAATCGATAATCCGAATCCGCTTGGGATTTGCCAAAACAGCACAAACACTGGCATGCATCTCATAAAGACGGCTATCCATGAGTCTCCTCCCAACTCCCGGGATTATTGCGAAGTATCGAAATTTATGTATTACTTAACTATCGGGCAAACTGGTTTTTTCGAAAGGGAAGGCGGAGGATCACAAGAGCGACTTACCCGGAACGTTGAAGCTCGGGACTGCCCTGTTCAGCGAAGTACTCCTGAAGACTTCTTACTTCCAGCGACCCCTTCTGCAGGGTCCGGATTCCGCGGACGGCCGCCTGGGCACCGGCCAGGGTGGTGATCACGGGAATCCCGTGCCGGATGGCCGCCCGGCCGATGGCATATTCGTCATACCGGGACCGGGATCCCAGAGGAGTATTGATCACCAGCTGAATCTGACTGTTCTTGATGGCGTCCACCACATTGGGCCGGCCTTCACCCACCTTGAATATCCGCTCAGCACTCATGCCGTTTTTTTCGCATGCCTCGGCTGTTCCCTGGGTCGCAACGATGCGAAACCCCATCTCAATGAAGTCCCTCACTATGGGGATGGTCTTCATCTTGTCGCTGTCGTTCACAGAAACGAACACCGTCCCCTCCGTTGGGAGGGTGCCTCCGTCCCCCAGAAGGACCTTGGCCAGGGCGTCCCCAAATCGGGCGGCCATCCCCATGACCTCTCCCGTGGACTTCATTTCCGGGCCCAGAAAAACGCTTTCATCGGGAAACTTGTTGAACGGGAATACGGGCTTCTTTACTGCCACAAACTCAGTCTCGTAAGTGGGGGGTAGATCATAATCCGAGAGCCTGCCCCCCAGAGCCAGCCCTGTGGCAATCCTGGCGAGAGGGATGTTGGTGGCCTTGCTGACGAAGGGAACTGTCCGGCTGGCCCTGGGGTTGACCTCCAAAACCTGTACCTTGCCGTCCTTTACGGCAAACTGAGTGTTGATGAGTCCCACCACCCGGAGAGCCAGACTGAGGGTCCGGGTGTATTCCTGAATCAGGGAAAGGGCTTCCCTGGAAATCCAGTAAGGAGGAAGAACACAGGAAGAATCCCCGCTGTGTATTCCCGCCTCTTCAATGTGCTGCATGATTCCCCCCACATACACATCCTCCCCGTCACTGACCGCATCCACGTCAAATTCAAAGGCGTTCTCCAAGAACACGTCAATGAGGATGGGATACTCTGGAGACACCTCTGAGGCGCGGCGGACGTAGGCCAGGAGCTGCCGGTCGGTGTAAACGATCTCCATGGCCCGGCCTCCCAGCACATAGGAGGGTCTCACCAGCACCGGATATCCCACCTGCCGGGCCACATCTACCGCCTCTTCTTCGGACAGGGCCGTTCCATAGTCAGGCCGCGGAATGTCCAGATCATCCAGGAGGCCTGCGAACTTCCTGCGGTCTTCGGCCAGATCGATGAACTCCGGTGAGGTCCCCAGGATGGGAGCACCGGCGGTCTCGAGTTCACGGGCGATATTCAGCGGCGTCTGACCCCCGAACTGAACGAGAATGCCATCGGGCTTTTCCAGTTCAACGATGTTCATCACGTCCTCAAACGTGAGAGGCTCGAAATAGAGCCGATCGGTGATATCAAAATCGGTGGAAACGGTCTCCGGATTGCAGTTGACCATGATGGTTTTCCACCCCAGCTTTCTGGCCTCAAACACAGCCTGTACGCAACAGTAGTCAAATTCGATCCCCTGCCCGATCCGGTTTGGACCCCCACCAAGGATCATGACCTTTTTCCCCTCGAGAGGTTGAACTTCGTTCTCCTCTTCATAGGTGGAATAGCAGTAGGGTGTCTGAGCCTCGAATTCCGCTGCACAGGTATCCACCACCTTGTAGACTGGAAGCACCTTTTCCCGCCGGCGCATATTGCGGACAGACTCCTCCGGCAGTTCCCACATCCGGGCCAGCTGCCTGTCCGAAAATCCCGCCTGCTTCAGGATTCTGGCGTTCCCGGCTTTCTTCCCAAAATCGCCCTGGAGCGCCACCATGGACTCAATTTCCATCAAGAACCAGGGATCGATTTGCGTGACTTCGTGAAGCTCCTTCACTGTTTTTCCGCTCATGAGTGCATTACGGATCTTGATCAGGCGAAAAACGGTGGGAAAACTGAGTTTTGCCATATCCAGGGGCCGTTTGCCGGGTTTGGGTTCGAGTCCGTCAAGACCAATGTCCAGGGAACGAAGGGCCTTTTGGAGGGATTCCCCAAACGTCCGGCCTATGGCCATAGTTTCCCCCACCGACTGCATCTGAATCCCAAGGTGTCCGTTCGCGGAAGGAAACTTTTCGAAATCCCACCGAGGGATCTTGGTGACCACATAATCAAGGGTGGGTTCGAAGCCAGCCACGGTCTTTCCCGTAATGTCGTTTCTCAATTCATCCACCGTGTATCCCACGGCAAGTTTGGCGGCGATCTTGGCGATGGGGAATCCCGTAGCTTTGGAAGCCAGGGCCGAGGAACGACTGACCCTGGGGTTCATCTCAATGACGACCATCCGGCCGGTCTTCGGATCAACGGCAAACTGAATGTTCGATCCCCCTGTTTCCACCCCAATCGACCGGATGCACCGGATGGCCCAGTCCCGCATAGCCTGATACTCCCGGTCGGTGAGGGTCTGGGCCGGTGCCACCGTGATGGAATCCCCCGTATGAACGCCCATGGGATCGATATTCTCGATGGAACAAATGACGATAACATTGTCGGCCCCGTCCCGGATAACCTCCAGTTCAAACTCCTTCCAGCCTGCCAACGATTCCTCCACAAGAATCTCGGAAACGGGGCTTTCTTTCAGGCCCTTTTCCGCCAGATCCAGAAACTCATCCTGGTTGAAGGCGGTACTGCCTCCGGTTCCCCCGAGAGTAAAGGAGGGCCGGATGATGACCGGAAATTCGAGCCCGGAGACAAGAGTTCCAGCTTCGTTCAGGGAATGAACAAATCCCCCTCTGGGAACGTCCATTCCCGCCTCTTCCATGGCTGCCTTGAACTCTTTTCTGTCCTCTGCCTTCCGGATGGCATGTGTGCCCGCCCCGATGAGTTCCACCCCGAACTTCTCCAGGACACCCCTGTCCTCAAGGGCCACTGCCAGATTGAGTGCCACCTGTCCACCAACGGTGGGCATCAGCACATCAGGACGCTCTTTCTCAATGATGGCTGTGAGGGTATCCGTGGTCAGAGGTTCAACATACGTGCTATGGGCCATGGCCGGATCCGTCATGATGGTAGCGGGATTGGAGTTGACCAGGATGATCCGGTATCCCTCCTCCTTCAGGGCCTTGCAGGCTTGAGTACCCGAATAGTCAAACTCACAAGCCTGGCCGATGACGATGGGACCGGCTCCGATGATTAGAATGGATTCAATATCATCCCGGCGAGGCATTATCTGGACTGATTATTGAGTATTGACAATCGATTATCCGAAAACGCAATGCGGAATTCGTGATGCGTAGGAAGGCTCCCTGTTTTCACTTTTGCACTTTTCATTTTTCACTTTGCATTTTGAAACGAGGTGTCA
>JBHIAI010000193.1:0-1753 GCA_046861655.1 Fidelibacterota bacterium | reverse complement strand
GGAGGCAATAGAAGGCATTGCGAAAGGTGATTACCGTCCGCACCGGTCCCCGTTTTATCCTGAACTCCTCCGGCTTGAAGACCCCGAAGTGGAGACCGTCCCCGCTCTCAGAACCGATGTGCTTGTCCAAAAGAGTCCGGTGGAAGTATAGGTCACCAATTTCTTCGTCAATAATGAGCTCGTTCCCTGTCACCAGCTCATTGCCGTGATGATCTGTCACTGTCAGTATCCCCGTCTTCTTGTTCACCGACACCTTGAAGAAGTCCGTTTCAACTTCTTCCCCTCGGACGGTCACCCTGCTCCCGAACGATTTGCTCTTTTTCATGACGGAATAGACCCGGCATCCCAGGGCGGGCACCGTCGCCAGGAATCCAATTCTCGCTTTTCTTACCGATCCGTCATCCCACCGTTTCACCTCCACCGCTTCGCTGGGGACTTCTTCATCATTCCAGCCGATGCCAGGCTCGCTGGCCCACCCTTCCCCTAACTCCACCAGCACTTCAGCCCAGTTGCTCACCTCCCAGTTGTTGGGATTGAAAACGACCACATAGGTTCCCCGATTTTTGCCCAGTACCAGGTGATTCAATGACTTGGTCATGACAGAAGGAAGCACCTTGCCCATATCTTCAATGTATTCCCATGCTTCCTCGTAAATCTCATCGATGCCTGTTCCAGGAAGGACATCGTGGTTGGCCAGAAACAGCTGTTTTTTCCACATATCGGTCAGAGTCTCATCGGGATAAGCCTGACCGTGCAGCAAGGCCAGGCTGGCCAGTTTCTCCGCCATAAGGAGATCGTGCTCCCGGTCACGGATGGCCAGTCTCAACCGCACCCGGCTGGAGGCAACGTCCGGAAAGATGTGTTCCAGTTCATCGCTGTACATTTCCCCCTGGTAAGTGATCAACTCCTTATCACTCGATTCAAACTGCTCGAAAAAGTCCCGGGGCGTAGCCATGACCATTTGTTCGTCCTCGTGGATCCGGTTCCAGCGTCTCACCGTTTCCGGTATTTCCTCCTGGGGGATGGCACCCCCGCTTCCACAGGGCATGAGGATATAGCGGGTAGTGGCTAGCGGCTCCAGGTGACGAAAGCTGTCCTCCCACTCATTCAACCGCAACCCCGCCCGGTATCCCAGAGGCATCCAGTGGCTTGCGATCTTGGTGCCGTCAAGACCCTGCCACAGAAACTCGCTCACCTTGTTTCCTATCCATCGCGGCAGTCCCCGGCGGAAAGCCAGCCACTTGTACCCCGACTTCCAGTAAATCTGAGGCAGTTGGGCGTTCAGTCCAAACCCATCCGCCGCCCAGGCCACCGGTACATCCACTCCGAACCTTTCCTGACAGTACCGCTTGCCGTAAAGAATCTCCCGGATCAATACCTCCCCTCCGGGAATCATGGGATCTGCCATCAGGTATTCACCCCCAGAAATCTCGATCTTCTTCTCCTTTACCAGCTCCTCAATCTCTGAAAACAGTTCAGGATTTTGGTGTTCGATGATCTCCAGGGGGTAGGTCTGTTCGATCAGAAACCGAAACCCGTGTTCCTTGATCATTTTGACCGCTTTGGCCAGAATGGACGAAAAAATGATAAGATAGTCCTCCTTGTTGAAAGCCCAGACCACGTCGTAATGGGTGTGGGGCACCAGATAAATGATCTTTTTCATGTTCTCTCCTACCTTGGCCATTGGGTGAAGCTGACCTCCCAACTCTTTTCCAGCTGTTCAACAGCAGCCATGACCTCACCCACCTCCTCC
>JBHIAI010000092.1:0-7288 GCA_046861655.1 Fidelibacterota bacterium | reverse complement strand
GAACACGGAAAATCGGTTCGGTGGTACTCGTCTGGAAGGATCTGGTCTGAGACCTAGTACGAGAACGGTGTTAGACATGGCCTGGATAGGGTCTGGTCCCCGTCAGGTGAAAACGTTCGCCTACGTACATTCGTCCACGGAAATCCCGTGTCAGACGTTACCTGGCATTCCACCGGAGTCCTCAAAGAGGTCCGGGCGTACCGAGACGGAGAACTCCAGTGGGCCATACGTTGGGACTCTCAGGGCAGGAGGCCCGACCCGGACCCCTGGCGAAGTGAACGCACAATCGTTCGGGAATGGCATCCCAATGGTCGCAAGGCCCTGGAAGTGGATTATCTTGATGACACTAAGCACGGAGTTGAGATAGCCTTTGACCTTAGCGGAAAACCGACCCGTCTTGCCATCTACGTACACGGAGACAGGATTCAGGAGTTCACGTGGACCCGCTCAGGACGACTCCACACACAGTGACCTACCCTAGATCGCACGCCATCCATTGCCTCCCCACTCCCCCTTAGATATCCCATGCACAGCCTTCCATCACTGCATGGGCACTCCCGGTCCCTCCACTGCCCCCAAAGCGGACAGGACATCACCCACATATTCCCCCACAGAAACATACACCACATCTCCAGAATCAGCTCCACAAACAAATCTCATGGGCTGGAATAGCCACACACGCCGTGTATACACGCACCGTGTATGCCGCCAGCAGTCCACCGTCCACAAGACAGGTGCACTCAAGTCTGCAGCCCGCACTCGAGTCCTTATTCCTTCATGGAAAACAAGGTTTCCCGACTATAAGGGATTCACAGGTCCGATTGTCGGGTCAGAGAAGGTGTGGTCGTTAGAAGCCACGACGCGTCGAGTCCCCGGGTAGATGGACATTCACACAATGTGTGGTTTATCCAAGCGAGAATGGTGGTGGTCGGTCAGTCAAACGCAGGTCAACGCCGCAGAGCTCGAGGTGGGTCATGAAGAAATACCACTGCGGAGAGGTTACCCGGGAGACCGGGGGTGGTTGCGAGTTGGGTGGAGCAAGAGAGGATTATACGGAGGAAACTGGTTGACTGCACACCGTGGTGCCGGGAACTGTTTCAGAGGGTCCCTGGCATGCAGCCCGGCGTGGAATGTTAGACAGTGCTTTTGATCCGCCGTAGTCTCCTGGGGATCCACACGAAAAGTGCCCGTGTGAGCGGCAGCCAGAACAAGGTAATCCACAGCAGAGCCGTTACGGTATCCGGCAGTTCAACCTGTGACAGCCATGTGGTAAGATGCCTCACAATGTCAAGCATGACGAACATTCTCCTTCACTTTTTCTCATTCCCTCAATCTCTGGTTCAAACTTATCCTGATCCTTCAGCCTTTGCAGTGATACTCGTCACGCGTCGTCCTCTTTTGTGACAGCAATCACAGGAATTCGCCGTCACCTGTCTGTGTCAGGCTGCCCAACCCGTCTGTGAAGAGCGCCGGCGAACGTTTAAGACTACTTCCTGCGTTGGTTACAAAACGGCTTGACCCTGGCCGATGGATCCTTTAGTCACTCGGAAGAGATCTTGGCGTCCTGGGGATGGGTCAGGCGCCATCCCTTCAGACGAGGAAGGCAGAGTTTCCTGGAACCGGGGTGTCGAACGGTCCCGCTTCTTCTGACGATGTACAGACGGGTCTGCCCGGCCTGAAGCAAGGAAGCCTTCGGGAGGGGAAATCTCGCACCCGGAGGCTTCTCGTTTTTGCCGTTCGAGAGTTTTTCTAGCCTGGTGTCTCCGTTTCCGGTATGGGAAAGGTAACGATGGCGTCTCCGTCTCTATCCAGGGGCAGCTCATCCGTCCTGCCGTAGTGCCGCATATCGATCAAGCGGTGCCCCTCCAGAAACAGTGAATACCGCTTTTCATAGAGGAGGCGGTCCAGTGCGTTGGCGGCGCCAGTATCCGTGTAGGGATCCAATCCAGCCGCTTCCCGGATGATGTTCAGATCACTTTCCGCCGCAGAGTAATCCATCAGACCAATGTTGGCCTCCGACCGGAGAAGAATGAGCTCCTCATTCCGGATGATAGAGATGGGATCGAACCCGCTGGTCCACATGGTGGGGGCCAGGTTGCTGGTTAGGTCATCGTAGGAAAGAACCGGAAGGGCGGTATCCCGGACGGTCACCTTGGTGGAAAACCGCAGGTCGCCGTCTTCAGCCTCTGTTTCAAAGGTCGGATGCCCCAAGAGTTTCACGAAGGTGGCGTTGGGGTCTTCGTACATTTCGCTCTCCTGGTCATTGAGGGCGGAGCTGTACACGTGATACACACCATCGTCCAGGTCTCCGGTTTCATCCAGGAATGAAACCTCAAGAGCATCCAGGGCGTCCTGCCACCGGTCGTCGTACACGGCTACTCTGGCGGCCACGGCCCGGTTGAATTGAGCGAATGTGCCCGGAGTGTCAAACCCGTCGAACCCGGCACTCAACTCAAAGGAGAATGCGGATCCCGCAGCCTGAAGGTCGGCGTACCCTTCATCCAGAAGCGACTTGATTTCGGCAAACACTTCGTCTTTGCTGGCGATAGGTTGAGTAATATCACCATCGTAGTTGATCCTGGCACCGTTTTCGTCCTGCATGTTGATGATCAACAGCAGATTGTACGCGAGAATGGTCTTGGCAAATCCCTCCACTCCGCTGTCAATATCGTCCCTTTCCAGCAGAAGGTTACAGGTCTTTATCACCCTGTAGTGCGCGTTCCACGGTCTCACAGTAAGGAATCCGCCGGGATCCAGAGGTCCCCGGAGCAGTTCACCCGTATACCGGGGGTCCGCTGGTTCCAGGTAATAGACTTCCCTGCCCACCACGCATATGTCCCGAAGGTAGATATCCAGGTCAACCCGCATGCCGGCTTCGGCGCCGGTGATCAGGGATTGAACGGTTGCCGACTCCACCACCGGTGAATTCGGGTCCGGAAAGTCCAGGGTGTCACACCCCATCCATACGATGGCGGCCACTATGGGGATGATCTTCCTGAAGGGCTTCATTGTCTCCATCATCGACTTACCTCCCCTTATATGCCCAGTGAAATGGTGAAGTAAACGGACCTGGAGGACGGGAACGGATTGGTGTCCACCGATCCACCGATGGCAATATTGCCGAACTGGCTAACCTCCGGATCCAACCCGGTGTAGTTTGTCCACCACGCCAGGTTGCGACCGGTGATGCCTAATCGGAGGCTCGATATGGAGCCTCTGAACAGCGACTCTATCATTCTGCGATCAAAATGGTAGAACAGGCTCACCTCCCTCAGTTTCACGTAAGACCCGTCCTCAACGTATGGTCGTGTCATAAGACTCAACACTGTCAGACGGCCCGGGCCGCCCTGCATGGTGCTGGTGGAATCCTTGCCGTCGGATGTATCGAACCCTTCAGAGGGGCGGAAGGTGAATTTCACATCGTCCTCGTAGTCGGCAGTGGTCGCTCCCAGGTCATAGATCAGTTTGGCCAGATTGATGACATGACCCCCCTTCTTCCAGTCCACGAGGAATTGAAGGCTGAAATCACCAATCCTGATGCTGTTGTTGAACGACATCTGAAAATCGGGCGTTTCGTCCCCCAGCTTCACATGTTGGTGGACAGAATCTGCCGCGTCGAGTGCATCGGGATCACCCAGGCCCTTATATACCTTGTAGACAGGAACAAGTTTTCCGTTTTCGTACGTGTACTGCATTTCAGAACCCACTATGGCCGTGGGTGACCAACCCTCTTCGATCCTGTAGGTCCCGAGAAACGTGGCGAAGCCCCCCATGTTGAAGGGGTCCACGATCAACTTGGTGATTTCCGAGGAAGTCTTGTAGAAGTTCACCCGGGACACCCAATCCAGGGCCGGTGTTCGTATGGGGTTCAGAAGCAAGGAGAGTTCCGTGCCGCTGGTCTTCATCTCGGCAGCGTTCATCCACTGGCTTGCCGCCCCCGAAGACGAGGCCTGGTCCACCTCCAGGATCAGATCCTCAATGGTCTGTTGGTACAGGGTGAATTCCACCGACCCCAGTCCTTTCAGGAACGAGAAATCGACCCCGTATTCAAGCTCGGTCGTTCTCTCCGGTTCGATATCCGGGTTCCCCAGAATACCCGAGGGAGACAGACCCGATATCCCACCAATATTCGTGGGAATCAGGGACGTGAACTTTGCCGTTGCACTGGGAAGATTTCCTGTCTGTCCCCAGGCCAACCGCGGCTTGAAGTTATCGAAAAAGCCCCCCAGGGCTCCGGCCTGGTAGGATACGGAGAACTTGGGATAGGTGAACCACTTCTCCGTGTCCCCCAGGGTGCTGCTCCTGTCCCCGCGCATCCCGAAGGCCACGTTGATCTGGTCCCTGATGTTGATCTCTTCCTGAACAAAGAACCCGCGATCCTGCTGCATCCTGCGAGTTTGGTACACATCGGCAGAGCTTGCCTGATCCACGTTGGTCTGACCCACCACCATCCCCTTGGCATGAACAAAAACCTGGTCCCAGTCCTGGGTTTCGTACTGCAGTCCCGCTGTGGTGGTCAGGTTGATGTTGCCCGGCAGGATCAACCGGTGAATCAGGTTTGTGTAGAGGTTCGTGTTCAGGTTGTTGGCCGTGGTGTTGACGGACTGGCCCGGTGTGGATGACGTTTTTTCATACTGCAGTTCAGGCGGAGAGAAGACCTTATTCTCCTGGGCGTAGAAATCGGCGCCCCCGGAGGTTATCCAGGCCAGGCTCATGGTCTGTCTCTTGAACAGAGTGTAATTGAATTCCAGGGAACCGATGGCCCGGTTGGTCAGCTCCCTGTTCGTGAAGACACGGGCGGTATGCAGGGGGTTGGACGGATTGTTGGGATGATCTGGATACTCGCCGTCCTTGGCCCGGATATCGATAAAGCTGGGAGTAAACCCAATGGAAAACCCGTAGGTGATGTTGGTATTGTCGTTACCTGTCACGCCACGGTTGGCGTCGGTTCTCAGCAGGTTTGTGGAAAGTTTCACCCTGGCTCTATCACTGAACCTGTGATTAATGTTCAGCCTACCCGACCACCTTTCAAACCCCGTATTCACGATGGTACCCGCTTCATCCATGTGCTGTCCGGAAATGTAGAATTGGGTACGTTCCGTTCCTCCGACGGCGCTCACCACTGTTTCCACGAGGTCCCCGGTGCCGCTGGAGTACAATTCCTCCTCATAGTCAATATTGCGGTTCAACCAAAAGCTGCCGAACAAAGCATCCAATTCGGCACCCGTCATCTTGGAGACGCTGTCGGCTCCCACCTCCGATTTGAAACTCTTGAACGCCGATAGGCCCTCACTGCTTAGCCCCAAAGAACTAAGGTCCCCTCCATATTGATCTGCTGCTTCCTCGTAAGAGAAAACCCGGTGACCCATCTTTTTCAGAAGAGATCTTTGTCCTACCTTCTGGGAAAAGCTGAAGCGGGTTTTTCCCCCCATCCCTCTCTTGGTGTTGATGATGATCACGCCGTTGGAGGCCTTGGACCCGTACAGGGCGGCGGCGCTGGCACCTTTTAGGACCTCGATGTTCTCAATATCGTTGGGATTGATGTCGGAGATGCGGTTGGTGGGCTGTCCCTGGGGACGGGCGCTCCCGGCTCCCGTGGCTTTGGTTACCACATCGATTCCCGATTGGTTGGCGAAATTGTTGATGATCACCCCGTCTATCACGTAGATGGGCTGGGTATTCCCCTGAATGGTGGAAACGCCCCGGAGATTCACGTTCATCCCCCCGCCGGGGGCACCCGTGTTCTGCCGGACGTTGATTCCAGCGAACTTTCCGCTCAGGGCGCCGTCCAGGGTCTGAGCGGGCGCGGGAATCAATTCGTCACCCGATACGGTGGCAACGGCGTTGGCCAGGTTTTTCCGCTTCACGGAAGATGCCAGACCGGTAACCACAACTTCCGAGTATTTCAGGACATCCACCTCCATACTCACATCCACAACCTCCACTCCCGGGGCCACCGCGACGTCTTCCGATTTATACCCAATGAAAGTAAAGGAGAGAGTGATCTCCTCATCGGGTATCACCAGGCGGTAGGTGCCGACCATGTCGGTGGTGGTTCCCACCAGCTGGCCTTTCACAAGGACCTGGGCTCCCACGAGAGGCTCGCCTGTCTCTTCCACGGTTACTTGCCCCGTCACCTGCCGGTCTGCCCTGGCGACCTGGATGGAAACCAGGAGACCGACCGCTAATCTGAAGATGGTGTTGGTCTTCATATGCCTGTTCCCTCGTCTAATTATACAGTGGTCCGGAGGATTGGGATCGATCTGATTTGGTTCCTTCAACCCCCGGCACGCAAGGTTTCCCGATAGTTTGCGCCATCCCCTCAGTAAAGTCAAGGCAAATTTGTTCCCGGTCCTTCCCGGGCGGGGCATTTCTCACCCGGGGGTTTACGGCCTTCATACCGCTGAAAAAGGGGTTAGTCACACATCCTGAAACAGAAAACCCGTCAAGAGCGACGGGTTCTCACCGGTGTCAGGCCCAGAGTGTTGGTGGTCGGGGTGGCGAGATTCGAACTCGCGACCCCCTGCTCCCAAAGCAGGTGCGCTGACCTGGCTGCGCTACACCCCGAAATCTCATGACCGTTCGAGCACCTACAGTCTGATCACGTGGGTTCTAATTTAGTCAAATTTCCGCAGAATCGGGTATGGATTTGACGGATACAGAATGTCGCTACCCTCATTCTTTGGACCACTTTTCGCCTAACCTCAACACTGTCCCAACTTCTGCTCTGCAGGTCACCTCAACACCGTCACCTTTTTTGTCTGAGTGAAATGGGCTGCTTGCATCCTGACGAAATAGATACCGGAGGGGAAATCCTGAGCGTTCCATTGGACTGTGTGGTGACCAGCGACCATGTGTTGTGTGAGAATTGCTTCGATCTCCCTTCCCAACAGATCATAAACGGTCAAGGTCACGAGTCCGCTCCCAGGGATAGATATCTCAACGGTCGTGGTCGGGTTGAAAGGGTTCGGATAGTTTTGAAATAGTTTGAATTCTTGGGGATAGGAGAGGCCATAATCTTTCCTTGTGGAAAGAGTGCCATATACTGTCCCGTTAATTATTGCCCCGACGAGGGATTCGTAATAGGGACTAACTTCCCCGGTCCTCCATGTTACACCCACACTGTCGGCTACTTGCGTTAAGGTGTATGCGGTTGTGTTTTGTCGCTGGGCCCGGAATTCCCACACTCTGCGGGTTTCTCCAAACACTTCCAAAAGCCCATCATATTCCACGGTTATCACGGTTACGGAACCGGGATACTCTTCGTATACGGCCACCGTATCTCCTA
>JBHIAI010000192.1:0-1808 GCA_046861655.1 Fidelibacterota bacterium | reverse complement strand
ACTCCTTCGTCGTCGCGTCTTGAAATCGTCTCATCTTTTTGGTCTCTAAATTCGATCCTGTTCGAACCCTACACTCCAATCTACCAGTCTTTCCACTCATCCCATTCCTCTTCGTACGTTTCCTTTTGGGCCAGGGCCTCCTGGGCCTGCGACTTTGCCGCTACGGCCAGCTGTTCCGCCCTGGCAGGATCGCCGTCTCTCAGGGCATTCACCGCCTCTTTCAGGGTTTTTTCCGTCTCATAGGTGAGATCGTAGTCGTCGATCTCATACACCAGGGAAAGAGCGTCCATGTATGCCTCATATCCCTTTTGTGAATGGATATGAATGTACCCTTTCATTTCGTAGTGGCTGTTGCCGCACAGCTGGGCACAGGCGATCTCCCAGGACCCAGGTTTGGTGGGGGTAAACCAGACCGGAATCCGCATCCCGGGGACGGCGTCCTGTTTGACTCGCATGACCGGGATAAAGAAGCTGTGGATGACATCCCTTGTGGTGAGATATAAGAGGGCGGGCTGACCCACAGGCAGATGAAGGTGACCCTGGATGGGTACGATGTCGTCCTGGGCAGCGGGATCGGTACGGTCCAGACCGATGAAGTTCAGGGCCTGATCATCAATCAGGTCCGGTGAGGTTGTCCCAAAGACCCCATCGGGACCCGGGTAGTGGATATTCCATTTGAACTGCTGGGCCACGATCCGAACGACTTCCGCGTAGTCGGGATCGGGAATTTCTTCCACCCGGCTGGCCCACACGGGAAAGGAAAAGGCCACCAAAAGCACGATTTCAAACAGGGCCACAGCGGCTTCGGCGTATGTGGAAAAGTGGCTTTTTACTCCAGCATAATCGGCCTGGGGATTCCGGCTGCGGCGAAAGCGGATCACGGCGGTGATGAAGAACGCTCCCCATCCCACCAGCAGGATAGCCATGAGAATGTGAACCCAGGAGATGACGCTGTCCACGCCGGCCGCCCGAACGGAAATGGCCTCGGGAAGTCCCAGTTTTCTCAAGAGCTCCATCATATCCCGGGTTTCTTCCTTTTTCGGCGAGCCTGGATCTTTTCGTTCTGGGGCAGGAAGGACCTCACTTCCCCGTTGACCGGGACACTGTACTCGTACGGCGGCCTGTGCACTTCGGGCAGTTCAGGAAAATTCCCGTGGGGTACCGGAGGGCTGGGTGCGGCGGACCACTCCAGGGTGGTGGCGTCCCAGGGATTGGACGAAACCTGCTTTCCTTTCCGGATGCTGAGGAAAAAGTTGATGAGAAAGGGGATCTGGAAGAGGGCCAGCCCGAGGGCGGAAACGGTCATCACCTGGTTCCACTGCAGGACGGGCTGGGCGTGAAGGTAGGCCTGTCCCCCGTCGTACAGCCGCCTGGACACTCCGGCGAGACCCTGGATGAACATGGGGAGGAAAATGCCATTCATGAAGATGATGGACCCGAAAAAGTGAATCTTCCCCAGGGCTTCATTCATTCGCCTGCCCGTCACTTTAGGGAACCAGTAGTAGATACCGGCAAAAAGGGCAAAGAGGGTACCCGGTGCCACAACGTAGTGAAAATGTCCGATGACGTAGTAGGTATCGTGAAGGTGTATGTCCGATGAAGCCAGCCCCAGGGGAAGGCCGGTGAGTCCCCCAATCCCGAACATGGGGAGGAATCCCAGGGCGAAAAGCATGGGAGTATTGAATCTGATGGACCCACCCCAGAGGGAGATAAACAGGGCCGAAAGGATGATGACCGATGGAATGGAGATGATCATGGTGGTGGTCTGAAAGAATGCGGCCATGGTCGTCCCCATGCCGGTCAGGAAC
>JBHIAI010000009.1:0-28847 GCA_046861655.1 Fidelibacterota bacterium | reverse complement strand
GTTCCCGGAGACGCCCCGGAATCCATCGGGTCGGGGCCTACCGTAGGGGATCCGTCCACCCTGGAAGATTGCTGGCGTATACTTGAGAAACACGATCTGACCGATCGCATACCTGCCTCCATCATCGATCACCTTTCTCAAGAGAGAGCCGAAACTCCCAAGCCCGATGACCCGCTGTTTTCCCGCGTCCTCTACCGCATCGTGGCCAGGAACGCCGACGCCGTTGGAACCGCCAGGGACCGGGCCCAGGAGCTGGGTCTGAAGGCCGTTTCCGGCGACCGGTTCGTAACCGGGGATGTGAAGGATGTAGCCTCCCAGTGGGCCAGGGCGAAAAAGGAGGTGGCCTCCCCCCTTCCCAAACCGTGCCTCCTGGTCTCGGGAGGGGAACCCACGGTGACGGTCACAGGCAGCGGCAAAGGAGGGCGGAATACGGAGCTCGCCCTACGGGTGGCCACCCAACTGGAAGGAAAGTTTACCTTTGTTTCCGCTGGCACAGACGGGACAGACGGTCCTACCGATGCTGCGGGAGCCTTTTCGGATGAGACCACGCGTCTCCGGGCGAGAGAAGCGGGACTGAACCCCGAGGACTTTCTGAAGCGAAACGACTCCTATAGCTTTTTCAAACAATTGGGGGATCTTCTCATCACAGGTCCCACGGGAACCAACGTTATGGATCTTGAGATGTTGCTGGTATGGGATTAGACACCGGCCTTTGCCGGCTCATCTCAAAACGCAAATTGAAAAACGATAAGTGAAAAAAGTAAGAAGACGCTTCTCCCCGATAATCTTTCACTTTGCACTTTGCATTTTCCATCTTTCATTGTCCAGATCCTTCGGGATGGCGCGTTAGCGGTTGGGAGCCACGTCAGTCAACCCGTTCCAAGCAGTGAGGAGACATAGGCCTCAGGATCGAATTCCACCAGATCCTCCAGGGTTTCCCCCACTCCCAGATACTTCACCGGTATGCCAAGCTCTCCCACAACGGGGAATACGATGCCTCCCCTGGCCGTGCCGTCCATTTTGGTCAGGACAATACCGCTCAATGGGACCGTCCGATGGAACTCCCTTGCCTGAACCAAAGAGTTCTGTCCCAGGTTGGCGTCGAGAGTGAGGTAGGTGAGAACCCTGAAGCCGCGGAATCTTTCCGTGGCAACCCGGTGCATTTTTTTCACCTCATTCATCAGATTCCGGGAGGTGTGCAACCGGCCGGCCGTATCGGCGATAGCGGTGTCATATCCCCCCGCCTGGGCTGCCTGAAGCCCGTCGAAGAGGACGGCGGAAGGATCCCGGGAGGTTTCGTTGGACACCAGTTTGACGCCGGCGGCATTCGACCAGCCCTGAAGCTGTGCGGCTCCTGCGGCCCGGTAGGTGTCTGCTCCTATGAGAAGAATGGAACCTCCTTTTTGCTTCAAGGCGAAAGCGAGCTTTGCGGCGGTGGTGGTTTTCCCCGTACCGTTGACCCCTACCACCAAAATAAGAGTTTGCCTCTCCCCTGATTCCTGGCCGATTCCTTCGTTCTTCAGGGTTAAAAGGGAACTCAAATAGGCCTGGAGAGCCTCCGAGCGAACCTGTTTTTCTCCCCGATTCTTAAGCCAATTCAGGATTTTTTCCGTAGCGTCCGTCCCCATGTCGGAACTCAGCATCAGAGCTCTCATTTCCTCCAGATTCTCCCGGGAAAGGGCGCCGGACGAGACAATCTTCAGTTTTTTCGACAGAGTCCTTCGAGTCTGGATCAGAGCCTCGAACAACGCAGAGAATCCGGTTGAGCTCATGACCTAGTGCTCAGTCGTGGTGAATAGGATGGGTTGTCATTCCGATCCGGATCAGAATGACACCGTTCCGACCTCATGATGTTGACGCAGGACCAGGGAGATTCACTTCTCTTCCCGCAGGGGTAGTTCCTTTATGACCCCTCCCTCAATGGTCACCGCCGAGTCGCACAGGTCTTCGGCAGCAGACGGGGAATGAGTGATGAAAATCAAATGCTTCTTCGACAGGAACTTCCGAAGATGTTTGAGCAGTTTCTCACGTTGAATGATTCCCAGGCCAAACATGGGCTCATCCAGAATCACCAGGTCATACCGCGCCAGGCAGATCATGAGGGTAAGGGCTACACGCCTCACGGGCACATCCAGGGAATGAATTGGCCTTCCTCCCACGCCGCTGTGAGAGATCCCGAATTCACCCAGGACTTTCCCCATGGTGTCCGCGTCCGGGTTCGAAAAAAGTCCGTTCGCCCTGAGTTCCTCTTCCAGTTCCAAAAGTGTCCGGCCCCCGAAGAGACGCTCTGGGAATTGAGGAAGGAACCCAACCCGTAATTCCCGCCGACCGCCCAACTCCACATCAATGGTTCCCTCTTCGGGACTGACGATACCGGAAAGGAGGCGCCCCAGAGTTGTCTTGCCGCTTCCGTTGTCGCCGAGAATAGCCAGCGATCTGAACGGTCCCACCCATAGATTCTGATTCCTGAAGAGGCGATTCCCCCTCTCTTCATATCCGAAGGTCAACCGGCCGATTTTCAGGGTGGCCCTTCCGGAAGGGAACCGTCCATTGAAGGAGGATGGATTCATTGAGGGCATCCCCCGGCTCAAAGAACCGGCACGGAGTTCCCACCTCTCTTTACCATAGCGCAGGTCCTCGTGATCCGACGTCATCCACACGATCACTGCCTCCGTTTCCTCACTGTAGGCCTGGAGGATGGCTGCACATCTCTGCTTGTTGGACTCGCTCAGAAAGGCCAGTCCGTCATCGATGGCCAGGAGGTCCGGCCGAACCGAAAGGGCCGTGGCCAGGTTTAGCATCTGGCATTCTCCCCCGGAAAGGGAAAAGGGATGCCTGTCAAGGTTCCAGGTAAGCTCGGCCAGTCCAATGATCTCGGCCATCCTCTGTTCGATCTCCAGGGAACTCCAGCCCAGGTTCTCGAGATTGAAGGCCAATTCCCGGAACAGTGATGGTGCCACGATCTGGTCATCGGGGTCCTGGGTTACCAGCATGGGGCGGGCAATAGGGGTCCTGTCTTGTACCACAAGGTTCCCGGATTGTGATGAGGGGTGGGTCAACACCAGTTGCCTGCACAGTTCAGACTTGCCCACTCCGCTTTCGCCGTAGATCACCTGGACACCCGGTCTGAACACGATGGGTGCCGGGGACTGACCTGTTTGGGGAAACTCTATGCGGAAGGAGAAATCAGTCACGCAGTATGCCTCTCACCACCCGGACTGCCGAACCGATGTTCCGGTGAATCACCTCCGTCGCTGCCAGACTTGATTTCAGGTAAAAATCCTGGTCTTTGAGAAGCCGTTCTACGGTTGACTGGAACTCGTGGTGAGAGGTTACACAGAATCCCCCTCCAAGTTCGATAAGTTCCTCGGCGGCGTCCGAATTGTGGAAGCGGGGACCGAACAGGATGGGGAGACGGGCGATGGCAGGTTCCATGACATTGTGAATCCCCGAGGAGAACCCACCACCGACATAGGCAATCTGTCCCTGCCAGTACAGTCCTGCCAGGATACCGACCCTGTCCACAACGATAACACGGTAGTGCTGGATGTCACCATCCCTGCATTGGGAGAACAGTTTTGCAGGCAAGCCGGAGGATTCAAACGATCTCAAGGTTCGAGACAAAAACTTTGATGTAGGTTCATGGGGAACCCAGAACAGGAGGAGTTCGTCCATGGTTGACATGATTTCAAGAATGGACGGAAGGATTACCTCTTCATCTTCAGGCCACACACTGCCAGCGATAAGCCGTCTCTCCCTTTCCATCACCGAGGCGTTTTGATCCGTAAAGGATTTCTCAGCCAGTTCGCGAACACGGTCGTACCGGGGATTCCCTAAAACCCTCACTACGCTTCTGTTCTTACGCCCCAGGAGCCTCCGTACGGAGATGTAATCCTTTTCAGAGACGGTGTAGACGGAATCCAGGTGCTTGTAGACCTGTCTGTACAGACTCTTCAGGACGGGCCACACTTTCGAACTGCCTTTGTGAATCCTGGCGGAAAACAGGGTGGTCCTGATTCCCAGGCGTTTGGCACACCAGACAAAGTTGGGCCACAGGTCGTACTCTGCAAAGATCAACTTATGGGGTCGAACCGTCCTGAGGGAGCGCCAGCAGTTCCAGTAGAAATCGGTGGGCAGATAGACTTTGCAGTCAATGTTCGGGTCCTGGGCATGTTCGTATCCCGAAGGTGAAAAGAAACTCACCACGGTGACGGCTTCAGGTTCCACTTCCTTCAATCCTCCCAGCACTGGCCTCACCTGCTCGTACTCTCCATGAGAGGCCACATGAAACCAGTACACCAAACGGTCCGGCTCCTTGTGTCGAAAGAACTTCTTGAGAACAGAAATGGAGTCCCGCCTTCCTTTCAGCCCCTTCCGCACCTTCTTGTTGAAGAGGGACAGGACCACACTTCCCAGATACAGAACCGGTAGAAAACCCAGATTGTACAGGATCTGCCAGAAGAGTTTCATCTCACGCCTGGGCCATCACCTTTTTCAGGGAGGAGAAAACCCGTCGGGGGTCTATGTCACGCATACAAATCCGTTCTTTTCTGTAGCAGGGTCGACTTCCGTTCTTTGAACAGGGTTGACACCACGGCTGGGTGGTGATAGCCATGGAACGGGGGTGACGGACCCAGGCTCCAGTTTCCCTGGAGGTGGGACCCAGAAGCATAACCACGGGGGTGTCTACCGCCTCCGCCCCGTGGGTGAGCCCCGTGTCACTTCCGATAGCAGCCCGGGCGCAGGCCAGAATGGCCAGGGATTCCCGGAGACCCGTTTTCCCCTTGAGGTTCACCGCATCAGGGACAGACCGGGAAATCTCATCACAGATGGGATCTCCCGGGCCCCCCAGGATCACCACAGGAATCCCCTCATCTTTGACCAGACCGTTTGCCAGCTCGATGTACCTGGATGGGAGCCACTCCTTGGTCCTCCACGACGCACCGGGAATCAGGGCGATGAATTCTCCGGCGACGCCCCGGTCCTCAAGAAACCGCCGGCTTTTCCGTTTTTCGGCGGAGCTGATGTACAGCCTCGGTCTGCCCGGAGGCCGATCTGCGATTTCATGGTCAAAGAGCTTCGCGTATTCCGACGGAGCATCGTAGCCCCGGGGAAAGCGGTTGATGTGCAAGTTGAACAACAGGAACCGATCCAGCCTCGGCTTCCGGTACACGAACCACGTGTGACTTCTCAAGTACCCGCGAAGAACCCGGGAACGAAGGGAATTGTGACAGTCCACGTAGGCCGAATAGCCGCTTTCCTTCAGGGTGTGGGCCAGCCGGCGGAGTCCGACTGCGTTGGTATCCCGTGAGATACGAAGGATACGGGAGACATGGGGATTCCCGACCAAAATCTCGGAGAAGGGCTCCAGCGTCAGGAAGTGAATCTCAGAGTCGGGGTGGGCCCACTTGAGACTTTCGAGAACAGGGGTGGTCAGAATGATGTCCCCTATGGAACTGAATCTCATCACCAAAAGCCTGTCCCAAGTTCCCACGGCGTTCTCTTGAGTCAGAAAACCTATGGACAACGGACCCTACGAGGTCCGTTGAGAATTGTAGACCGCCAGGTCAATCAACGACCGCTTGTAGGGACTATCCGGGAACAGGGCGAGTCTCTCAACGGCCTGATCGGAGTATTCGCTGATCTTCTGCCTGGCATAATCAAAGCCGCCATGCTCCGTTACGATTTCCTTGAGCCTTTTCATCTCTTTCCGGGTGGCACCGTTGGAAAGGGTACGTTCGATGTGTTTTCTCTCAGCGGGACTCAGGGGCGATGAGAGCGTATGGATGATCGGCAAGGTAATCATATTCTTTGCCACATCGGAGTGGGTATCCTTCCCGGTGGTATGCTCCGAGCCCAGTATGTCAAACAGGTCGTCCCTGATCTGAAACGCCATTCCCAGGTTTTCCCCGTAGGACCCCAGGGCCTCCTTCTGGGATTCATCTTTGGAAGTCGTCATGACCCCCAGTTCACAGCAGGTCGAGATGAGGGAAGCCGTTTTGTCCCTGATCATCCGGTAGTAGACCTCTTCCGTCATGGTTTTCCTGAAGCTTCTTTCGATCTGAAGCATTTCTCCCGAACTCAGTTTCTCCGCTGTTTTGGAAATGAGATCCAGGGCTTCAAAATCTCTGAGGCGGATGACATTGGTCAGGACCTTACTCAGAAGAAAGTCCCCCATAATGATGGAAGTCTTGTTTTTCCAGATACGGTTGACGGTGGGAAACCCTCGCCTTTTCTCCGCGTTGTCCACCACGTCGTCGTGCATCAGGGTGGCGATGTGCAGAAGCTCCACCATGGCCGCGGCTTTGTAACTGTTGAGAGTGGGATGTCCGGCCATCCTGGCGGACAGCATAGTGACGATGGGTCTGATGCCTTTGCCCTTGTGACGGATGAGGTATTTTGAAATGATGTTGATGAGTCTGACTTCGCTCCGCAGAGCATCTTCGAACTCCCTCTGAAACAGCCGCATGTCTTCGACGATGGGCTCGATAATCCTCTTGAGTTCGCTCGATTTCCTCATAGATTCAAATTTAGCTCCCATCCTCCATCAACGGCAGTCAAATCTTGGGCGCGAAAAGGTGGGAAAGAAAAATACTTGTTTCGTACAGCACCACCAGGGGCAGAGCCATCATCAACAGGCTCATAGGGTCAGGAGGGGTGATCAGAGCTGACAGGACCACGATAGCCACCCATGCATGCCGCCGGTAGTGCCGCATAAAAGCCGGAGTGACAAGCCCTATGGACGAAAGGATCACCACCAATACCGGCAGCTCGAAGACCAGCCCCGCCGCCACCAGGACCCACAGAACATAGCTGAAGTAGTAGTTTATTGAGAAGTTGTTCCTCACGTCCACGTATCCCATGGACGTGAAGAATTCCAGGGAAAAGGGGATGATGACGTAGTAAGCGAAAAGTATCCCGGCACTGAATGCCAGGAAGCTGAAAACGATAACCGGCAGCGCATATCTTCGCTCATTCTCCAGAAGACCCGGAGCCACAAACCTCCAGATCTGATAGGTGACCACGGGGAGGGCCAGAACCAGCCCGCCAACGAGAGCAATGCCCCATTTCAGGAGGAACATGCCTTGAACCTTCAATACCTGCAAGTCGGGAGGAACGTCCAATTCTGTTGCCGGACGAAGGAGAATGGCGAACACCGGATCCATGAAGATAAACACCACGATAGCACCCACGATGACACCCGCCAGGGCTTTGACGATTCTCCACCTCAACTCCTCCAGATGGTCCAGAAAAGTCATTTCAGCCGTGCCTTTCATGTCCACTAATCAGAGGATAAATCCTCCATGATCCTCCGGGCGGCTTCGTACGGAGAGACCTTTTCCTCCATGAATTGTTTGACCCTTCCCCTCACTGCCTCTTCTCGAGCGTCGTTCCAGAACTGACGGGACAATTCTTCTCTGACCGCATTCCGCACCCGGGCGAGGTACTGGATCTTCCTCCTCCGGGCAAAGGTGCCGGAAGCTTTCATTGCTTCCACAAGCTGGAGGCACTTTTCGTACAACCTTTCCACCCCTTCCCCTTTGGTGGCCGTGGTTCTGAGAACCTCCGGAACGATTTCCCGCTTCTGGAGAGATTCCGAGATATGCTCCTCCAGCATGCTTCCGATCCGGTCCGCGCCTTCCCTGTCGGCCTTATTGATCACGAACAAATCCGCCACCTCTACCGGTCCTGCCTTCATGATCTGAATCTCATCTCCCGACTCGGGGACCAGAACCACGATGGTCAGATCTACGTATTGCACAATGTCCGTTTCTGCCTGACCCACCCCGATGGTTTCAACGAGAACGTAGTCTTTTCCCGTGCAGGCCAGAATATCCGCCACCAGATGAGTGGTCCTGGCAAGTCCTCCGGGGTGACCCCGGCTGCCCATACTTCGAATGAAAACGTTCGGGTCAGCCGCATGCCGGGTCATTCTTATCCTGTCACCGAGCAAGGCTCCCCCTGAGAATGGACTGGTAGGGTCAACGGAAATCACACCCACCGCCTTCCCATCGGATCTCATGTGCGAAACAAGGGTATCTATGAGGGTACTCTTTCCCACCCCCGGCGCTCCCGTCATCCCGATCCTGACCCCCTCCTGAGTGTAGGGATACAGGCTGTCCAGATCCATGTCAAGGGACGAATCTCCGTTCTCAGCCCGGGAGATTAGCCTGGAAACCGTTCGAATATCGTTCTTCCTGAGGCGACTCAGGAGTTCTGGATTCATTTCTGGTTCGGGTTAGGGTGAGTGGAAGAGCCCGGGGAAGGAATCCGTGAACGGCCGGTGTTAGCCAAACGTGCGCCGGAACTGAGTGTAGTCCGGGATAGAAAGAGAATGACCGCGAAGCTCTATCATCCCCTTTTCTTCCAGCAGCTTCATCATTCTGGACACGGTTTCACGAGAGGTACCAGCCATATTCGCGATATCTTGCTGATAGGGGAGATTGTTGATATGAACCACCCCCTTGCGGATGGTTCCCAGTTCCTCAGCGAGACGAAGAAGCGTGATCCCTATACGGTGTTCCGCGTCACTCAGGGATAGACTCTCGATCTGAACATTACTCTTTCGAATGCGCGTGGCGAGTTCAGTAAGAAGAGCGATGGCGATCTTGGGGTATTTTTCCAGGATGGCCAGGAAGTCGTGGCGTTTGAGGATAAGTGCTTCAGAATCCTCCAGGGCGATAACGTTTGCCGACCGGGTTTCGCCATCGAGAAGCGACATCTCTCCAAAGAACTCCCCTTCGCCAAGAATGGCGAGAATGACTTCCCGGCCGTCTTCGCTGACTCGCGTTATCTTTACGCTTCCCCTGGTGATGATAAAAAAGGTATCCCCGAATTCGTCCTCCATCAAGATCATGTTCTGCTTCCGGAAGGTCCTTTTGCTCATGGTGGACAGAACCTCTTCCAGAGCCGAGGCCGTTAGGTCGGAAAAAATCGGGACTGTTGACAGAAGATCAAGATCCGTCATGTCGAGAAACTACTGTGGGGAACCATAAATTCAAAATAATTTTGATCCTGCACCGAGGGGTGATAAATTCACCACTCAATTCTAGGGAAAATACCATATGGCTGGAAAGACCAGATCCGTTCGCAAGCGCCTCAGGCAGCAACGAAAGCGATATCAAAGAAACAGAAGCTATACCTCGCAGATGAAGACGTTGGTCAAGAAAGTAGTGTCTTCATCGGACAAGAAACAGGCCGAGCCTATGTACCGCGAGGCCGTGTCCCTCCTGGATCGTCTGGCCGCGAAGGGCATTATCCACCGCAACCTGGCGGCAAGAAAAAAGTCGACATTGAGCCGCCATCTGAATTCCCTCTCCTGATTCCCGAGTTGAACGTTAGACGCTCGACGTTAGACGCTCAATATCCCAAGCAAACCCGTTACTCTCTCCAACCCTGCAATACTCCATCTTTTCCTGCCTCCGGTCTTCGCCTTCCACCCCTGTTCAGGGATAAGGCACGCCGTTTTAGCTTCATTTCCTGCCCAGGGCCTACTGCCAACCGCTAACTGTCTACTGCTGGGGCCTGTCCAGAACATGGTAGTTGGGGGCTTCCCTGACGATCCTTACATCGTGAGGATGACCCTCCCTGTAAGAAGCCGGGGAAATAACGATGAATTCCGTTTTTGACTGCATTTCCTCAATGGTCCGGGCTCCGCAGTACCCCATGCTGGCCCGCAGGCCCCCCACAAGCTGGTACAGGACCTGATTCACGTTTCCCTGGTAGGGAACCAATCCCTCTACCCCTTCAGGCACCAGCTTCACATTCTCCTCCCCGTCCTGGAAGTAACGATCGGCGCCCCTTTCTTTCATGGGACCCATGGATCCCATGCCCCGGTAAGACTTGTACTGGCGCCCCTCACGGATGATGATTTCGCCGGGACTCTCGTCCAAACCCGCAAGGAGGCTCCCCAGCATGACACAACTGGAACCGGCGGCAATGGATTTGGCTATGTCGCCCGAGTAGCGGATACCCCCATCGGCAATGATGGGAATCTCCGCCCTGGAGGCCTCTTCAGCACAATCCAGGAGGGCAGTGAGCTGGGGAACGCCGATTCCCGCCACCACCCGGGTAGTGCAACTGGCTCCGGCACCCATTCCCACCTTGACAGTGTCCGCGCCTCGCTCAATCAGGGCCCGGGTCCCTTCAGCCGTCGCAACGTTTCCTGCCACAAGGGGGACGTCCGAGAACTTCGCTTTCACCTTTTCCAGGGTTCGTAGAACCCCCATGGAATAACCGTGAGCGGAATCCAGAATCAGAGCATCCACACCCTCCTGAACCAGAGCGCCGGCCCTGTCAAGAACGTCCGGGGTGACACCGATAGCCGCCGTGACCCTCAATCGCCCTCTGTCATCCAGGGATGCGTTCGGATGCTTTTGCTTCATCAAGATATCCCGGACAGTCACCATCCCCGCAAGGCGGCCGTCGGACTCCACCAGCAGGAGCTTTTCGATGCGGTGCTCCTGGAGAATGGCCTTGGCTTCCGATAGAGTGGTGCCCAGGGGGGCAGTGACCAGGTTGTCCTTGGTCATACACCCGGATACGGGCTGGTCCAGATCCGTTTGAAACCGGATGTCCCTCTCCGTGACGATCCCCTGAAGTTTCCGTTCCCCATCCACCACAGGCAGACCGGATATGTGGTGTTCTTTCATCACCTTGATAGCGTCCCGGACCGTTCTGTCCGGAGATAGAGTGATGGGTTTCAGTATGACACCGCTTTCTGCCCGCTTCACCTGAACTACCTGCCTGGCCTGTTTTTCGATGGACATGTTCTTGTGGAGAACTCCCAGGGCCCCCTCCCGGGCCATGGCTATGGCCATCTGACTCTCCGTGACGGTATCCATGGCGGCACTGATGATGGGAACGTTGAGCCGAATACCCCCGGCGAAGGGGGAAGACACGTCCACATCCCGGGGCAAAACGTCGGAGTGCCGGGGTACCAGCAGTACATCATCAAAAGTGAAACCTCTTCTGAACTCTCGGGTACGGACCATGATCTACTGCAATTCTGTTTTCGATTCCACCGCAGTGACCACCTTGCCGGTCAGGATCAAATGGGCGGCTCTCTCCATATCACCCGACAGTACCCTGTCGTGCCTGGAAAACTTGATATGGCGCCTCACGAGAGCCCTCACCCTGGCGGTGGCGGGGGCAGGACGCAAGGGGCGATGCATATCCAGCATCTGAGCGGCCACCAGGAGCTCAATCCCCAGTATCCTGGCCACATTGTTCAGGATTCGAAGGAGTTTTCGTCCCGCCCAGGGGGCCATGGGAACGAAATCCTCCTGATTGCTCTGAGTGGGTATGGAATCCACAGAAGCGGGAAACCCCTGGGTCTTATTCTCCGACACCAGGGAAGCCGCTGTCACCTGAGCCATCATGAACCCCGATTCCACACCGGTTCTGTGGACCAGGAATCTGGGAATCTTTCCCTCGATTCCCTCCAGGAGTCGGACGAGACGCCGTTCCGAAACGGCCCCAATCTCCGCGGCGGCAATGGCCAGGGAATCGAGGGCCTGGGCCACCATCTCTCCATGGAAATGACCGGAAACGCCGATTCTTCCCTTATCAGAAAGAACCAGGGGATTGTCGCTCACACTGTTTACTTCATTTTCCACGATCCTCCGGGCTGAAAAAAACTGCTCCCGACAGGCCCCGTGGATGTGAGGAAGACAGCGGAAACTGTAGGGATCCTGAACGGTCCCACATCCCTTATGGGATGCGACGATATCGCTGGAGGTCAGAAGCTTCCACACGTTGGTGGCTGCCTGAACCTGTCCCCTGTGTCTCTTCAACCGATGCAAGGACGGTTCGAAAACACGCCGAGAACAGAGGGCTGCTTCCACGGACATAGCGCCCACAATGTCGGCCGAATCACTCCCAGGATTCCCAGGGCTGCGGAAACCTGGGTTCCGTTGATAAGACTCAGGCCTTCTTTGGGTTCAAGAACCAGGGGCTGCAACCCTACCTCACGCAACACCACCATGCTGGGAAGAACCCGATCACGAAAGTGGACTTCCCCTTCACCAATCAGGGCCAGGGCCATATGGGATAAAGGGGCCAGATCGCCGCTCGCTCCCACGGATCCCCGGGAGGGGATTACAGGGAGAATATCGTGATTCAAGAAGTCCCTCAATTGACGAACGACTTCCCACCGGACTCCGCTGTAGCCCATGCACAGATTGATGAGCTTCAGAAGAAGAATGATCCGTGTAACGCCCGCGTCAAAGGGCTTCCCCGTCCCCGTGGCGTGGCTTCGTACCAGGTTCAGCTGAAGTTCCCTCCGGTTTGCTTCGGGAATGACCTCCTGACTAAAGGCCCCGAACCCGGTATTCGCACCGTACACGGTTTCTCCCTCCTGGAGTTTTTCAGTCAGGACGGAGTAACTTCGTTCCACCTTCTTCCTGACCCCGGCAGAAATCCGGACCTTTGCCGGTCCAAGCAACGGACTCTTGAAGTCATCTGTGCGGAAGGATTGACCCTGAATTCTCATCATGGAGTCAGGTGGAATTTAGAATACCCCTTTCCTGCCAGACAAGCGCTATTCCCCTTTCGTGGATGGTGGATCCTCCTAAACTTTTCCATTCCTCCGGTTCTGCACCCCTTTTTCCTGCGTTCCCAATACGAAGCCTGAAAAATACTGTTCATTCTAGGCACAACATACTATATTTCGTTGAACAATGTTGATTCATAGCTGATGAGCGTTGATCACCCGGAGGGTGAAACCATGAAAACTGGCTCTGAAGCGGGGATTACGCTCGACTTTCATGGAAAGGCAACGTCAAGAGCGGATGCCGTTCCGTGCCCACTACGTTATTTCTATTGCATGACCCAGACAGAAGATATATATTAGGATATGGAGAGATGTTTATCCTGTACTTGTCGGGAGATAAAAGGAGAGACAGGTGCGTAGCCCCGGTAACGTATTCTTCAGGAGGGACAACAGAATGAACAAAATGATTCAGGACAAACATGTCGCGGTCCTTGCGATGTTTCTTTTGTTTGCCGGGCTGGCCGTCGTTTCCGGTCAGGACTATGTTGGGTCTGAACGGTGTCTTGTCTGTCACAACGGAGGTATAGCGGTGGATCGGACGGGATGGAGAGGTTCCATGCACGCGAACGGGTTTTCGGTTCCCACGGGAGACAGTTCCATGGTGGACCTGTACGGCGTCGTCGCTGACGCAGACCAGAACGGAACGGATGACTTCAAAGACGGACTCGATCTGTCCACGACGGAGGCGTTTTCAGCCTACGGTGCCAATGCCCCTGTGTTGGGATACAATGAGACAGACGATGAATACACCATCACCATCGGTGACCTCACCATGCCCGTGAAGTTGACCTATGGAGGTAGTGGACTGTACAAGCAGAGGTACGTCGTGAAAGTCCCTGTCACCGGAGGCGTTTTCACGGCAGGACACTACGTATCGCCGGTCCAGTATGATGAGAAAACGCATGAGTACGTTGCTTACCACCCCGAAAACTGGTACGATTCCGATAACCTGCCACTTTTTGGCACGAGTTCCACGGCTGCAGACGTGGCGGACGCCGGTCGATCATTTGAGAAGAAATGTGTGGGGTGTCACTTTACGTTCACCGAATCGATCTCTCAGAACAGTGACAATGAGTGGGTCGCCGACGCCCCGGATGCCGGGAGTTCAGACACCGGGCCCGGTGTCTACGACGTCGACGGAGATGGAACACTCGATCTGATCAACACCGGCTGCGAACGGTGTCACGGTCCAGGGGGTGATCACCCCGGGTCCGATGCGAGCGCCACGATTATCAATCCGGACAGTCTAACGACTCAGCAAGCCAACGACCTGTGCGGATTCTGTCACTCCCGCGGACACAGCGTCCCCAACGGCACGTTCAGTTATCCCTATTTCGATACACCCGGTTCCATGGAAGACTGGGAAGTCGGGGATGCGTGGGGGGATTACTATGCGGACGGCGGGGGATACTATCCGGACGGCACACACGAAGGCGAAATCAGGAACTCCAAGAAACATCACCAGCAGTACTTTGACTTCTACGAAAGCTCAAAGCCTACATTCATGTGGCACGAAGTGAGATGTTATGAGTGCCACGATGTCCACAATGAAGTGAAACACCACATACGCGAAGAGATCGTTGAGGAAGACTCAGAGGGGAATGAACTGGTGATTGCGACTGAGAATGATAACAACACTCTCTGCCTTGCGTGTCACGCCACCCACGGTCATTTTGAGGCACTGACCAAAGAAATGGTCGCCGATCCCGTTACGTACGCTGACACCATTGCGGCTGTCGTTTCCGAACATACAAACCATGAGTACGACCCAGATGGAACGGGCGAGAGTCGGTGCTCAAAATGTCATAATCCGAAAACGATAAAGTCTGCCATCTATTACGATATTCACTCCCATACGTTCGAACCCATATCGCCCCAGAAAACGTTAGAGTATGCCATGCCCAACGCCTGCGCCGCCAGTTGCCACCGGGGGATTGAGAATGGTGCAAGTCCTATTTTCGGTACAGGGGCGGATCAATCCATCTCCGCCTGGGATGAAGCCGAGGATATTGCCTTGGCGGACACACTTCTGTACTATTTCGGCCCCGGCGGAATCTGGTGGGATGTGGACCAAGTGCTGACGATCGTTCCATGGGTGGACGGAGGTATACCCGAGGGATATTCTCTCAGGCAGAACTATCCCAATCCCTTCAACCCGATCACGACCATACCCCTGGAACTGAGCACCGAAGGGAGAGTGCAGGTGGTCCTGTTCAATATTCTCGGTCAGGAACTTGCCACCGTCATGAATCGATACCTGGCGCCTGGAGAATACCGCATTCTTGTGAATGCCGAAGCTCTACCATCAGGCGTTTATTTCTACAGGATGACGGTCAGAGTCCTGGAGGGAGACGTCGCTTTCGAGGATCAGAAGAAAATGGTGGTTCTCAAATAGCCTCGACGACAGATTCAGCGGCTGTTTAATCTGGAGGGGAGCTTCGGCTCCCCTTCGCGCTTCCGGTACTCAGAGATTCGCTTCTCGCCCCGTTCCCTCATCTTTTCCTCTTGTCCGCCAGCTGATGCCTGGGCGTTCATCACGTAGCCCTCGATCCTTGCTACTCGTCCCTCCTCCCTTCCAGCTGGTCTGGCGAAGTGAAAGGGGTCAGCTTCACCGGTATGGCCTGTTGGAAATGATGTCCGTACTGCCTGGTCATTACCCGGTTATCCATATTGATAAAAATACCTTCGTCATGGGAACTCCGGATTAACCGGCCGAATCCCTGTCGGAGACGGATGGCCGCTTCGGGAACCGTATGTTGGAGGAAGGAATTACCACCCTCCCTGTCCACGGTCTCATTGTAGGCCTGAATGACAGGATCATCAGGAACGTCAAACGGGAGTTTGGTCACTACAAGTACCTCCAGAGATTCCCTGGGCAGATCGACCCCTTCCCAGAACGAACTCGTTCCCAGGAGAACGCTTCCCGGTGACGATTTGAATCCCTGGAGGAGGGATCCCCTTGAGGACCCGGCGTGCTGGACGAACAGGGGCATCTGTCCCGCATCCCCCCGGGATTGAAGCACCCTGTGACATCCGTCCAGAGCTTCTCTGGACGTGAAGAGGACCAGGGTCCGTTTTCCCCACGCGGACCGGATTTGGCGGATGACATCGGCCAGAAGATTCGGGAAATCCGGTGATTCGGGAGGTATCTTTCCTGCCCACTGGAAGTACCGGCACTGGTCCTCATAGTGGAAGGGACTTGGAAATGCGCCCGCGTGAATGGATTTCTCGGTGAAATCCGTTAACCCCAGACGGGACCTTATGTACTCAAAGCTCTCTCCGACCCTCAGGGTGGCCGAGGTGGCCACCACTGCATCCAGGGGACTGAAGAGGACCTCAACCAGTTTCTGTCCGATATGGACAGGGACGCCATTCAGCGACACCGTCAGCTCTTGATTGGAAAACAGGCCTTCCTCCCAGTATACCCAGTCGGATTTTTCCTCTAAGGCAACGCTTTGAACGGCCTCCAGGATCTCCGTCGCCGATTCCACGAGACGTTCCACGGTGACGCGGCTCGCTATGTCAACCGACCCTTCAGGCAGCTCCTTTAGTTTCCGGTGGAGGGCCGTAAGATGATGGGTGAGGTCCTCCAGGAATTCCACCAACGAATCGAGATCCGGGACGAGGTTTTTGAAATGACTCTCAAAATCCCGGAAGCGCTTTCTCTGAGAATAGCTCCTCCCGGGATCGTAGTCCCCCGATCTTTCAACCGCCAGGTGCCGGAAGAACCGGTCGCTCGCATCGAGCACATGTCTCACGCCGGACTGAACCCGGCTGAATCGACGGGCCACAGCGGGATGGGCCGCCCCCACCTTATTCATCTGAGTTTTCAGCCTGGATGAGCGCCTGGATTTCGGATCGGCCGACGCCAGCCGGTCCCGGATCCCCGCCCTGTGAAGGACCACCCTGAAATGATCGTAGGCGACTTTGACAAGGTTGTGAGCTTCATCGATGATGACCCGGGAGAACCGGGGCAGGATTCCGGGATTGGACAGTTCTGATAGGAGAAGGGAATGATTCCCAACGATAAGATCGGCCCTCATGCTCGCTTCCCGGATGGGTGCGAGGAAACAACCCTTGTGTCCCGCGCACATCTGCCTGGAGCAGAATCCCGGGTCACTCTGGATCAGCGCCTTCACCCTGGAAGCCTTCCGGTTCAGGAACCCGGGGCACTCTTCAAAATCACCGGTTCGTGTCCAGTGCAGCCACACAATGATCGGTGCCAGAGACTGGACTTCATAAGGCGAAAGCAGTTTCCCTGCATCTTCCGTAAGCCAGTCCAGGCGAGTCCTGCACAGGTAGTTCTGTCTCCCCTTCAGCACCGTCGCGGCAAAAGAGATATCCAGGGCCTGGACCAGTTTCGGTAGCTCCTGATTGAACAGCTGGTCCTGCAGGTGACGGGTGTAGCAACTGACTACGGTGGGACCTTGTTCCTCTCTTATTCCCCACCGGAGAGCGGGAAGAAGATAGGCTACCGACTTCCCCAGACCTGTTTCCGCTTCCGTAATACCCACCCCTCCCTTCTCGAGGATCCGGGAGACAAATTCCGAGTACTGGATCTGACCGGGCCTGACTTCAAACCCCTTCTGACGGGAAAACCGTCCCCCGTTTCCAAAAACGTCTTCCGCTGACTCCGGAACCTCCCCGGAGGAACCGTGGTGGGCAAAAACGTTTGAGGGGACAGGTTTCTGAATCCGCGAAGGGACAAGTCCCCGGCCGGAGAGATTCATTCTCACCATGAGGCGCACCAGATTCTCAAACAGTTGTCCATTGGGAACGGACGTACTTGCGAAGAGAGACGCCAGTCGTTGTGTTAGGGAAAGAGGATAACTGGCCGCCTCTTCCACCAGGCTGACAAGTATCTGCCCGCAGAGGGTGGCATCGGCCAGAGCCCGGTGCTCGCCAGTCCTCGGATGACCGAGGTATTCCCCCACAGTGGCCAGTCGATGGTTAGCGTGAAAATACAGGTATGCTTGAGAGAGAACAAGGGTATCGTAGAGCACGTTGGGAATAGAGACCGTATCACCAAGATGGGTCGATTGGAGACGGCCCAGGAATCGAAGATCAAAGTCGATGTTGTGGGCCACAAGAGGGTCCTTTCCCAGGAAACTCAGAGCTTTTCCGGCAATCTCCTCCTCCGGGGGAGCCTCCCTGACCATTGCGTCGGTGATGCCTGTAAGAGAGACAATGTGGGGCGGAATAGAAAACCCTGGATTTACCAGCGTGCTGAAGCTGTCCTCAACCAGGCCGCCGCGGAAACGAACGGCGGAGAATTCGATGATGCCATCCCGGGCAGCATCGAATCCTGTGGTCTCGAAATCGAAGGCCACAAAGACGTCGAGACCGACGTGCGTTAAAAGCTCACCGCGTTCCATATGTCATCGGTTTCTGGATACCGGATACTTGACACTCGTTCCCTGTCAATGGGGAATCCGTAATGCGTAATTCGTCGTCCCGCCATGGCGGGACAATGAAAAATGGGAAATGCAAAGTTCAGGGTGCAGAATTATGCGGTGGAATAAGTCTTTTCACGTTCGCATTTTTCACTTTTCAATTTGCATTTTGAAATGGGTGCCAATTCGTAATGCGCTAGACGATAAAAGGCCAAACGAACTTCCTCATCTTCCTACCCCCTGTCGGAGCGAAGCGGAGATCCCGCCCCGGCGGGACCCCCTGCCAACTGCCCCTGCCTCCTGCCTCCCACAAACTACTCCTGGCTGACGTGAAACGTGGGGTAGTCGATGTTGAACCGGAAATAGTAGTATACCTTGGACCCGAAATAGACAACGACCAGGGCAACGAAGAGCCAGGGATACTTTACCGACACAAAAATGGCTAGGATCAGAACGGGATAGCGAATGGCTCTAACCACGTGGTCCATCCGGGAAAAGACCAGGGCCACCAGGAAAAAAGGAAGGGCGATCGTTGATCCCGTGCTGATCACTGGATCGTTAAGGAGATACCCCAACACCGCGGCAGCCCCAACAAACGCGGTGGAGAGGGCCACGGTGGCGCCCACTCCGAAACGAAGAGCAAACGTTTTCTTTCCCGCCCCCCTGTCGCCCTCCCGATCGGGAACGGCTGTTAGGATGGAAATGGCGACGAACAACAGGACATAAGGTACAGCATAAACGAGCCCACTGCCGAATGGGCCTGACCCGTAGGTCCACCCTACCATAAAAAGGAAAAGTCCAGTGAGGATGTAGGTCACGACCCCGAGAACCGGTCTGGCAAACCACTGAAAGCGGTCCCCGGCATGGAACACGAGCCATGTGAGGGTTGTGAGGATGGCCCACAGCGTTGACATTGAAGATGCCCATTCCCCTGTCGCCACCAGGCCGTGGATGGATACACCGGCGGTCAGCGCAAGACCCCCTGCCATAAGCCATAGCGCTAACGCCCTGACATCCGCGGCATTCATGTCCCGATTCCCCAGAGCGGTGACAGTCCTGTTGAGCCTGTCTGCCGAGTGGTTTTTGACCTGAAACCGGAGGAATGTGCTCCCGGCCATCAGGGTCAGGCCCACGAAAAAGACGACGGTTTCCCAGTGTACTTGTTTGACCCAGTAGAGCTCAGGTATTATCTGAGACCTGGCGGAACCCATGCCCGCCACGATCATGATCCATACCGGGAACATGAGAGAGGGTCGCAGCAGGAAAACAGAATCCATAAGACCTATCCTTTCCCGGATCCTCCGGTAAAGGTCAGTGTCGGACTTAATCAGCCGGGCGATGAGCATGCGGGATGGACATGAGTCTCACTAAAGGACAGGTATCCCTAGGGGAAAACCCAGTCGATCAGTCTGGTCAAGAGACCGATGGAATTGAGAAGGACAAGGAAAATGAGTATGGGCGACAGGTATTTGAGGAAGGTCTTCCATACATCCATTCGCCATCTGAATCTTGCGAACAGGTCCTCCGCTCCCTCTTTGAGTTTTTCTATGCTGCGGTCGAGACCCCACACCCAGGCGACAAAAACCGAAATGAAGAGCCCGCCCAGGGGAAGAAGTATGTTCGAAGCCAGGAAGTCGACCAAATCGAAGAACGTTTTGCCGAACAACCTGGCATCCGCCATGGCGTTAAAGGAGAGGGCGCTGGGGATCCCCAGCGAAAAGGCAATGCCTCCCACAATCAAGACAGCCCTGTGACGGAGCCACTTGAGTTCATCCACAAAAAAGGCCACCACGACTTCCAGGAGGGAAATAGCCGAAGTGAGAGCGGCGATGGTCAGAAGGACGAAGAACAGGGCCCCGAAGAAATACCCGCCAGGCATCCGGCTGAACACAAAGGGGAGAGTGTGGAAAATCAAACCCGGGCCAGTAGCCGGATCTTGCCCGGTGGCAAACACGGCGGTAAAGATGGCCACTCCGGCCAGAAGGGCAATTACGGTGTCAAGGGCCACGATCTGCAGTGCAGCACCGGGAATGGAATCTTTCCTGGACATATAACTGCCATAGGTCATCATGGCCCCCATTCCCAGGCTCAGGGTAAAAAAGGCGTGACCGAGGGCAATCAAGACAGCCTGACCCGATATCTTGCTCCAGTCGGGGTTCCACAGGAAGGCCAGTCCTTTCTCCGATCCGGGCAGGGTCAACCCTCTGATGACCAGAATGATGAGAAGTACAAACAGAACGGGCATCATGATCTTACTGCCCCGTTCGATGCCGTTCTGAACCCCGGCATAGACGACGGTCATGGTCACCAGAAAGAACATGGCGTGAAACCCCACGATCCACGGGATATTGGACGTCAAGGCGATAAAATGATTGCCTGCGGCGCCTGAGGACTCAAGATCGTAGAAGGCCCCCCGGACAGACTCAACAATGTATCCCAGGGACCACCCGGCCACCACACTGTAAAACGACAGGATGGCGAGCCCTGCCACTACCCCGACCGCCCCCACTCCAGTCCAGAACCGCGATCCACTTAGCTTCTTGAACGCTCCCACAGGATTGCGCTCGGTAGTCCGGCCCATGAGCACTTCGGCGATGAGAACGGGAAGCCCGATCACAGCGATGCATATGAGGTAGACAAAAACGAACGCGGCTCCGCCGTTTTCCCCGGCGATGTAGGGAAACTTCCATACATTCCCCAGGCCGATAGCTGAACCGGCCGCGGCCAGGATAAAGCCCATCCGTGAAGCCCAATGTTCCCTCTGCTCAGGCATCCTTCCTGTGTCTTATTACAGATTCGGGGGACACCTCCTCTTCAGGAAGAGGTTCAATTCCCTCAAACTCATCTTCGTCAAAGGAAGAAAGGTGACTGTCCACCAGGGCGTCCAGGATGTTGTAGATGTAGACAAAGGCCGTCCACCAGGCATATTTGTTCCTCTTCTCCCGGTAGCGGAACTGGGGAAGTTCGTATGTCTCCGGATCCCACTCGCCGTAGATCTTCAGATTACGGTAGAATTGGTAAGCCATGGTCGCCTGGGCCGCAAAGATCAGCAGGGCCTTAACATACTTCCTGTTGTAGACCTGACCTGCCCCCGGGAGGAGCATGGAGTAGAGAGCGGCCCTGGAAGGGGATTTTTCCACGGCGACGGAGTCTGACCCTCTGGCACAGGTGAGGGAAGCCAGGAAGACCACCGCCAGAACGATTCCCCCGGTGCAATGCCTACTCCGGACCACCACCTGTCCAGTTGCCTATGACCAACAGCGCTTTGGGGATGAGCTCTACCTCCATCTGGGTGACCTCGTTCTGGGGCAGTTCTCCGTCCACATGAACGGGAAGGGGAACCTCGCTGGTAATCCTGACGTTCCGGGATTGGTGTATGGTTACCTCATCCACCTTTTCCACGGTTCCGTTGATCAGTTTCAGGAAATTCCCCACGACTTTCAAGGGAGAGATGTCCCGAATATGACACACGTGAAATACTCCGTCGTCCATCACCGCCTCTGGCGTCAGGTGAAGACCGCCTCCCACGGACGAACCATTGCCAACGCAGACCAGATACGTATCTTCTTCAATGACCCGGTCGTCCAGTTCGATTCTCATGGGAATGGCCGTGTACTTGCTCAGGGTCTTCAGGGTCGCCCAGGCATAAAGAAGGCCACCCTTCAACCAGCGTATGGACCGGGTTGCCTCGCTGGTCATGGCGTCGAAGCCCACCCCTAGGGCATTGCTGAAATAGCGGCCATTCACCACACCCAGGTCGATCGGTTTCGGCTTTCCTCTTACCAGGGTGCCGATAGAATCCTCCAGGGAAAGAGGAATCCCGAAGCTCCGGGCGAAGTCGTTGGCGGTACCCAGGGGAATAATCCCCAGGGGGGTAGTGGAACCCACAAGTCCGTTAACCGTCTCATTGACGGTACCGTCCCCTCCCAGGGCCACCACAACATCGAAACCTTCCCCTTCATCCCTGGCGATGGCCGTGGCATGGTCAGGACCGTTGGTCCTCTGAATACGGAAATCGGCGCCGAGTTGACGGAGAAGGAATTCCACCCGGGGCAGTATCCTGGAAATCTTTCCCTTTCCCCCGGTGGGATTCGCGATAATCAGGAAGCGCATGGGCGGATCACGAAATCATCTATCCGGGAGTCCATCTGAGATTGAGAACCCGGTTGGCTGCGGCTTCATCCAGGCGCCTCACCGGAGTGGCATGAGGTGCCTGCCGGATACGGTCAGGATCTGTCTTTGATTCCGCATCGATAGTAAGGAGAGCCTGGGCAAAACGGTCCAGGCTTTCCCGGGTCTCAGATTCGGTAGGTTCCACCATCATAGCCTCTGGAATATTGATAGGAAAGTACACGGTGGGGGCATGAAAACCGAAATCCAGGAGCCGTTTGGCGATGTCCATCATTCTCACCCCCCGTTTTTTCTGCCGGACCCCCGTAGCCACAAACTCGTGCATGCAGGGTTCTTCCTGGAACATCTGGTAGGCGGCGGAGATCCGGTGCTTCAGATAGTTTGCGTTCAGGATGGCCTGTCTCGATACAGTGCTAAGACCTTCTTTGCCCAGAAGGTTGATATAGGTGTAGGCTCGAACCAGAATCCCAAAGTTTCCCATGAAAGAATGGACCCTTCCCACAGAGTTGGGTAGACTGCTGTTCACCCGATAGGATTTCCCGTCAAAGACAACCAGGGGGGACGGGAGGAATTCCTCAAGTTCTTGAACCACTCCAATAGGGCCAGCCCCAGGCCCGCCCCCACCGTGGGGGGTAGAAAAGGTCTTGTGTAGATTGATGTGAACAATGTCAAACCCCATGTCCACAGGCCGGGTGATCCCCAGAAGGGCATTGAGATTTGCACCATCCATGTACATGATTCCATCCACGCTGTGAATGAGACGGGTGATATCCATGATCTCCGATTCGAAAAGGCCCAGGGTGTTGGGCTGTGTCAACATCATCCCCGCCACTTCGTGGGTCAGTTTGGCCTTGATATCATCAAGGTCCACCCGGCCCTGGGAGTTGGATTTTACCTGAAGCACATCGAACCCTCCCATGACAACACTGGCTGGGTTGGTGCCGTGAGCGGAATCAGGGATAAGGATCTTGGTTTTCTTATTGCCCCGGGTGGCGTGGTATTTGTGCATGATGAGCACTCCTACCAGTTCCCCCTGAGACCCGGCACTGGGCTGGAGGGTAAACCGGTCCATCCCGGTGATGGATCTAAGCTGTTCCTCCAGCCCAGCCATCACGGCCAGGGCGCCCTGAACCGTTTCTTCCGGCTGAAGGGGATGGAGGAACTGAAATCCGGAAAGCTGAGCCATGGCGTCGTTCACCTTGGGATTGTACTTCATGGTGCAGGATCCGAGGGGATAGACATCCTTGTCCACATGATGGTTCTTGGAGGACAGATTGGTAAAATGACGGACAACTTCGGGCTCCGTCACTTCGGGAAGGGGCGCGTCCTCCCGGCGCAAGGAATCCGGATCGAAAACGTCTCCGTGAGGGATCTCCGGTACGTCGGTCACGGGGGGAATAAACCCGACCTTGCCGGACCGGCTAAGGTGAAAAATCAGGGGCGTACGATCCTCAGGACGGTCCGTCATTTCCCAGAGGATTCCTCTTGAAGTTTTCCCAGAAGGGCCGAGATATCTTCTTGAATGTCCTTCATGGCCGTTTTCACGTTACCTGTCTCTTTCCCTCCGGCGGTGGCCAGATGGGCTTTTCCTCCCCCACCCCCGCCCAGTTTCTCTCCGAAGGATTGAGCCAGTTTGTCGGCACGGATACCCTCTTTCACCAGATCCCGGGTCACCACGCAGACCAGACTGGGCTTGGAATCGATACGGCTCAGGAGTACACCCACGCCGCTTTCCAGCCACTGGGCCACCTGGTCTCCAATCCCTTTCAGATGATCCAGATCGTCCGCCTTAACCCGGGTCACCACCATCCTTCGCTTCCCCACGGTTCTGCTCTGTTTGACGATCCTGGCCAACTGGTCGGTCCCATCCCGGGACCTTCGCTTCTTGAGCTCCTTCTCCAGCCGCTTCTTTTCGTCCAGCAGGGAGACTACCCGTTCCATGACTTCCTCCCGGGAACAGTTCAACGCTTCCTGAAGACGGGAAAGGGAATCGAATTCCTCCCCCACGAATCTCACGGCTTCGGGTCCCGTAACGGCTACGAGACGGCGAACGCCGGCGGCCAGGGCCGACTCATCGATGATTTTGAAAAAGCCTATGTCCCCGGTACGGTCCACATGGGTGCCCCCACAGAGCTCCTTGGAAAAATCCCCTATGGTGATCACCCTGACGCGATCTCCGTATTTCTCTTCAAAGATGGCGACCGCACCGTCCTTCCTGGCCTGATCGAAGTCTCTAACGGTGATATCCAGGGCAGTATTGTTCTGGATTTCCCGGTTGGTGATGCGTTCGATTTCCCTGATTTCGTCCCGGGTGATTTTCTGATAATGGGTCAGATCGAACCGCAGATAATCAGGGCCCACCAGGGAGCCGGCTTGCTGAACATGCTCCCCCAACACCACCTTCAGTGCTTTGTGGAGAAGATGGGTGGCGGTGTGATTCAACCGGATCTTCTGCCGGCGGTGGGCGTCAATCCGGGCCTTGACCTTTTCCCCGGAAATCTCCACCCCCTCGGCAAACTCTCCCACATGGATGTGGTGGGGACCGTCTTTGACAGTGTCCTCTACCGGGATGGTGAATCCGTCCCCTTCCAGGACCCCCGTATCTCCCACCTGACCCCCCTGTTCCCCGTAGAATGGCGTCTTATCCAGAATCACCAGAACCTTACCCTGGGATACCTGATACCGCCGGATTACGGAATCGGTCGCAAGGTCGGTGTAGCCCACGAATTCAGAGTCTGATCCCTTGGTGAGTTCCACCCATTTTCCCCGGGAAGAATCCAGGGTAAACCTGGCCAGGGATCGAGTTCTTTCACGCTGCTCCTCCATGGCCTGATCAAATCCTTCCAACTCCACAGTCAGACCCCTTTCCCGGGCCATCTGTTCGGTCAAATCAACGGGAAACCCGTAGGTGTCATACAGACGAAACGCCGCAATCCCCGGAATGACACTCCCGGACAGACTGGAGACGATTTTCTCGAAATTATCCATTCCTTTGTCCAGGGTTGCGTTGAAGTTTTTCTCCTCGGCCTCGATGACGCTTTCAATATGTTTCAGGCGTTCAACCAGCTCCGGGTACGTATCACCCATTCCGTCCGAGACCGTTTTTGCCAGCCGGTGGAGAAAAGGGTCCATGAGGCCCAGCCGGTGGCCGAATCTCGCCGCCCGCCTCAGAATCCTCCGGAGAACGTATCCCCGCCCTTCATTGGAGGGCATGACCCCGTCGGCAATGGCAAAGGCCAGCATCCGGACGTGGTCTGAAATCACGCGATGGGCTACCGGGTCCCGGTCAAACTGGCTCTGGGCCATGGATTCCAGATCCCGTATGGTGGGCTGAAACAGATCGGTTTCGTAGTCGCTGGTCTTGTTCTGGAGAACGGCCGTCAGCCGTTCCAGGCCGGCTCCCGTATCCACGTGCTTCTGGGGCAGACCTTCCAACCGTCCGTCCTGGTCCCGGTTATATTGAATGAATACCAGATTCCACAACTCCCAGTATTCATCCGACGTGTTAACCCCTTTCAGCGACTGCCGCGAGAGGTCCTTTCCCACGTAGTAATGAACTTCGGACGAAGGGCCGCATGGACCCACGTCTCCCATCTCCCAGAAATTCTCCTGTTTGCCAAATTTCAAAACCCGGGCAGGATCAATGTCGGTAGCCTTCTTCCACAGGTCTTCCGCCTCATCGTCATCCGTGTACACGGTAGCCCACAGGCGGTCTTTCGGAAGACCCCAGACCTCTGTCAGGAGTTCCCAGGCCCACCTTATGGCCTCCTCCTTGTAGTAATCGCCGAAGGACCAGTTGCCCAGCATTTCAAAAAAAGTGTGATGATAATCGTCCAGGCCCACCTCTTCAAGATCATTGTGTTTTCCACTCACCCTGATGCATTTCTGGGAATTCACTACCCTGGGATACCTGGGCTTCTGCCGGCCCAGGAAAATATTCTTGAACTGGTTCATCCCGGCGTTGGTAAACAGCAGAGTGGGATCATCCCTCGGGATAAGGGAAGTTCCTCGCACCAGGGAGTGATCCCGGTCCTGGAAAAAATCGATGAACGACTGTCGGATTTCGTTGGACTGCATCCTCTTGAGGGGGGTAGTCATGAACCTGACGCAAAATTGAATTTACCGTCAGGACCAAGGATATTCAATGTGTTTTTAGACGAGAGATGAGGGGTTCCATGTGGGCCCATGAAAACCCCTTTCGCTTCAACAGATTGATCAGCCTCGTCCTTTCTTTCCTGTCCACCGGCCTTGAAAGGTCAATCCTCCTGGCTTCGAGAAGGGACTGGATCAAGGCCTCGGGAGGGGTCGTCCGGTAGGTGTCTTCGATCACCCGTTCAGCCAGATCCTGGTCTATTCCCATTCGCTTGAGTTCATACCTGAGTGCCGCCGGACCGAGAAACTTTCTCTGGACCCTGTCCCGGGCGAAAAGGACGGCGAATTCCTCGTCGTTGAGAAGGTCTTTTTTCTCCAGTTCTTCGATTACCGGCTCAATCTCCTGATTGGACCATCCCTTCTCCCCCAGCCTCCTTCTCATTTCCTGAACGCTTCTGGGCCGGTAGCTGAGAAAAGTCAGGGCCGCGTCCTTGATTCTCTGGTGTCGATCGAGGGCCACCAGGTTGCGGATTTCTTCATCGGTGAGGCGGTCGCCCACCGCAATACCATGCTCAACAAAAATGCCTTCAGAAACACTGAAGGCATACTCGCCGTTGATGTAAACAGACCGTCTGTCGGTGCGCTTTACATTGACCCTTATGTCGGTAACTTCATTTTCGGTGACCATTCCCTCAGGTGGCGGACTCCTTGGCCGTCTCTTCGGACTCTTTGACAGTCTCTCCAGAATCCAAGCCCAGGAACGACATCACCTCTTTCTCGATTGTTTCCCGGATGTCCGCGTATTCTTTGAGGTAGCTCCTGGCGTTTTCGCGTCCCTGGCCGAGTTTCTCATCCCCGTAGGAAAACCAGGCTCCCGATTTCTCGATCACACCGGCTTTGATACCCAAGTCCAGAAGATCCCCTTCGTAGGATATGCCCTCCCCATATATGATGTCAAACTCGGTCTGTCTGAACGGAGGGGCACACTTGTTCTTTACGACCTTAACCCGGACGCGGCTGCCAACGTTCTGCTCCCCATCCTTGATAGATGCGATGCGACGGATGTCCATCCTGATAGAGGTATAGAATTTCAAGGCTCGGCCGCCGGGTGTGACTTCCGGACTCCCGAACATGACGCCGATCTTCTCCCGGAGCTGATTGATAAAGATAACGCAGGTCTTGGATTTGGAGACCGTACCGGTGAGTTTTCGGAGGGCCTGGGACATGAGTCTGGCCTGAAGCCCCACATAGCTTTCACCCATCTCTCCCTCCAGTTCAACCCTGGGGACAAGAGCAGCCACGGAGTCGATGATGATGATGTCCACAGCACCACTTCTTACCAGGGTCTCGCAGATTTCCAGGGCCTGCTCGCCCGTATCGGGCTGGGAGACCAGTAAATCCGAGATATTCACACCCAACTTCTGGGCGTAGACGGGATCGAGAGCGTGTTCAGCATCGATGAAAACACCGTAGCCCCCGTTCTTCTGGGCTTCGGCGAGAATATGAAGAGCCAGGGTGGTCTTGCCGGACATCTCAGGTCCATAGATCTCGGTGATTCGGCCCCGGGGAACCCCTCCGATAACCAGAGCAGCATCCAGGGAAAGGGCTCCGGTGGGAATCACATCGAATTTCCCTGCCTTTTCCTCATCTCCCAGACGCATGATAGAACCTTTGCCAAACTGGCGGTCTATCTGACCTACGGCAAGCTCAATCGCTTTCAGCTTCTTGTCATCTTCCTTGATCATTCAACCTCTCCTTCCCCTCATGAAGGCGTCAACTCATGGACACCGAGAACGGAATAGATGGGCCCTCCAGGGACCAGATCACTTTGAAAAAAAGTTACCTTCTGAACATCAAACACGATAGACTGGTAACGTGAATTTAAGAAATCAGAGACATCAGGAGTAACCTTTTGTGGATAGCGGATCCGCCCGATCGTTACGTGCGGAGAATACTCCCGCTCTTCAGGTGGATAGCCCAGGGACTCCAGAGCCCGGTTCATCTCCCGCACCATGGCGGTCAGGCTGTCCAAGTCTCCCCGAACGCCCATCCACAACACCCGGGGTCTTTGCTTCTTGGGAAAAACGCCTGTTCCTTCGATCCGGAGGGTGAAATCCCTGTGACCGGAGATCACACCCCCCACAGCCTGATGGATGCGGGGAACCTCTTCCTCCGGAGTGGGACCGATGAAACGAAGAGTCAGGTGTATGTTGCTCGATTTTAGCCATTTCACCACTTTCGGCCTGGCTTCCACCGTGGTATGCAGAAGGTGGGCTGTCCGTTTTACCTGGTCGGGCAGTTCCACGGCAAGAAACGTTCGCAAGAGTTTTTCAGCACCCATGGTTATCCCTTCCTACCGCCGTTATGAAAGACTGAGACGAAGAAGGTTCAGTGCAGTCTGGGCTGCCAGTTCTTTGTTGAACCGCCTATCCTCTGAGAAGACGTACCGGCTTACCTCGATATCGCCCGAAAAGTCCAGACCGATATAGGTAAGACCCACAGGTTTTTCTGCCGTCGCTCCGGTGGGTCCCGCTATACCGGTGATGGAAACCCCGATATCGGCCTGGAACAGCCTGCGGACACCCGAGGCCATCTCGCCGGCCGACTCTTGGCTCACGGCTCCCACCGACCTGAGGGTCTCCTCAGAGACTCCCAGCGTGGTTATTTTGGACTCGTTC
>JBHIAI010000091.1:0-7623 GCA_046861655.1 Fidelibacterota bacterium | reverse complement strand
TCCTCGATGATACAAACGCGAAGGGTGGTCATCATCGGCGTCCCGTTCTCAGCCCGGCGGGGGCTGGTTCAACACTGTCCAGTAGTGCTCGATCTGCTCCACGGTTTTTCTGAACTCCTTGGATTCCACCGGCTTTCGAACGTAGCTGTTTACCCCCAGGTTGTAGCATTCAAGCAGGTCTTGATCCGCTTTTGAAGATGTAAAGATAACAACGGGGATAAGCTTCGTCCTGTCATCTGCCCTCAACTGCTTCAACACCTCCAGTCCCCCTACTTTAGGCATCTTGAGATCGAGAAGGATAAGGTCGGGCATGAGGCCGGGCTCCAGTTCCTTGTATTGACGCCTCCGAAGAAGATAGTCGAGGGCGTCTTCTCCTCCGACTTTCACGACAATCCCGTTCCGCAATTTGCTTTTCTCAAGAGCCCGGAGGGTCAAGACTCCATCATCTGGGCTGTCCTCCACTATGAGCACGAGTTTGCTCTTCGTCATCATGTCATTTCTCCTCTTTCGTCTGAAGGGTGAAGTAGAATGTGGATCCCCTTCCCTCTTCTCCCTCGGCCCAAACCCGGCCACCGTGACGTTGAATGATGCGCTTCACGGAGGCTAAACCAATGCCTGTACCCTTGAATTCCTCCTCACTGTGCAGACGCTGGAAAGGGGCAAACAACTTGTTGGCGTAGGTCATGTCGAAACCGGCGCCGTTGTCCCGCACGAAATAAGCCTCACCGCCAGTGACCCGGGTAATTCCGAACTCTATCTTTGCCCGGTCCCTGCTGCCCGTAAACTTCCAGGCATTCCCCAGCAGGTTCTCCAGCACCGCCTTCAGGAGATTCGAATCTCCTAACGTCACCAACCCATCATGGATCGTAACATCAACCTTGCGTTTCGGGTCTATCTCCTTTAGTTGTGCCGCCACTTCTTTCGCCATGGCGGTCAAATCGACTATTCTGAGCCTGATCTTGCTACGCGACACCCGTGACAACTCCAGCAAATCGTCAATAAGGTGCGCCATTCGCTGGGCGGAGGAACGGACCCGACCAAGTCTGTCTTTCCCCTGGTCATCCAATCTGTCTGCGTATTCCTCCAGAAGGATGTCGCTGAAGCCGTCTATGGAACGAAGGGGCGCCCGCAGGTCGTGGGAGACTGAGTAGGCAAACGACTCCAGTTCTTCATTGGCGGCTTCGAGCTCGGCAGTGCTCTGCAGGACACGCTGCTCCAGCTCTTCGTTGAGTTTCCGGATCTCCTCCTCTGCCTTCTTTCTCTCCGTGATGTCCCGCGAGACCCCCATGATCCCGATTCTCTTTCCCTGTGAATCCAGTAAGACGGAAGACGACACGAAGGAAGGAAAAATCTTCTCCGTTCTTCCTCCGGTTGAGAATTTCCTGGACATGCCGTCCTTTCCTGACCGTTGTCTTATGGACGGAAAGACCCTGTTTTTCGTCCGCGTAGAGGATGTTTACATTCTTCCCCAGGACTTCCCCACGGCTGTACCCGAAGGTCTCCTCCGCAGCTTTGTTGAATTCCGTGATTCTTCTCCTGTTATCCACAGCGATGATCATGTCCAGGGAACTTCTGATAAGGTTTTCTGTGTACTCTTTGGATGTCCGTAGACCTCCCTCTGCACGCCGCCGTTCAGACCCCTCCAGAGCCAGGGACACCATATCGCCAATCGAAGCGGCAAAATCCTGTTCCTCCTGTGTCCATTGTCTCTTTGGCCCCGTATGCTCGTGACAGACAATGCCCACGACCTCTCCATGAAGCCGGACGGGGATATCCATCACGGAAGTGATTCCAAAGGCCTTCAAATACGATTCGGTGAACTCGCTCGTCAAAGGGTCGGTCGTGGCGTCATTGGCAACAATGAGGCGTCTCTTTTCCAGGGCCCGAAAGTATCTGGGATACTCTTTGGCTCGAAGCCTTAACCCCTTTTCATGAAGGTCCTCAGTCCTTCTGTACAGGTCATCACAGATGATCTCCGACCGGTCGTCATTGAAACACCACACGCTCACCCGCTCCACACCCAGGGTCTTAGAATCCACCTCCGTGATCCTTTTCTGTGCCGAATCCAGGTCGGACGAATCCATTTTCGCCAGTTCCAGAAGGACTTTTTGATGGTGAAGGATCTGTTCCGTTCTCATTCGAGCCGCCTCCTCCGCCTCCTTCCGGTCGGTAATGTCCGTGGCATAAAAGTGGACCAGCCCCAGCTCTTTGAGGGGATGACCTGTCCACAGAAGAATGGAACCATCCAACTCCACCTCCGTGGCCGGAACGTCCGTTCCTGTCCTTAAAGAATTCCTTACCAGCCTATCGCAGCCGGAAGGAAGGATCATCCGGACCTCATCCTTCTTCAACTTCAGCCGCTTCAGCAGTTCTTCACCCGCTGGATTTATGTAACGAAGCGTAAGTCTTATGTCAAGCTCCACAACCGGAAAGGGGTTCTCTTTGGGGAAGTCGGCCAGCCGCTCAACTTCTTGCCGGGCTGCTTCCGTTTCGGAAAACAGCCGGGCGTTTTCGATAGCCAGGGCGGAAATGTTGGCAAGATTCTCGATTAGCTCCCGGTCCTCATCCACAAACTCCCGTTCTCCCGATCTTCTCAGCGTCATCACTCCGATGATCTTTTCTTTCACCTTAAGAGGAGCCGACAGCAGGGACTCGGGCTCTACAGGCGTGCCGGGAATCTGCCTTCCTCTCCCGGTGAGATCCACCCGGTTCACAATCTCTGTCCTGCCGGACGAGAAAACTGATCCCGTGATTCCCTCGCCTATATCCAGAAGAGTCGCCATCACTTCCTCTTTATACAGTCCCTTGGCGACAACGGGTTCAAGGCCGGTTCCATCCGTATTCAGAAGAAAAACCACGGCGCCGTCGGCGTCGATCAGCTCCCTGGCAATAGTAGCACACGTATCCGTGACTTCCCGGAAGTCTAAAGAAGTGACAAGGGCCTGACTCGCTTCACGGAGAGCACGTATCCGTTCCCTGTGAGCCCGTTCCTTCTCCTCTGCCTCCTTACGCTCTGTGATTTCCCGGGCGATGACCTGCACAGCCGGCTTTCCTCGATAATCGAACGGCACCGCCTCGACTTCCACATAGGCTTCTGTCCCATCAAGACGGATGAACTTCTCCTCAAACGGGGGGGCCCTCTCTCCCTCCGCCAGAACCCGCCCGATCCTTTCGGCCACGGTTTCACGATAGTCGGGATGGACGAAATCCAGAACCGGTTTCCCGATAAGCTGTTCAGGCTCTTCCGCACCAACAAATTTCAATGCCGCAGGGTTTGAAAAAACAATCTTTCCATTCTGGTGAATGGCTATGATATCTGGGGAAAGCTCCACAACCTTCCGGTACCGCTCCTCACTTGCCTTCAACTCCTCTTCCCTCCGTTTCCGGTCTGTGACGTCTCTTATGACCAGAACGGCTCCCAGAATCTTCCGGGCGTCATCGTACACCACGGAACCGGACAATAAGCCCGGGATTCTTCTTCCGTCCTTTGCCACCAGGTTCCTTTCCACACTCCAGAAGAATTCTTCTTCTGAAAAAAGTCTCCCAAAACGGGTGAGTCTGATGAACTCCCACTTTTCTTTCGTGGCCGGATCCCCTATGACACTGACGATGTGCACGTTACCGTCGATTCGCAGCGGCATCAGTCCCACTTCGGCCTCAAACACAGTCCCGTCTTTTCGCCTGGCCTTCAGGATCCGGTCCGCCCCCATGGCCCTCGACGTGGGATTTGCCATAAACTCACTCCGTTCTTTTTCATGAACCTCCCGCAGGTCAGGGGGCAGCAGCACATGGATCATGTTTCCGGGGAGTTCATCCCTGTCATAGCCAAAAACGGACTCCACCTCTTCGTTCACCATCACAATCTTCCCGTCCGGATCCACAACGACCACCCCGAGGGGTCCCGTCTTCAACAGCGACCAGAAGTCTTCCGGATCGCCATCGTAAACAGCCTGCAACTTCCGTCCGGTCATGGACAGTACATCCTTGCCGAAAACGTCTTCCTTGCCCTCCGCGGACTCATCGACGGGAAGCTCTTCAATTACCTTTCCGATGGGCATCCCGGTCAACTCCTCTTCGGAGTAACCCGTCAGCCGGCAACCCGCCGGGTTGACCCTTTGAATCGACCCATCCGGGGAAATCACGATTAAGGCGTCGGTCATGGAAGCCAGGATACTCTCCGTTTTCGCTTCCAACTCTTTCTCCATCGTCCTGGTGAACTCCAACCGATGGGCCAGAGGACGGAATACAAGGACATACAGGAGCGGGAAGAGGGTCACCGTGAGAAGAGCCGCGTCAAGAATCCCTTCCGCACGCGGGGAAAGGTGCGGTAGCCGGTGTAACAGGTACATGATTGCCCCTTCGGCGATGAAGATTCCGGCCAGGAGCACCGCAACAACAAAAACAGGAGATTCGCTCATTCCCCGCGACAGGAGAGTGCTCTGATCCGCCGTCCCCGTGATGGATAATTCTTTTTCTCGCCTCATTCCTTGCTGTTTACCGGCTCGGAACGAACCGAAGTATTGGGCACTGCGGTAGGTGTGAAAAGAGGGGGAGCGAGTCAAATCCCCCGGGTGCAGCTAGGGGTACCTGAGCAGGCAAGTACTCCTGGTACATCCGAGCGGATGACCCGGGGGATATGGTTTTCCTCGCAGGAAACGTGGAGATGCCCTGGAGGGGGGGAACAGTTTCTCCATCCATAATCCTTGGCTTTTCGAAAGCGGACAAGGTATGAATGAACTTCGGGGGAACTGAGGACGTGGAGTCTAGCCGCTTTTCCGCCAGGCTGCGTACAGTGTCAGACCGCAGGCCAGGACGAAGAGGGCGGAACCCAGGTGGGGCAGGTGGTATATGGTAATCTTGCTTACCTTCACAACGCCTATTAGAGGAGGGGTAAACGGCTGCACCACCGTTCGCATGGGAGCGTTGGGATCCAAACGATGACCCTGCTGATACAGCCGGTACTGGGTCCACCCCCCCAGCAGGAGCCCTGCTGTCACCAGAGAAATACTGACTGCCCTCTGGATTCCCTTGCCCAAGAAAGCCGTGGTAAGCGTCAGTACCCCAAGAAAAGCCACAACCATGGACACGATATTCAGATCGAGCTCGGGCAAACGGGGCGTTACATCGACACCGATGTACCTCCCCACCACTTCCCAATCGCGCAGGTCGCCCTCGAGGCCGTGGGCGTACAGGTACATCTTGGGGCTCCTGTCGGCGTACTGAGGAGAGGTGAAAACGATGAAGAGGTAAGGCAAGAGGATCGATACGAGCAGTGCGCCGCCAGAGATCAGGAATGCTAGCCTCTTCTTCATACTACGTCGGGCCTTCTCTGACGTCCATCAGCCGCCGGCGAAGATCTCCCTCCTGGAGAAGGCCACCGGAAAACCGGACCACCCCTTCCCGGTCAATGATAATGTTTGTGGGCACGTACTTGATTCCGAAGAGCCTGGCCAATTCTCCTTTTTCATCGGCGAGAACCGGGAAGGGTATTCCATGACTCTTTGAGAATTCCGTGACCTTGTCCACGGGTTCCATCAGATTAATCCGGATGAACTGGAATTCGCCGAAGTCCAAGGAAGCTTGATTCAATCCTTCCGTTTCCCAGATACACCTGCCACACCAGGTGGAGAAGAAGTTTATGACAATCGGTCTTTTTCCCAGGAATTCTGCCAGCCGGATGGTCTGGCCGTCAATATCGACCCATTCGAACGGTTCCACTTTCTCACCCGCACCGATGAGATGGGACCGCCTGGCAAGTTTGGTGCCACCCTCATAGGTTGTGGCAAGGACACTCACCTCAACGTCTTCGTGAACCTTCCCGTCAATCTCAACGTAGGGCTTGTGCAACAGCCGGTCAGGACGACGTCCCTCTTGGGAGGGTGACAGCTGAATATGCCTGCCTCTACCCAGTTTCAGACGGAGGTTATCCAGGGAGCCAAAGTAGAATGCTTTGGATCCCTTTCCTTTTTTCGCATGGGAAATATCCATGGGAAACCAGCCATGATTGGGCAGGTACACTTCCACATTGCAGTGGTAGTTTGCGGAACAGTAGTTGGGACTGCCTTCCTCGAAGGGCAAATCGATGTTGGCAACTTCCGTGGCCACGATTCCGGCTTCCTGGGCAATGGCAACAAAGAGCGAATGAAAATCAACGCAATTGCCGCTCTTTACCCGGCACGCCCTGCCCACGTCCCCCCTGCCGTACCCCGGAATATCCTTGCGGTATTCCATGTTGTCATACACATAGTCGTAGATTGCTTTTACTTTGTCAAGATAGGAAGGCTGGTCTGCAACATAATCCCTGACAATCTTCATGACCCGTTCCCGGGTGGCAGCATCCAGATCTCTGACAAAGTATCGATCAAATTGGGCTCTTTCGGCTTCACCCAGTTCACCGATACTGTCAGCATCGAGTCGATGCACTTCCTTTACCCGGGACGCCAGGATTTCCATTCCTATTTCCATCCGGCCTGGGTTGGGACCTGGATTCTCCGCTTCCATGTAGAGGAACCGGTTGCCAAATTCGGGCTCATGGAAAATGTAGGTCGGGTACGGAGCCCTGGTTCTTATGCTATGAACCTGTTGGAACCGGTCCGATTGGGGATAAGGAATCCAAACGCGTACGCGTTTCGCGGATTCTGGGATGTTTTCTATCGTCGCCGTGTAGACAATCTCAAAATCCAGTCTGTCATTCTCGAACGCAGGGAGTCCGGCAACGAGCAAGCCCATTCCCAGAGTCACCCACAGAACCATACGGTACGGCCGCATCGGTGTCTCCTCTACGGGGATATCTTTCGGTGCGTCCCGTTTGTTCTTCGGGGGCATTCCCGGTCAGGACAAACCCTGTCAGGCGGGTTCAGGCTTCCACTCCTTACTCCTGTCCCACCGCTGCTCTGGAATCACGATCATTCTGCCCCGCATTTCCAGATGGAGTTCGCTGCAGAACCACAGGCAATAATACCAGTAGACCCCCTCATCCTTGGCCTTGAACTCCAGGGTTTTCACATCCCCGGGTTCTATGGATTCCATGACATCATGTCCCGTGAGCGCCAATCCGTGGCTGATGTCGAGGGCTTCCTCGATATTGGCGAGCTCGATTTTCACGTTCCAGCCGGAGGGTACTGTAAACCAATCGGGTGCGAAGAACGATCGAACGGAGGTCATCTTGACCGTGACCCGTTTGTTCGTGTAGTCATACTGAACACCCGGCTGGCCGAAGTCATTCGCATGGGTGTAGATCTGCTCGATACGGTCCTCTATCACTTCCACGGGGATGGCCTGGGAGTAGTGTGTTTCTGGCGGGAGTGGCATCTGGTCGATCATGAGGGCAGGTGTCGTTTCTATGTTGAACAACTCATGGTTCTCCGTGATGAGAGGTCCGTGTGGAATGAATGTATCCTTCGTCAGTTTGTTCATGATGATGAGATACTTGCCGTACGGTGAAGCCATATCCCCGCCCGGAACCATCAGGTGGCCCACGGAATAGTGGCTGGGAATGACATCCACAACCTGCCAGGGCTCCATGTTGTGCTTTTCGGTGTAGGGAGGTCCGAGAGTAATCTTCTTCACATCGGAATCGACAAAGAATCCATCGTCGTACTCTACGATGACCGGGATGGCCTC
>JBHIAI010000090.1:0-7650 GCA_046861655.1 Fidelibacterota bacterium | reverse complement strand
CTCCAGGCTCTGGTCCTCACCGGGACACCTCACCTCATGGCCAGACTGGGATCGGGATTGCTCATAGCTCTCGGCCTTGTCAACGTGAAAGATTATTTCTGGTACGGACGCTGGTTTACCCTGAGTCCTTCAGGAAAGCTACACGAGGCAAGTACGAAGTGGCTGAAGAGGGCCACACTCCCTGCCACAGCGGTAGGAGGCTTCCTGGTAGGTCTGTGCACCTTTCCCTGCAGCGGGGGGATCTATGTAGCGGTGCTCGGGTTGTTATCCGCGAAAACGACCTACTGGGCGGGGTTCGGGTATCTCTTGCTGTATAACCTGATGTTTGTTGTCCCCCTGATCGCCATCCTGGCGGGCTTTTCCAACCGCCGGGCCCTGGGAAGGCTCTCCCGCTGGGAGGTCTCACGGAAGCGGGAGGTCAAGCTGGTCACAGGGCTCGTGATGATCGCTCTCGGGGCGGTCATCCTCGTCTGGTTTGTCTAAGCAGAGCCCCTACGGGAGAAAAAATAACCCCACGGAAGGATCATCGGTGAATCCCCGGGCGGGACTGGTAGAGGGGGTTCGTCCCTGTCTCAGGACTAAGTGAATGTCTCCGCGCTTCACGAAAAGTCCCGTTTAAGTTTTCGGGCTGATGATTCAAGGTGTTGCCAGGTACTGGGTTAGCTTTCCATAATAACCCAGGAAAACAAGGACGCCCACGACGGTGACGAGTAGGCCGCTCACGATTCTGACGGGCTTAAGAAACCGTGTCATCCGCCTGAAAAAATCAAGTGCCCATCCCAGACCCAGAGCACCGGCCAGAAATGGAACCGCCAGACCGAGGGAGTAAAAACTCAGCAGACGGACTCCTGAACCGACCGTTTCCCCGTCTGCTGCCATGACCAAAATGGTCCCCAGTAGGGGTCCGATACAGGGGGACCAGCCGGATCCAAACCCGATCCCTACGAGAAAGCTCATGAGAAACCCCGGTTGCCCTTTTTTCCCCACCCCGGGGTGCCACTCCCTGTTCATGAAAAATGGACGAACGGCTCCCAGGATGAAAAGGCCCATGAGAATGATGATGGCGCCCCCGATTCTTTCAAGAATGTCCCGGTTCCGGACCAGAAACTTACCCGCCGTGGTCGCGGCCGCCCCCATGGATATGAAAACCACCGAAAATCCCAAAATGAAAAGTGCCGCATGCAACGCCGGGAGCCACCGGACTTCCTGCCTTGCCTTTTCCGGAGCCAGTTCTTCAATGGACATCCCGGTTATGTACCCGAGATAGGAGGGAAAAAGGGGGAGAACGCAGGGCGACACGAAAGAAAGAAACCCGGCGCCAAATGCGACCCAGATATCAACGTCCATGGATTCTTTTCGTTTCTTCCAACAGGTGTTCAATGAACTGGAAGGCTTCCTGACTCTGCCAGTCCCGGTACCCTACCCCAACGCCCAGCATAGTGCCCGCGGGTCCGATGAGAAACGCCGTCGGGTGTCCAGTTATCCCGTACCTCCTGGCTACACGACTGTCAGTGTCCAGAAGAACCTCAAACGTCCAGCCAAATTCATCCGCGAATGCCTGAACCGCTTGTCTTGTCTCCCCAGGATCGATCACCACAACGGCGAATTCATCACCACCGTATGCTTGGTTGAGCGCTTCCAGGGAAGGAGCCTCCTTCCTGCACCAGCTTCACCAGCTGGTGGAAAAACTCAGGAAGAGAAGTTTCCCTGCGTACTTCGATAGTGTGACAGACTCCCCCGTCAAACTCGGCAGTCGGAAGTCTGGGGCTAGCACAGTACCCTGAGGCTCAAAAATGGCAAGCCTTCTGGCTGGATCTTCGTCCCGGGGCTCTCCCCTCGGTCGCTCATTCCCGCACGCCCACATCCACGAAAACGTCACAATCATGAGTGCGCCCAACGCAGCTGAGGAAGTTGGGTAACGGCTTTTCCCGTTTCGAGTTCTACTAGGTCCTCTGGCCATATCCCACAGTCCCGAAAACAAACACTCGCCTGGTAGGTTTCCTGATCTTGCTCCCCCCGGGGACACCGCCCAAGGTCGGAGAGACGCCAGCCTGTTGTACCCTGGTTGGGAATCCCTCTATGCTTGTTCGGGGTACTCTTCCCCGTAGAAATAGTTATAGATGGGGACGAATATGGCCGCCGCGTAGGCACAGTAGGCAATCAATCCCACAAGTCCGATGAAGAAGCTTCCCCAGGTGATCCAGCTGAACCCGGGCAGGAGAATCTCCCAGAGTTTGTACATTCGCCACTGTGCGAACACAAGAGGTAAAAGGGTGCTCAGGGCGTACGTAATCAAGCCAAAACTCGTCAGGGCCAGGACGAACGGCGTAAATCGAAGTGGTTTCATGATCTCCTCTCCTCCCGTGGATGTTGATACTCTTTTGCCAAAATAGTTATACAGAGGAACCAGGGTGTAGGCGACGTAGAATGCGGCAACAAAAGCCTCCAGAATACCCAGCAGAAAGCTGAGTCCCGTGAGCCAGGTGAATCCGAAAAGAACGATCTCCCACCCCCGGTACATGGGCCATCCCGTACCTGGCAACAGAAGGTGAACGGCCACGCAAACCAGGTAAAAGATGAGAAAGACGAAACTAAGAGCAACAGCGACTGGATATGGTTGAATACGTTTCATGATCATCCCCTTTCTCCGGGTTCATACTTTGCCCTGACCAGTCCATGGCTGATACGGGGTGAGGACAGCTGGCCCCAGGCGGTCGTGGAATCCTGATAGGATGGCGATACTCCCGTACATCGCTCCCCCCAGAAAGAGCGCGTAGGAGAATCCAACGGAAACGCCCAGGATCATTGCGAGAGCGGACCCAAGAACAGAAGCCACTCCGTTTACCCCCCACATCAGATGCACAAAGTCCTGAAGACCGTACTGTTTCATCCGTCGAATACAGAGAGGAAAAGGAAATCCCATGGCAAAACCAAGGGGAACCAGAAACAGGACGGAGGTAACCCGCTCGTCAAACCCCAGGTCGAATACGGATGTGAGGGAGGCGGCATAAACCGCCGACAATACGCCGGTGGCCAGTGATGCCACCACCACCGCCCGGCCAAGCTCATCCTTAACCCTGGAGCTTGATAGGCTGCCCATGCCGCTTCCCAGAAGCAGTGAAAAAAGGAGAACGGTCAATGCCAGCAAGGGATGGCCGATAAAGAGAGTCAGTTTCTGGAAAAGCGCGATCTGTACGAGCGTAAAGGCCATACCGAGGGCAAAAAAGAGGGTAAGGAACCGCTTAAGCCTGGGAAATCTGGCAAGGGAGTTAACGAACGGGGGACGCCTCATGGTGGGATTTCTTGGGAGAGTGACCAGGGCAGTCAAGCCGGTCACTGCCAGCAAAATGAAAACGGAGAATGTCCCCAGGGGCTTTGGCAGGCCCGGCTGGAACTTGTAGAAAAAGGGACTGTCGTCCGTCACAGGGGTAATGTCAAAGGGCGCACCACGAATGAAGTCGTCCAGGTCCAGCTTGCCCTCCGAGATGTCCACCAGATTCTGGTTGAGCATGGGCCAGGCGAGGGGAATACTAAGTTCAAAAAACGGGTGGATTACTTTCTGACGCACATACGGAAGAAAGAAGGGTCCGTAGTCGTAGCCGAGTTCATGGATTACATCATGTCTCTTTTCAATCTCATCCCGGGTGAATGGCTCCTTCTTGATGATCACCGTGGGCAGCGACCCGGAGGCAATGGTATAGATATGCCTCATGGCCTCAGACTGACCTATCTGACTCCTGTCGAAGGCCTTGAGCGCCAGTACGATCAGCCTGTAGATTTCAACGTCGCCATGGCCAACGATAACGATCCTTCCCTCTGGAGTGAGGTGATCAAGATAGTCTCTCAGCGCCTCCACAGTGAACAGGTAATTCTCTGTCAACATGAACCCCTCAACGCTTCGGCTACTTTTCGTAATGGGTAGGGAAAGCAGGATCAAATCAAACGCTTCCCCGGAGGACCGAACATAATTCCGTCCTTCTCCCACCACGACCTGGATATTGGGTATCCTTGAATAGATGCCTCCACTGAAACCGTCGTAGTCCTTTACCAGTTGAACAACATCGGGGTTTACTTCCACAGCCGTAATCGATTTCACGTCACCCAGAAGGGCCACCACCACGTCCTGACCCCCTCCTGGTCCGATAATCAAAGCGTTATCCTTTTCGTGTTCTTCCAGGAACATGAAAGGAAAGTATTCACCCAGCTCATGCAGTGCGCGAACGGTCCCGGACGGGTCCTTCAACAGGGAGTCAAGATCGTACATGATCGATCCTGCCGCACCGTCAATGAAAACCCTCATGATGGCGGGGGAGGAACTGCTGCGAACAAGGTCCGTCCGTCCGAAGGCGCTCCATCGACTCTCAATGATTTCCCCCTTGTCCAAAGGATTATTGAGAACCCGGTACATATCTTTGTTAACGTCCCGGGTCACAGGAACTCGCCACGTGACGTTCAATGCGTTGGCGGTAAGAAGTCCCAGGATAACAACGGCCACAGACACAATCCCTGACGACGGAAACTGGTTCCTCGACCAGCCAAGAACGGTGGCACCCAGACCTGCCACGGCAGCACTCACAAGGGTGGCCGGTACCGGACCGGATATATCCAGCAGCGGCACGACCGCCAGGGCTCCCAGGGCGGCGCCGGCGAGATCGAAGGCATACAACAGGGAACTCCGCTCTGCGAACGCTTCGAAGATTCCCGCCATGGTCAGTCCAGCCATGAGAAACGGGACAGAAGCAAGCAGGATGTACAGCCAGAAACCGATTTCGTACAACGTGTGATTCCTGATAACGGGCAGATGGATAATTGTGACGACCGCCCCCACCATGGATACCGCGAACAGCAGGGCGCTCGTCTGAGCCCCTGCCCTGGGGAACCAGGAACGCCATGGTCTGAATAACATCCCTCCCATGCCGAGTCCCAAAAGAGCTAAGGAAACGGTAGCGAAGACGTAGTGATTGGTGAGCATAACAGAAAAGATTCTTGTGAGCTCAATCTCGTAAGTGAGGATGCCAAAGGACAAGAAACCGAGCGCGACGGACACACCCAGGGGCCGGGACCCCTCCGGCACTCCAGACCTCTCCCGGGGCCGTCTTCCGGCTTCGACCTCAGGCAACGTTCCTGTATGGTGGCCCAGAGTATTCATTCGAAATCGGGGGATATCTTTCTATCTCCCTCACGGTGTGCAGTGAACACCGTTTCGTCCGCAGATTGATTCATCCGATCTTTCCCCTTGTCTCTCTTTCTCGGGTTTAAAACTCAGAGACTCAGGCCCACTTCGAACGGCCTGTGGTACAGATCAACGTTGGTGAGGCGAGAAGCGGGTCTCTTCTTCCCGGGAGATCCTCCCGGGCAGGAACATCATACAGGGTCTAAATCAGGAGACGATGATGCTGGAAGTACAGAGGGACTTTGTAGTTGGTGGCGGGACTCTTCGATGCAGGATTTGACCGGGAACGAAAGCCGCGGCTGGCATCGAACTCGGTGGTGGCAACCCAACCCGAACTGGGCTGATTGGAAAACCTTGTTGAACTCCCCGCTTCGGTGGCGGATACGACGAACAGGGTCACCTGACGTCTTCCCATCAGGGTTGGACACCCCGGGTTTGCCTCCTCGGTCGTGCACTGTGGGTCGATCAGCCGGCAACAGGGAATCTCGCAGGTATCGGCAAGATCAAGGTGCTCCCGGGGCACGGCACCGAAAAACGCAACCAGGACCACAGCGGTTAGTTTTCTCATTTCCACTCCAATATACTACTTACATATCTTCTTTTCCACAAATGTTCCCGAAGGGGGCTTGCTACCGGCTCGCGAAGGGGTCGTTCATCGACCGTATATGTCCGGTCCTCAGGCAAACATGCTCACCACGGCCACCGTGAATACCAGAAGGATCACAGAAAGGATCCGGTAGTTCCGGTACCACGGGAGGGAGCGAAGTTCTTCCGTTTCCTTCCTGAAGTAGGCGGGTGTCCAGATGTAGGCTTCCACTTCCTTCGGGTCGGGGGGACCAGTTAGACGGCTGGCCACCAGAATGGTTCCGGCCGTTATCACCAGTAGCCCCGCGGCCATATAAAGGAAGTGGATGTCCGGCAGCCAGGGTGCCTCCGGAAAGGCGATACGGACCGCCAGTTGACCTATCCCCAGAATGAATCCCACCACGATTCCAGCGAAAGCCCCCGTGGCATTCGCCCTTCTGGAAAAAAGTCCCACCAGATAAAGGGCCACGATAGGGGGACTGGCGTGAGCCAGAACGCTCTGAAGATAATGCCACAGGGACGGAAACTTGAGGATCTGCGGAGCCCAGACCGCCGCCAGCACCATAAACAGTGCCGTAAAAGCCCGGCCTGCCCACATCAGTCCCCGGGGAGTGGTCTTGGGACGGAGCTTCCGGAAGAAGTCCATGGTCAGGAGTGTCGATCCGGAGTTCAGAGTGGAATCGATGCTGGACATGATGGCTGCCAAAAACCCTGCCATGATGAGGCCCCGGAAACCCACGGGAAGAAGATCGAACATCAGTCGAGGAAAAGCCATGTCTGCCCTTGGAAGATCGGGATAGAGCACCCGGGCAAAAGTACCCGGGAGCACCATGATAAAGATCACCGGGATTTTCAACAGGCCTGCGAACAGGGCTCCCCACCGACCGTGGTTTACATCTTTGGCCGCCAGCACTCTCTGAACCATGAACTGATTTGTACACCAGAAGTAGAATCCCAGAATAGGCACCCCGGTGAACACGCCCACCCAGGGCAGGAATTCATCATCTAACGGCATAAAAACGGAAAGCATCTCCGGGGGCGTCACGGCCGTCACCGCATCCCAGGATCCCACCTTTACGAAAGCGAGGATCGTGATGACCACAGATCCCAGGGTAAGAAGAATAGCTTGCACCGCGTCACTCAACACCACTGCCGATAACCCCCCGGCCGTGGTGTAGATTCCCGCTATGAGGGCCAGGACCATCATGGACTGCCACATGGGAATCTGTGGAAAGAGAAAGCTGATGGCAATGGCACCGGCATACAGGGTTCCTGCGGTGTCGATGACCAGCGTCATCAGGATGTTGAGTCCGGAAAAATAGTACCGGGCCCGGGAATCGAATCTTCGTTCAAGGAATTCGGGCAATGTATACACCTGGGACCGGATGAGATAGGGCAGAAAGAATACCGAGAAGAAGATGAGAACGATGGTGGCCATCCATTCATAGTTGTACACGGAGATGCCCGTTCCGTAGGCACTTCCAGCCATGCCCACCAGGCTGCTGCTGGACATATTGGAGGCATAAAGAGAAAGGCCCACCAGGGGCCAGATGAAGGCCCTCCCTCCCAGAAAGTAGTCTTCGGCACTCTTGTGACGTCTGGCGAAATAGATCCCCAGCCAGACCACAAAAACGAGGTATACCCCTACGATGGTGAGATCAATGGGGTGAACGGGAAAGCCTTCCACGGTCTATCTCCTTAAGTGGGAAAATATACGCAAGAATATCGGTTGACTTTTTTCTCAGTGAGGTGAGAAAACGGGGTGACGGTTCAGGAGAATAGGAGAAAGTACATGGGGGAACCGTGACGCGGCTCGTTCCCCTGGCTGAATCCTTATTCTATCAGGCCCCGCTTGATGGCATAGTGAGTGAGCTCGGCGTTGGTCTTCATGC
>JBHIAI010000191.1:0-1891 GCA_046861655.1 Fidelibacterota bacterium | reverse complement strand
GTGAATGTCCAGTGACATATCAATATTGGTCTCTCTCGTGGTTCTCGTCATTTCAACCATTTTGGTTCTCCCAGAAATCCAAAAACTCTCGGGTCTTGCCGAAACGCAGGTCACACCCTTCAAGGGCGTCCTCTTTCCCGATCAGGCAAAAGGCCATGGGTTTTTGGGTGGTGGCTCTATAGTTTCTGACCAGCTCCAGGTCATCCCGGGAATCACCCAAAAGGACCGGGTGGGAGGTTTCCATGTTCCGGATGACGTTGATCAACTTGGACGGATTCGGTTTATCCAATTCAGGATCATCCGACCAGGCCACGAAACCATCCGGAATTCTCCAGTCCAGTATTTCAAAAGCCAGATTCAGTTCAGCCAGGCTCCGGCCGGTCACAATCCCAATTTTTGAATCCAGCCCCTGAAGAACTCCCGGTTCAACCTTCGGTTTTTCCGTTTGCCAATGACCGGAAATACGAAACCACTTTGGTTCAAATCCGTAGAGGTATTGACAACGCGATTCGCCTCCGTAAGCCTCCTGAGCCAGTCGGGTTATTCGTTGCTGGTAGGGTGGAGTGAAGTCAGGGCACAGTTTCCTTACCCCCTGGAGCCCGCCTCCCTGTTGCTCCACTCTCCGGGCGAAGGTTTCGAAGGAAAGCTTGGGATGGAAGCGCAGCCAGCAGGCTCCGGCAACGGCCACATTCCAGTCGTTGTTAAATCCTGGCATCTGCTTCAGACGCGAGATTTCATCGAGGGTAAAGCGTTCCTCTCCAGAAACGTAGGCTACCGAATCCACCACAGCCCGAGAGAAGGAGCGGTCGGTGTCGATGAGAATGCCATCGATGTCGAAAATAATGGAGTCAAATGTCACAGGATCTCCTTTATGGCCCGGCAAAGAGCTTCGTTTTCCTCCGGCATCCCTACGGTCACTCTTACCACGTTCTCACACCCCGGATACTCGCAGACATTTCTCACCAGTATGTCCCGGCGGACAAGGACTTGAAATGTTTCCATGCCCCCCAGCGGCGTTTCAAGCAGGAAGAAATTGGCATGTGACGGCCAGGCTTTCACCCCTTCTATCCTGTTTAACTTTTCCATCATTCTGCCGCGTTCGGCAACAATCTTCCTGGCACGACGGTCTATGAAATCCAGGTTTTCTAACAGCACGTCCATGGCCACCACCGACGGCATGTCGAAATTGTATGGCAGCAGGCCTTTTTGTACTTCTCTGGCCATGGCAGGATGCATGACGCCGTAGCCGATGCGAAACCCGGCCAGGGAAAATGCCTTGGAATAGGTCCGGGTGATGATGAGGTTGGGATACTGTTTAAGAAGCGGCAGGGCCGTAACGCCAGAAAACTGAACGTACGCTTCGTCCACTACCAGAATTCCATCTGTAGTTTGGACCATCTTACTCAACATTTCCGGCGACACGCGTGCGCCTGAGGGAGAATCAGGATTTCCGATGACCGTAAGTTTGGCTTCCCGGCATTTGTCCAGCAGATCCTCTTCGTTCACCCTGAAATTCTGATCCAGAGGTGATGTGACAACCGCCGAATTTCGCATCTGGGCAAGCAGACCGTACACCGAAAAGGTAGGGGAGAGGGTGCAGATCTTCTCAGATAAATCCAGGGTTACGTTGTATATGGATTCAAGTATTTCATTCGAGCCCTTGCCGACGATAATGCAGTCGGAATTCACATTCAGGACTTTAGCCAGTTTGCTCCTGACCGCCTTCGGAATCAGTTCAGGATATCGATTCCAGGTGAGCTGCTCCATACGCCGGACAATTTCCCCCTTTATATCGGGTGGCAAGTCCCAGGGGCTCTCGTTCTGGTTTAGCTTGATTCTGCATTGGGGAGAGGTGACCCAGTAGGGAGGGTGTTTGAGGACTTCCGGTCTA
>JBHIAI010000089.1:0-8001 GCA_046861655.1 Fidelibacterota bacterium | reverse complement strand
TCGGGGGCTCTCGTCGAGAAAACCGTGTACCGGAGGCCGGATTTGAACCGGCACGGCCCTTATGGGCCAGCGGATTTTAAGTCCGCTGCGTCTACCAATTCCGCCACTCCGGCTTGCCCCATGATTACCGACACAATTCGCTCCGATCCAGGCTAGGTATCCTTGTCAGAACCTAACCTCCGAGGACACTAGTGAATGGGCAGCCATCTGAACCGGGATCCTCTCGGAACCATGGTACGACAGGAATTTAGGCGAAGGAATACCTAAATGGAAACCCCGTTGACCCTTTTCAGGTAACGCTCGAACTTTGACACGGCGCCCGGAATGTACGTCTGATAGCCCTGGACATAAGAATGACGTTGACGGCGAAATCAAAAGGTGGTAAACTGAATCTGGTGTCTTTAGTCTATGACTGCCTACCCATCTAAATATGAATTCGATATCGTCCTTCGCGACGGTGGCATAGCCCGCTTCCGCCCTGTTAAGCCTGAGGACACCGACCGGCTTCGGGAGTTCTTCAAAAGGATCGGTCCACAATCCCGGTACTTTCGTTTCTTCAGTTCCAAGAAAGACCTGAGCAACCAGGAAGTCCAGCACTTCCAGGAGATCGACTACCGAAGTCGAATGGCCATCGCAGCCCTCAAAGAAGACCGGATCATGGGCCTGGGTGGGTACGAGCGGTCACCCGATGAACCCGAGATTGCCGAGATCGCCTTCCTGGTTCGGGACGATCACCAGGGAAGGGGTATCGGGACCCAGCTTCTGCAATTGCTCACCCGGTACGCCCGGCATCAGGGGATCAAGAGATTCCATGCCTTCGTGTTGGCAGATAATGTTCAGATGTTGCGTGTGTTCCGGGATTCAGGATACCGGTTGGAGCGATCTCTCGAAGAGGGTGTCTACGGGATCAATTTCCCTGTGGCCTATTCAGAGGATGCCCGGCGAGCGGAAGAAGAACGGGAGAAACGGTCGGTAGCTTCCTCCCTTTTGCCGATCTTCTACCCTAAGTCTGTAGCGGTGATCGGTGCCAGCCGGGACCGCAACTCCCTGGGAGGAAGACTGTTTCACAATCTTCTCAGCGGGAACTTCAACGGTCCCATCTACCCGGTGAACCCGAAAGCGGCCGTCATCAGTTCGGTGAGGGCTTACGCATCGATCCTGGACATCCCCGATCCTGTGGACCTGGCGTTCATTGTCGTTCCCTCAAGGGTTGTTGTTCCCATGGTCCGGGAGTGTGCGAAGAAAGGGGTGAAGGGATTGGTTACCATTTCCGCCGGGTTTTCGGAAATCGGCCATGACGGGGAAATCATGGAAAAAGAATTGCTTGAGGCGGTCCGTTCTGCAGGGATGAGAATGGTGGGACCGAACTGTATGGGCCTGGTTAACACAGACCCGAAGATTAGATTGAACGGAACGTTTGCCCCCGCCTATCCTCCCAAAGGCAATGTGGGCATGTCCAGCCAGTCGGGTGCCCTGGGGATAGCCATTCTTGACTACGCCCTCCGAAACAATATCGGCGTGTCGACGTTTGTTTCGGTCGGGAACAAGGCGGATATCAGCGGTAACGACTTACTCCTTTACTGGGAGGACGATCCCGCCACGGACGTCATAGTTCTGTACCTGGAGTCTTTTGGGAATCCGCGTCGCTTCGGCAGAATCGCAAGACGAATCGCCAAGAAGAAACCCATCGTGGCCGTGAAGGCGGGACGGACGACAGCGGGAACCCGGGCCGCCCTCAGTCACACGGGTGCCCTGGCAAGCCTTGACGTTGCCGTAAGGGCCCTGTTTAACCAGGCCGGCGTGATCCGTACCAACACCCTGAAGGAACTTTTCGACCTCTGCAAATTGCTCGCTAACCAGCCGGTGCCCAAGGGCGACCGGGTGGGCATAGTAACCAATGCAGGGGGGCCCGCCATCCTGGCCGCGGATGCCCTGGAGTCGAATGGACTAACGGTTCCCGAATTCTCGGAAGCCTTCCAGAAAAAGCTCCGTGAGCATCTCCTTCCAGAAGCCTCAGCCCAGAACCCGGTGGATCTTATCGCCTCCGCAGGTCCTGAAGAATATCAGCACTGCCTCCGATCGATGATGAAGAGCGATGAGGTGGACGCCATCATCGCTATTTTTGTTCCCACCAGCGACGAAGGTTCCGCGGACGTCGCGAATATTCTAAGGGGAATAGGTGCCAGCCACAAGGGAGAGAAAACGCTCCTGTCTGTTTTTATGTCTTCCAGTGAGGCGGCCATGAACCGACTGGCCAGCGATGAATTCCGGATACCCACGTACCTGTTTCCTGAAGATGCCGCCTGGGCCCTGGCGAGAGCCGTCCGATACGGAAACTGGCGTGGAAAACCGGAAGGGGAGGTGCCGCCCTTCGGTGACGTGGATACGAAGGAAGCTCACGAGGTCATAGCTAAAGCCATCCATCGGTCAGGGAAGGACGGCGCATGGCTCCAGCCGTCAGAAGCCGAACAGCTCCTGAACAGCTTCGGAATACCGACACCAAAATCGAGAACGGCGAAAACGGCGGACGAGGCGGTAAAGGCCGCGACAGAGTTCACCGGCCCCGTAGCCATGAAACTGATCTCCCCTTCTTCCCTTCACAAATCGGACGTGGGCGGAGTGGTCCTGAACGTTACAGGTGAACAATCTGTCAGAGAAAAATTCGAACACCTCATGTCCGTCGTGGAAGACAGTCAAGGTGTTCTTGTTCAAGAGATGATCCACGATGGACAGGAGGTAATCATGGGGATGACGGAAGATCCCTCCTTCGGGCCCCTGATTGTGTTCGGGCTGGGGGGAGTCTACGTGGAACTCATGGGAGATGTGGCCTTCCGGATTCATCCCCTGACGGATCTTGACGCCAGGGAAATGATTGAGGAGATCAAATCCACAAAGCTCCTCACTGGATTCCGTTCCTTCCCGCCTCGCGACGTAGAGGCCGTTCAGGATGCGTTGTTGAGGGTATCGGCTCTTGTTGAAGCGGTCCCGGAAATCGTGGAGATGGATATCAACCCTGTGATGGTTCTCGGGCCGGGCAAGGGCGTTCAGGCGGTGGATGCAAGAATCCGGGTGCGACCCGTAGAAGGGGGATGGACCCCGGAATCGATCGATATCCGGGCTACGGCCGACTGACCGAAGAGGCGTCGATCGGATTCGAACCGATGAATAGCGGTTTTGCAGACCGCCCCCTTGGACCGCTTGGGTACGACGCCCTAAATCTTACAGTTTTCTCGACGAGAGAAAATCACCTGGAACATTCTTGTCACAGACAATTCACTCAAAAAGCGGGTTCAATCGACGGAAGTCGCGGCCCGTGTCCGTCAATTTACGACCCCAAATAGCTCATGGGCAAGCTCATGCTTCGACAAGCTCAGCATGACACAGGGGCGTGGCGGCAAATCACGGATTCCCCGTTACGCATTACGGATTACGCACCAGGAATTGGCACCCACTTCAAAACGCAAATTGAAAAATGAAATGTGTAAAGGTGAAAAGAACGGTGTTCTCCCAGAATTCTGCATAGGGTTCCAGGGGAACACCTATGGAGCATGTTGCACAGCCCCGCCCAGGCCGGACGACCCTGCGCACCACGCACCACGAAGGGTAGAGATTGACCTGAGGTAATACTTTAGGATACAGGGAAAACTCTTCTTACTTCAGGGATTAGAGCGAGAGACGGGACTCGAACCCGCGACTGCCACGTTGGCAACGTGGAGCTCTACCAGCTGAGCTACTCTCGCATCGACAGACGGGAAAATTTAATCCAGGAAAACCCTGGATTCAAACTGATTCATCCTTCGTGGGACTACGGAGAACGGGTTTGGGATAAACTTCCCATGGTTTCCCAGGACGACGCCAGACGATGTAGGCCATGGCAAACCATACCACATCCTCCACAATCCGCCGTATGCCCACCTTGGAGGCTCCCTTGAAACATCCGCACTCGATATCCAGTCCCCTGAGTGTCGCCTGGGACAACGCAACGATGAACACCAGCATCAAACCCATGGTAAGAAAACTGGCCCCGTCCACAAAGATGCCCACGATCAAACAGGCGCCCACGTACAGCTCCAGCCAGGGAAGGACAATGGCCAGAAGATTGGTATACGCATAAGGAATCATCTGATAATTGGATATGACCTGCTGAAAAGAGGCTGGGTCGACAATCTTATCAAAACTGGCAACCATGAGCATTCCTCCCAGGATGACGCGGAACGCCACGACCACCCAGGATTTTCCCAGAAAGTTCACTGCCCCACGTCTGCCGGATACCCGGCGGATTTCCACTCGGGCCAACCTCCCTCAAAGACGAAAACCCGGGTGAACTCCCAATCGAGCATCAGAGTCTCGGCAAGCTGCAAACTGCTCTTACATCCCTCACCGCTGCAGTAGGCCACGAGAGGGTCATCCGGAGAAAGGCGTGCAGCCAGTTCAACCACCGGAAGATTGAGGGCACCCTGAATGTGACCCGCAAGGAATTCCTCCTCATCCCGGGCGTCGACGAAAACGATCCCCCGGTCATAAAGCTCCCTGGCCAGCGCCAGATCAATAAAGCGTGGAGCCAAAAAGGCGGCGGTGTCGGACAGAAAGGACTCTACATCGGAAACCCGGTCACCCTGAACCACTTCCTTAACAGCAATAAGTTTGAGGCCATTATTCCGAATTCCGTTGTAGCCGAAGGAAAAAACGAGGGACACGAGAACCAGGATTAGACCCTGTCCCCAAGAAGAGTTCTTCACTGGCGCAATCTCCCCGAGCTTTCTACATTGCCAGGGACCGGTGCAGTAGAACTGGAGACAGACTCCTTACCGGAACTCCCGGCCTTCAGTTCACTGCAGGCGGAAAGAGTACTGGAAACCATACTCAACAAGGTTGGATCGTCCCTTATGCTCTTTCCCATGGCAACAAAATCAAACTCAACGGTATTCTCGAACCGGGCCAATTCCCCTTCAATCCTGCTGGCCTCCTCCTTCATCTTCCGGATGCTTTCAAGAGCCCTGGGATTACCCTTATACATTTCTTCCAGGTTCCTGGAAGGATCTCTACTCTCAAGCCTTTCGAGTCGCAAGGTGATGAAACCCTGCCTTTGTTTCAGACGGGTGACGTCGGTCAACGGACCGTCCATACTCTCCACACTCATCCTGATCACGCCCAGGGACTTCCCCTGTTTTCCCAGCCGGTAGAGCTTGGGTCCTGCTGCGGGTTGGCCCGTACGCCAGTTGGGGTCTTTCACGTCACCACTTAAGAAAATGAACTCAGCATCGGCCAGGGGACCTCTGGCATCGGAAACTTCTTTCCAGCTCCCGTTGAACAAGATTATCTGATAGTCCGTCTCTGCCGACAGATCCTGCAGAAACTTTTTCCCTTCCGCTACGGGATCCCTCAGGCCCAGATTCTCCACGTTCCGGGGGAGGGTGGTGGTCAACCCGATGACGGCGAAAGTGAGATCCCCATTTCCCACGATGACGTAAGGATCGAACAGCAGTTCTCCCGAGTCCTCCCTGACAATATTGGCGGAAATGAAGGGAAATTCTGCCGATTCCTTCAGGTTCATGAGAAAATCGAGTCCGGCACCGAAATCGTTCGTCCCTACATTCAGGGCGTCACACCCGATGATATTGTACCCGTCCACCAGGGTCTGGGCCCGCAGGATGGATGTCTCCAGATCAACGCCTTTCGGCTCCGGGACAGAGAAAAAAGCATCGCCCGCATCGAGAATGATGGGCTCCGCGCCATCGTTCTTGAGCTCGCTGATGAAGGATGCTTTTCTTGGCAGACCGCCAATGGGTCTCCGCTTTCACCCACAAGGGTCAAGCTGGCTGTGAACATTGCCCGTCACCACCAGCAGAGCAGACCTGGACTCAGCTTCTGTTTTCGTGCAGGAACTGAACGCCGACACAAGGACAAAACTGGCCAAACCGTATCGCAGGATTTTCGCAAGCACCGGAGAGAATTTACCTCCTCTTTCCAGGGGATGTCAACGGTTGAAGATCAACCCAAAAAGGTTCTTAACAGGTGGGCCCTCGTGGCGTGCCTGAGTCGCTGAATAGCCCGTTCTTTCAACTGGCGGACCCTTTCGCGCGTCAACCCGAGACGATCGCCGATTTCCTCAAGGGTCAAGGGCCGATCCATTTTGATCCCAAAATAGAACCGGATGATTTCCGCCTCCCTATCGGGAATTGTGTCCAGGGCCCGCTCCACCTCAGCTTCGAGGGATTCCTTCATGAGCCTGGCTTCCGGACGGTTGTCATCGACAGTCAATAGATCCCGGAGGGTGGTCTTTTCTTGTTCGTCAAGAGGTTGATCCACAGACACACTGCGCACATTGAACTGGACGAACTTCCGCATTTCCTTCTCTGTCATCTCCATTACTTCTGCCAGTTCATCCATTGTGGGCTCCCGTTCAAATGTTTGCTCCAGCTGTTCCGACCGCCTTTTCATCCGGGAAACGGTACCCGCAACATTGGCCGGCAGCCGGACGATTCGTCCCTGGTCCGCGATGTACTGAAGAATGGATTGCTTAATCCACCACACCGCATAGGAAATGAATTTGAATCCCCGGGTCTCATCAAACCGGTGGGCCGCCTTGATGAGACCGATGTTGCCTTCATTGATGAGATCCTCAAGAGGCGTTCCGGGTACCCGGTATTTGTTGGCCACGGTTACCACAAACTTCAGATTGGCGTTGATCAGGCGGTTGAGGGCCTCGGCATCCCCTTTTCTCACCCTGCGGGTGAGTTCTATTTCCTCCCCTGTGGTGAGAGGCTCGGTCTCTTCAATCTCATTGAAGTAGAGTTGAAGAGAGTGACTCAGTTGGTCGTGTGATCTCGAGTTGGCCAAAGTCTTACACTCCGAGCAGGACCTTTTCGGTCAAGATCCGGATCCTTCAGGAGGTGGTTCTTCAGCCCCGGACTCAGCAGTGTCGGCTTTCTCCTCTGCCTCCTCAGCCTTTCTGTACTCCTTCTTGATTTCTTCCATCCGTTCCTCTTTCACCTTGATTTGCTTGATCAGTTCTTCTGCTTCCTTTACGAAGGAAAAGAACTTCTCGTTTCCGGAGAAGTTTGTCACATTCTCACCTGAAGCAGCGTCGTAGACAAATTTGCCCATTCCTGAAAACGTTTTGTCCAGGTCCCGTTGCAGCTGGTGAATCTCCAGCCTCACTTTGCTTATTTTCGTCAACTCTTCAGTCTTGCTGGCAGCCACCTTGCCCAGCTCCTCAGCCTTTTCTGCGGCGGCACTCCCCCAGATTCGAAGGTTTTTCCTCAAATCATCCCAAAATCCACCCATGACCCCTCCTTTCTAAGGAGTGTAGGATTCGAACAGAATGGTATTTAGAAGCAAAAAGATGACGGGATTTCAAGGCTCGACGACGCAGGAGTATGGAAAGTCCATACTTCCAGAAGGAGCAACGAAGAAATCGACTAGGACCCAAATGGCCTCCGCTTAATCCATTCATGTTTGAGTACTCCACTCCTATGTTACAATTTGTTTTCCCTGCGCCGGATTGTCAATAGTCACTTACCCCATTTCTGAATGCCCAGGTGAGCCAGATAGAAAACGAGGGCACCAGAGGCAAGGGCTTCAACCTCCAGGGCCAGGTCGCGATCGCGGATTCCCCAGAAAAGTCCTGACAAGACACCCAGGAGGGCCATGATCTGTACCGATCTCAACAGAATGTAAGCATATTTCATGAATGTTCTGACCGGACCTTAGTTTCCCTCCAGGGTTTCCAGAAGCAAAGACCGGACTACCTGGGGATCGGACTTGCCCTTGGTCATTTTCATGACCTGACCCATAAAATACCCCAACAGGTTTTTGTTCCCGCTTCGGTACCGGGAGACCTCTTCGGGGGAATCCTCCATAACCCGAGCAACGATCTCTTCCAGCCGATTCCTGTCCGACACCCGCGAAAGACCCTCTTCCTGGATGATTTCCCGTGGAAAGCGGTCGGTGGTAAGCATTTTCTCCAGTAGAGCCTTGCCCGTCGTGACACTCACGTCT
>JBHIAI010000088.1:0-8007 GCA_046861655.1 Fidelibacterota bacterium | reverse complement strand
CTTCAAACTCCGCGGTACCCGGGCAGGAAATCGAGATCGATGTCCGGGGAACGGCTAGTCCGGCCCAGGTGGCAAAAACTCCCTTTTGGAAACACGGCACAGCGACTACATTTTAGGAGGTATTGTTGACCGGCCCAGTACCCAGGAGACCAGGATGGCGTTAAGAGATCGGCGAACGGAGATCATCGGAATTCTTCTCATTCTGATCTCCCTGTTTGTGTTCCTGAGTCTGGCCTCGTACAATCCCGCGGAGGAACCCACGGTTTCCCCGCACGTGGCCATTTCCAATCGGATGGGGATCGTGGGCGTGTACGTTTCGCACGCCCTGGTGAAAATGACCATCGGATACGTCTCCTACATTTTCCCCCTTCTGGGGCTGGTCTGGGGGTGGTGGATATTCAGTCCCCGCTCTGCCCGCGATCTGATCCGGGTCACGTTCTACGCCCTCAGTCTCAGTCTTGTCGTTTCTGTGGCCTTAGGGTTTCAGGCCATTGTGGCCGGCTCCCTGGGACCTCCCAGTTATCACTATTCCGGTCTGGTGGGAGGCGTTCTGGCCAGGTTATTCCACGATTTCCTGGGACGAACGGGAACCTTGATTCTTCTTCTGGGAAGTACCCTTTTCCTGGTGAGCGGATACTTCGGTTGGAGCCTGTACAAGCCTGTTGGGACGGTATCTTCCCTCTTAAAGAACACAGCGAAGAAAAGGCGGGAGACTGCCGCTTCCCGGCGGTCCAGGAAAGAAAAGCGGGAACACACAGAAGAGCTTCTTGAAAAGCTCCGGGAAGTAGAGAAGCGCAAGGAACTGGAACAGGAGCTGAAGCAAGAGCAGGAGCAAGAGCAGGGGCAGGAGCGGTGGCAGGTGGAGGAGGGGGAAGAGTCCGAACTGTCCTACTCCATAGACCAGGAGATCACCGAGGAAGAGGTGGACGTTGAGTCTTACCGACCGGAGGCACCCCCCCGGGCGTACGAACTCCCGTCAGCTGACCTTCTGACCCGTCCGGACGACATGACCCCCAGTGCCTCCCGGGAAGAGCTTGTGGAAAAGGCGAATTTTCTCGTTCAGTCACTGAGGACGTTTGGAGTGGAAGGCAAGGTTGTCAACATCTCCCCCGGGCCCATTATCACGCTGTTTGAAGTGGAACCTGCCGAGGGGGTCCGGGTAAGCAAATTCGTTCAACTGGCCGACGATCTGGCCCGGGTGATGAGGGCCTCCAGGGTCAGAATCATCGCACCCGTTCCGGGGAAATCGTCCGTGGGAATTGAAATACCCAACCAGAATCCTTCCACTGTTTACATTCGCTCTGTCATCAATTCTGAAAGGTTTCTCGAGTCCGATTCTGTGCTCACGGTGGCCCTTGGGAAGACCACCAGCGGTGAGAATTACGTAGTCCGGCTGGACAAGATGCCCCATCTTTTGATTGCGGGGACCACAGGATCAGGGAAGTCCGTATGCATCAATACCATCATCACCAGTATTCTCTACCGGGCAACGCCGGAGCAGGTCCGGTTCATCCTCATAGACCCGAAAAGATTGGAGTTGGCCGCATACGGCCGACTGAGGAAATACCATCTCATGACCAGTGACGACGTGGACGAGCTTGTGGTGAGCACCCCCGAGAATGCCGTTCTGGCTTTGAGAGCGGCAGAGCAGGAGATGAATCGCCGGTACGATGTGCTTGCCGATGCTGTGGTCAGGAACATCCAGGAATACCAGCGGAAAGCTTCCAGTGATGCCGGTCTGGAGCCCATGCCCTTCATAGTGATCATCGTGGACGAACTGGCCGACCTGATGTTGAAGGCACCCAAGGAGGTGGAGGCTCCTATCGGCCGGTTGGCTCAGATGGCCAGGGCTGTAGGTATCCATCTGGTCGTGGCAACCCAGCGACCTTCCGTGGATGTGATCACCGGAGTTATCAAGGCCAATTTCCCCTCCAGGATCGCCTTTCAGGTGGCCACCAAGGTGGATTCAAGGACCATCATTGACGCCAACGGGGCCGAGAAGTTGATCGGCCGGGGAGATATGCTGTTTCTGCCGCCAGCAAGGTCAGACCCTATTCGTCTCCACAATTCCTACGTTTCCCTGGAAGAAATTGAGCGGGTCATCGATCATATTTGTGATCAACCCAGCTCTGAGGAAATGAAGCTGAAGGGATCCACGGTTCATCTGTTTGGCGAAGGGGGACCCGGTGAAGAGGGTCTGGGCGATGATGAACTGTTCAAAGAGGCCGTCCAACTGGTTGTGACCCATCAACAGGGGTCCATTTCCCTTCTTCAGCGAAGGCTTAGAATCGGGTATTCCCGGGCAGCCCGGTTGATTGATGAAATGGAACAGCTGGGAATCGTAGGCCCCTTCACCGGCAGCAAGGCCAGAGACGTCCTGGTGGATGAGTCGTACCTTAGGAGCGCAGGATACGATCAGGAATGAATTCAGCGAAGGCAATCTGGGTCGTTGCGGCGACACGAGGAGCGATGCGTATTTTGACTTCTGAATCTGATGCTGTTCGAATCCTGTACTCCTTAAGGCACTGAATGACGATGATGCCTAGCCCCTCGCACGGGGCGCTTCTCCCTGTGGCTTTGAGCATCCTGCTGACCCTCCCAGCTCCCCAACCGGTCCGGTCAATGGGCGTCCGTTCCAGGCATGACGTCCTGGAGAAGATCAAAACGGCCCTCCTGGACCCGGCGGGGCACGAGCTTCGGATCCGGTGGGACTATACCCTTGGTGGAGAAACGTGGTCAGGCAACGGGGTGCTGCAGGTTCTCGGAGAGGAGCTCCTGAAACTGACCTTTCCTGGGCAAAAGATTCTTGTGAAGGGCTCCACCATCATGTCCTGGTACCGGGAAACCGATCAGGTTATCATCGATTCGTTCGACCGCAGGGACCCTACCAACGTGTTCTCCCTGCTTCTCTCTGGCTTTGATCATTTTGATCATGTTGAGGCCACCGGCCTGTCGGACACTACCGCGGCTGTAGTCCTCAAAGGGAGAGACCTGTGGGCATTCGGGGACATCACCCTGGTGGTGGACAGCCGAACCTGGATGCTTCGGTCGATTGACGTAGCCGGAGGGGATGGACTTGAGGTTTCCATAGAGATAACCCGGTTCGCCCCCCTCTCTGATCCCCAGACCCTCAAAGCCGATACCCTGACCGGTTCGGACACGGTCGACCTGAGGTGGTGATATGGTAAAAGTGATGGTGGGACTGTTCTTCACCCTGGGGGGCCTCTACATCGCTTTCCGAAAGATTGATCTCCCGGCTCTGGGAGAGGTTCTTTCCCGGGTCGACGGTGCCTGGGTAATTCTCGGTGCAGGGCTTCTGGTCCTCAGTGTATGGATCCGGGCCATGAGGTGGCGAATCCTTATGGGACCCATAGCAAAGGTGAGAGTGGCACCCCTTTTTTCCACTACCATGATCGGATACTTCGGCAATGCCATTCTTCCTCTGAGAATGGGGGAACTTCTCAGGGCCCATGCCCTCCACCGTACTGTGGCATCCGTCACCACGGCGTCGGCGTTTGGAACCATCGTGGTGGAAAGGCTCCTTGACCTATTGGGTGCCATCGTGCTCATGGTGGTATTCTTCGCTCTGTATCCCGTTCCCCCCTGGCTGGAAAAATCTGGAATCCTCCTGGGTGCGGTGGCGGGCGGGAGTTCCCTGGTCCTGTGGTGGATGGCGAGAACCCATCGTGAGTGGCTGGACAGGATGGATTCGGTGTCAATGCTCCAGGGGACTATCGGAAGCGAGATCCGTCGTCTCCTCCACTCATTTGTGGAGGGATTGATCACGCTGAAGGAGGCCAACCATACGGGCAGGGTGGTTCTGTTTACCGCCCTGCTGTGGCTTATGTACTGGGTGATCACCCAGTTCTCTGCGTATGCCCTCCACATTTCTCTCAGCTGGGTGGAGATTGGTGTCATGCTGGTAGCCACCACCATGATCATTTCCGTTCCGTCGGCCCCCGGGTATATTGGAACTTATCACGCCGCGGCCTTCTTAATCATGACGGAGCTGTTTGAAAAGCCGGAGACCGCGTCCAGGGCCTATGCCATCGTTAACCATGCCGTGGGATTCGTCCCGCTCATACTTATCGGATTCTTCTTTCTAATGAGAAGTTCTGTCAGGTTTGGAGAGCTGGGACGCCTGGATATGGAAGAACGGCCGTGACAAAACCCGTCATATTCCTGGACCGGGACGGGACGCTGAACCCTGACCCAGGGTACATTGCCTCCCTGGACCAGTACACGTTCTACGAGGACGCGCTGGACGCCCTCGACCTTCTTGCCTCCCAGGGATTCCGTTTCGCCATCGCTACCAATCAGTCCGGGGTGGCCCGGGGGCTCATAGAGAGAAGGCACCTGGATGAAATTCACAGATTCATCGCTCACAGTTTGGAAAAAAGAGGCATCCCCTTTTTGGGAGTTTACGCCTGTAACCACGGCCCCGATGAAGGGTGTGACTGCCGGAAACCCAGGACGGGGCTGTTTGAACAGGTGGCCAGGGATCATTCCGTCCGCCTGGAATCTGCGTATGTCATCGGAGATTCGGTCCGGGATATGCAGGCCGGAAAGGCCCTGGGCATGAAGACCGTTCTGGTTCGAACGGGGGAAGGGGCGTCCGCCGAAAAGGAGCTCTCGGACATGGGGATCGAGGTGGATTTCGTTGGCGACACGTTGATGGACTGTGCCCGGTACGTAATCTCTCAGGAGGTTCCGGTTTGAGGGTGGCAGTATTGATGGGGGGGAATTCCTCTGAAAGGGATGTTTCCCTCAAAACGGGAGAGGGGGTTGTGGAGGCACTGAAGGACCTGGGGCACCGGGTAATCCCATGTCCGTACGAGGGGGACATTCATTCGGTACTTCCCTTTCTCCAGGAAGCGGAGGTGGTCTTCAACGCCCTCCACGGGGGAGAAGGAGAAGACGGCACCGTTCAGAACATCCTGGAGGCCCACGGTATACCCTACACGGGGTCCGGGCCGGAAGCTTCTGCCCTGGCCATGGATAAACAGAAAACGAAGGTCCTGCTGAAAAAGAATGGAATGCCCACCCCCGCATGGCTTTACGTAAGGAAGGGGAGTCCTCCCCAGGTCGACCTGAGCCGGGAATCGTTTTCGTACCCTGTGGTGGTGAAACCCAATCACGAGGGGAGCACCATGGGGGTAAGTATTGTGAGGGGGTCGGGTGACCTGGACCAGGCCATGGCCCTGGCCGGAGAGTTCGGCCCTGAAATCCTCATTGAGAAGTACATTCCGGGCAGGGAAATCACGGCGGGGATCCTGGGGGATAAATCCCTGCCCCTGGTGGACATCCTCCCATCCCACGATCTTTATGACTACAGCTGCAAGTACACGGAAGGAATGTCCCGGTTCGTCTGTCCCGCCGACCTTCCGGGGGAACTGACCATGAGAATATCGAGGGTCGCAGAGGAGATCGCCGGACTGGTGGGGTGCCGCCACTATTGCCGCATCGATTTTCGACTGAATCCCCAGAACGAATTCTTCTGCTTGGAGGTGAATACCCTTCCCGGGTTTACGGGAACCAGTCTGGTTCCCAAGGCGGCCAGGGCCAGGGGACTGTCCTTTGGCGACCTGGTGAAGACCGTTCTCGACTATGCCCTCTCAGACGGATAACGGTTCCAGGCCGGTCTGGCTTGCGGCCTACACGAAGGCCCGCCATGAGAAGAAAGCAGACCGGGAGCTTCAGAAGAAGGGGATTGAATCCTACCTGCCGCTGGTGAAGCGTCACCGTCAATGGAAAGACCGGAAGAAATGGGTCTGGATGCCCCTGTTTCGGAGCTACGTGTTCGTGCGGATTCCCCTGACGCGAACCCTGGATGTCCTGGAAACCTACGGCATTCACCATCTTGTCCGTTTTCAGAACCGGTATGCAGAGATCCCCGAGGATCAGATCGAGTCCGTCAAACGGATGCTTGAAGGGGGCTACGTTCCCGACAGTCACGATTACTTCGACGTGGGAAATGAGGTGGAAGTCATCGCCGGTCCCTTAAAGGGTGTCCGGGGCGTTCTTTCCAGAAAAGACGGCAGCTCCCGGTTCGTCCTGAGGATCGACGGGATCCGGCAGGCCATTTCCCTGCGCATTGACGCCAGCATGCTGAAAGCCGTGGGAAAACCGTGACCCTCCGCCTGTACGATACATTGACCCGTTCTTCCCGGTCCTTGACTCCCCTGGAGGAAGGGAAGGTCAGGATGTACGCCTGCGGTCCCACTGTGTACGACACCCCCCACATCGGCAACTTTCGTGCTTTCGTTTTTGTCGACCTGTTGCGGCGGTATCTTGAGTTTCTCGGCTATGAGGTGGACCTGGTGATGAATGTAACCGATGTGGATGACAGGATCATCCAGCGATGCCGGGAAGAGAACCTGTCCCGATCCACCCTTACGGAGAAATTCAAGACCCTGTTCTTCGAGGACGCCGGCACCCTGGGAATCCTTCCTGCCAGGGCATACCCCGAGGCAACGAATCACATCCGGGAGATGCAGGCTCTGGTCAACGTCCTGGTGGAAAAAGGACGGGCATACTCCACCAGGGACGGGTCCGTGTTCTTCAAGGTTGCGTCATTTCCAGAATACGGGTCGTTGTCGAGGGTGGACATGGCCAATCTTTCTCAGACGGAGCGGGTGTCGAGCGATCATTACGACAAGGAGAGCATCCGTGATTTTGCCCTCTGGAAGGGGCACAAGGAAGAGGACGGGAGTATCTGGTGGGATTCCCCCTGGGGTAAGGGTCGTCCCGGATGGCACATCGAGTGTTCGGCCATGTCCATGAAATACCTGGGGGAAGAATTCGACATACACACCGGCGGGACAGATCTTATTTTTCCCCATCATGAGAACGAAATCGCGCAGAGCGTTTCGGCCACCGGGAAAAGGTTCGTGGGTACCTGGGTTCATTCCGAGCATCTTCTGGTGGACGGGTCCAAGATGAGCAAGTCCCTGGGAAATCTTACCACCCTGAGGGATCTTCTGAGACAGGGGTTCTCATCCGCGGCCATCCGCTATTTTCTTCTTTCCACCCACTACCGTCAAAAGCTGAACCTCACCGCCGATGCCATCCCGACCGCCAGCCGGTCGGTGGAGAGGCTGAACGATTTTCGCCGTCGCCTGGAAAGGGTCCGTAGGGACGCCCGGAGTTCGGGATCCGGGCTTGAGGAGGTTCTCCGCCCGTTCCGGGAGGCCATGGATGACGATCTGAACATTGCCAGGGGACTGGGGGTTCTGTTCCAGTGGGTGAGGGAAACCAACCGCCGGATGGATGAGGAATCCCTGTCCCGGTCGGAAGCGGCTTTTGCGCTGGAGACGTTGAGAAGGATAGATTCTGTCATCGGCGTGGTGTTCAGCCAGGAGGTGGACCTGTCTGAGGAGGAGAGGCGGTTGGTCCGCGAGAGGGAAGAGGCCAGGCTTGCCGGGGACTTCAAGCGGGCAGACGAGATCCGGGGACATTTTCTGAAAAAGCACATTCGGCTTGAGGACACACCGCAGGGAACCGTGGTCAAGCCCATACCCCGGGGGGAAATGGAGAATTCGGAGTGTAGTAGCCGTAGCCGTTGAGGCTATTCACTCGCCACGAAAAGTTTTGACATATATGTTTTTCTTGTATAAATTTAAAAGCTATGCGAAAAACGGACAATCTGGCAGAACCGGCCCGTTTCCCGACCCCGTTTGCCCGGCCTGAATCCCACTCTTCTGATCGACCCGGGATGTTCGGGCAGGGACGAGGATTCTCGTCTGCCACCGGTGCTCAGCCGTTAGAGTCCCGATATGCGGCCGTTCATAAGTTGGTAAAGTTCCGGTATGCCACCGTAGCTCAGCCGGCAGAGCAACTGATTTGTAATCAGTGGGTCGGGGGTTCGACTCCCTCCGGTGGCTCCAGGGCATATCGGGATCATCCGTGGTGTACGGCCCTTGGAACTCGGGGCATCGATTCTGGTTTCCGTCTGCATAGCGGTGGCGTGGGACGTATTCGGTCAGGTCACGTTCGGGGTTTCCACTT
>JBHIAI010000087.1:0-8008 GCA_046861655.1 Fidelibacterota bacterium | reverse complement strand
TATTACTGCCTGAGAAAGAGGTCCTCGGCTGGTGGAGTACCGTCAGACGGTGGCCCGGACGGGAAATCCCCGGTTTCCGGATTGGGATTACTGGGGAAAACCTGTGCCGGGATACGGCGACCCAGGGGCCAGGCTTCTGCTGACGGGACTGGCTCCGGCGGCTCACGGAGGGAACCGAACCGGAAGAGTCTTCACGGGGGATAAGTCTGGAGATTTCCTGGTGAAATGCCTTTATCACGTGGGACTGGCCAACCAGTCCCGGTCCGAATCCCTGGAAGACGGGCTGAAGCTCCACCGTACCTACATCACGCCGGTTCTGAAATGCGTGCCGCCCAAGGATAAGCCAACAGCCCAGGAGCTGTCGAATTGTTCTGATTTTCTCCACCGGGAACTCGGTCTCCTCAGGGAGGTTCGGTGTGTCATGGCCCTGGGTAGAATCGCGTTTGACCAATCCATCCGGCTCTGGAAATCCCGCTTCTCGCTGAGATCCCGGGATTTTCCGTTTGGCCATGGGGAGATCTTTACCCTACCCGACGGCCGTTACCTGGTGGCTTCCTACCACCCCAGCCCCCGGAACGTCAATACCGGCCGCCTCACATGGGAAATGATGACCACCCTTCTGGAAACGGCGAAGGAACTGGCAAGAACTGGTCCGTAGGAAATCCTGGGAAACAGGGACTACCCCAGATCCCGGAGAATAACCCGGCTGGCGTTTCGACCCGGAGCCCCGGTTACGCCTCCCCCCGGATGGGCACCCGACCCGCACAGGTATAGCCCCCGGACAGGAGTCCGGTGATTGGACCAGCCCAGGACAGGTCGCATGAAGAAAAGCTGGTTGGGCGTCATGGAGCCATGGAAGATGTTCCCCCCGGTGAGACCGTAGATCCGCTCCAGGTCTGGGGGGATCAGGAGTTCGTAGCTTTCGATGGACCGGCGGAAATTGGGGGCATACTGGGTGAGGGTGTCGATGATTCTGTCCGCGAAAAACTCTTTCTCCGTCTCCCAGCTGGACCCTTTCAACCGGTAGGGGGCGTACTGACAGAAGATACCCATGAGGTGGTGGCCCTCCGGGGCCAGGGAATCGTCTACGGACGTGGGAATGGTGCATTCCAGAAACGGTTGCCGTGAGGGCATTCCATACTTCGCATCATCGTAAGCACGTTCCAGGTATTCCAGCGTTGGACTGATGTGGATGGTACCCTTATGCTGCGGTCCCGGTGAGGTTCCTCCGAGAACGGAGAAGTCCGGCAGTTCAGACAAAAGCAGATTCATTTTGGCTACTGCGGAGCTGAAGTCGATGTTCTCGATAGACTTTCTGAATTCTTCCGGGAGAGTGTTTTTCGGGAGGAGATTCAGGAATGTAACGTGGGGATCCACGGAGGAGACCACCACTCGAGCTTCGATAGTATCGCCGCTGGCCAGTACGGCTCCCAGGGCTTTCCGATTCACGGCTATCCTTTCGACGGGTGACTCGGTGCGAATGTCGACCCCCAGATCGACACAGGCCCTGGCGACGGACTGGGATAGGGCGCCCATGCCCCCCCGAATGTAGCACCAGACGCCGCGCTTGCCATCGGTTTCCCCCATTGCATGGTGAAGAAGTACGTAGGCCGTTCCCGGGGAATACGGTCCCGCCATGGCTCCGATCACTCCGTCAGTGGCCAGGGTGGCCTTCAGGGGCTCGGACTCGAACCATCGATCCAGGAACCCGGCAGCCGACATGGAAAGCATGTCCGCCATGTCCTTAAGAAAGCCGGAGTCCAGTTTTCTGAGTTTCAGCGCGAAAGTGCCCGCGGACCATAGATCCCCGATCTTGTTGGAAAGAGGGTCGGGTGGGATCCGGTCCCATAGGGTTTCCGCCCACCTGGAGATCCTGTCCAGAGTCCTTTCGTAGGCCGGGAATCGTTCGGCGTCCCTGGGTGAGAACTTGGAAATCTCCTTTTGGTTCTGTTTTTCATCCGACCCCATCATGAGGTAGGTTCCGTCGGGGAACGGGGAAAAACTGGAAGGTTCTCTGGCGAGAAGTTGCAGTCCATAGGATTTCAGGTCAAGATCGCGGATAATCTGGGACCGGAACAGGGAATTGACGTAGGACATCCGGGACACTTTGCATCCCGGGAATACTTCTTCCGTCACCGCCGATCCGCCTATCAGATGCCTCCTTTCGAGCACGACCACTTTTTTCCCCGCTCGAGCCAGGTAGGCCGCGCAGACGAGACCGTTGTGGCCGGCGCCGATGATGATGGCATCGTAGGTCATGGTTTACTCGTGGCTATTCGATCATGCCCAGCCGGTCCAGGATGAAGGCGTACCGGAAGGCCACCTCTTCAAGGTAGTCGTAGCGGCCCGAAGGCCCGAAGTGACCGGCACCCATTCCTCGTATTCGATGACCGTCAGCGGGATGTCCGGATCCAGCATGGTATTAAGAACATCCACAAACGGGACTGAAGCGATCACGACATTGAAAAGGTCCGGTCTCATGTTCGCAACCGCTCCCATGAGAAGTCCGCCGGCACTTTCCCCATAAACCACCAGCCGTTCGGGGGAGGTATACCTTCCCCCTATGAGATGCTCGGCACAGGCAATGAAATCGGTAAAGGTATTGGTCTTATGGAGCATTTTGCCCTGTTCGTACCACTCCCTGCCCGTTTCACCGCCTCCGCGCACGTGCGCGATGGCGTAGGCAAAACCGCGGTCCACCAGGCTCAACCGGTTGGAGGAAAAGGACGGATCGATACTTGCACCGTAAGAACCGTAGCCGTAAAGAAGGAGGGGGCGGGACCCGTCCTGAACGAAATCGTCCCGGACCATAAGGGATATGGGAATCTCGGTCCCGTCGTCCGCTTTGGCGTAGATGCGTTCACACCGGTATTCTGATGGGTCGTAGTCTCCCAGGACTTCCACCCGTTTTTTGAGGGTTCTCTCCCGGGTGTTCATATCGTAGTCGTAAACTGACCGGGGGGTGACCATGGAGGTGTAGTGAAACCGGAGAAGATGACTTGTGAAGTCCGGATTGCCTCCAGGCCAGGCCGCGTAAACGGGTTCCGGAAAATCCATCTCGTGAATTACCTGCGATTCGAGGTCCATAATCTCGATCTTCCTCAACCCGGTTTCTCGTTCGTACAGGACGAGATAGTCGCTAAACACGTCCACCTGAAAGTAGTCCTTTCCCGTGGCCAGTCGGTTTTCATCCAGCAGAACCTCCTCCGGTGAATCGAGGCTGTCCCGTTTTCGCCCTCGAGATAGGCGATTACATCGGGGTTATCCCTTTCTTTAAGCCATCCGTAGGGATCGATTCGGATGTCTCCATGCAGGGTATCGGCTTTGGGGAAAGCTTTCGCCCTGGGAGGTTGGGGGGCTCTGTCTGGGGCGCAGGCGACCATAAGAAATAGCAAAATTAGTGGAACGGTAGCGCGAAAACGACACCATTTTTTCATCGTCTTCTCCTTCGAGTCACCGGTGTTGTTCCAAATAAGATGCAGTCGAACCACGGCGACCCATAGGCGCACCGGGTGCAGTTTTAGAGGCGGGCTATACCGGGATAAAGACGGTGAAGAATCAGAATTCCTGCTCCATGACAACGTACTGGGTCTGAAGCATGTTGAGGCGTGAGTAGGTGTCGAGGGCAGCAGAATTTGATCTGTCTACGTAGAGCCTTATGCCGCACACCCCTTCCTGGGATTTGGCCATTTCCACCACCGTTTCATGAAGCGTACGATACACCCCTTTCCTTCGATAAGGGGGATCCACGTACACACTCTGGATCCACCAGAAATCGCCATGGCGCCAGTCGCTCCATTCGGTAGTGATCAGGAGCTGTGCCACCACCCGGCTATCTGTCTCAGCCACAAGATAGAATCCCTTTTCCGGTGATCTAAGCACCTCGGTGACTCCGGATGCCACCGTGTTGGGATCCAGACGTTTGTCTTCGGTTTCCTGGGCCATCCGCCGGTTGAACAACGCGATCGTTTCGCTGTCCTTTTCGGTGGCCTTGCGGACGGTGATCACGGCGTTCCCAGGGGTCCCCCGTTGCGTGACCCCGTTCACACGAGTTCCAGAGACCGTTCCGGAGGCCTCCCCAGGACCGCCCGGTCTCCCTTTACGATGATGGGTCTTTCGATCAGCCGGGGATGGAGGGTCATCTGGCGAAAAAGCTCATCTGGATCGTCCAGTTTGTCTTTGAGTCCCAGTTCTCTAAATTCTGCTTCATTTTTCCGGATGAACTCACTCGGGGGAAGACCCATCATCCGGGACAGGTTTCTTAGCGTCGCTTCGTCCGGCGGATCCTCCAGGTAGCGGATGAGCTCAGGTTCCACGCCGCGGTTTCTGAGAATCTTCACGGATTCTCGAGAGGTGCGTCACCGAGGGTTGAAATAGACGGTAATCTTGCTCATGGCCTTTGAGTTCCTTATCCCCAATTTACTGGAATCGCGGCGGACAATCCACGACATCTTGTCCAGCGGGGCGGAAGCCGTCAATAACAAATTGACAACCTCAGCACCCATGATTAATTTCACCATCGGTAATCTCACCCCGCGGCGAGGTAAGTTCTTTTTTCAATCTTTTTCAGGGCAATGGGAATATTAGGCACATTGGTGAAGTCCGGCGGATGGACATCCGGTGATCTTGCCATTGATCTGGGTACGGCCAATACCCTTATCTGGCTCAAGGGAAAGGGAATTGTCATCAATGAACCCTCCATCGTGGCGGGGAGCATCAACGATGGCACCATTCTGGCGGTGGGGAATGATGCCAAGGAGATGTTGGGCAAGACTCACCGTGACATCCAGACTGTTCGTCCCTTGAGGGACGGGGTGATCGCCGATTTTGCCATGACGGACGGCATGCTTCAGGGTTTCGTCCGGAAGATCCATTTCAGTCGGATTGCCCGGCCCCGGATGGTGATCTGTGTTCCCAGTGGAGTGACGGAAGTGGAACGGAGGGCTGTGAAGGATTCGGGAGAGAGGGCCAATGCCCGGGAAATCTATCTTATTGAGGAGCCTGTAGCCGCCGCCATCGGCATCGGCCTCGACATCAACCAACCTGTTGGCAACATGATCGTGGACATAGGTGGTGGAACCACCGAAATCGCCGTTATTGCTCTCAACGGTGTGGTCACCAAGGAGACCATACGTGTGGGAGGAAGCGAGATGGACGAATACATCATTCAGTGGTTCCGGAATGAACATAAGCTCGAAATCGGGGAAACCACGGCAGAAAAGATCAAGATTTCCGTGGGTTCCGCTATGAGAATGGATGACACCCCTATCGCGGTGAAGGGAAGGGATCTGGTATCGGGAATTCCGAAAACGGTGGAAATCTCTTCCGACGAGATTCGGCAGGCCCTGAAGGACTGCGTCAATCAGATCGTGGACGCGGTAAAACGGGCTCTGGAACAGACCCCGCCTGAACTGTCGGCGGATATTCTGGACAGGGGAATTATCCTGACGGGGGGCGGGTCCCTTTTGAAGGGACTGGACCAGAACATCCGGGAAAGGACCAATCTTCCCGCGAACGTTTCTGAATCGCCCCTTCTTGATGTGGTAAAAGGGACGGGAATCGTCCTGGACAATATCAAGAAATACGCCGATGTCCTCATTTGAACTTGGTTGATGCGCGGACTTCTCGGTTTCTTATATGAACGAAGAGACTACGTCGTTCTCCTTATTGCCGTAAGCCTTTCTTTCACCCTCCTTTCTTCCAATCAATCCCCGTCTATTCAGATTCTCCGGGGGAAAATCAACACCGTCTTCTCCGTCGTGTATTCGCCTGTCCTGTGGGTGAGGGGAGTGACAAGACTCAGGGCTGAAAACGCCCTGTTGAGGGAAAAGGTGACCCAGCTGACCCTTCTGAATTCTTCCCTCCTTCAGGATAGAAGGGAGAACCAACGACTCAGGACCATGCTGGACTACAAACGAAGGACCCGGCTTGACCTGGTTCCCGCCCGGGTCACTTCCAGCGGGATTTCACCCCTCGCCTCGGCCATCACGATTGACGTTGGGAGAAACCACGGTATCGGTCCCAACACCGGGGTCATGGGTATTGCCGGAATCGTGGGTAAGACTGTGAGCGCCGGGAATCGATCCTCCGTGGTTCAACTCTTGACGGACTACAATTTCAGGGCCAGTGTCAAACTCGAGAATTCGGGGACGGTAGGAATCCTGAGGTGGAAACAGAAGGATTCTTTTGAGGTATGGGAAATCCCCCGGACCGTTCAAGTGCAGGTGGGGGAAAGGATTGTCACCTCAGGCTTTAGCGATATCTTCCCGGAAAACCTGCCCGTAGGGAAGGTAACGGGATTCCGGGACAGTCCGGAACTGCTCCATAAGGTGGTAACTGGAAGGCCCTACACGGATTTCACAGCGTTGGAAAACGTTTTCGCCGTACGAAAGAGGATTCCGTGACACGACGAACGCAGATCCTTCTTGGAATCGCCGTCCTCTTACTCCAATTGTTTCTGTCTGAATTCCTGGCCATCCGTCAGATCAGGCCCGATTTCTTGCTGATCTTTGTCCTTTATGTTTCCATTCTTGAAGGGAGTCTGGCCGGAGTGATTGTCGGTTTTGTTGCAGGACTTCTTCAGGATGTTTTGAGCGCGGGTTCCCTTCTGGGCCTGGCACCTCTGACCAAGTCCATCACAGGGTTTCTCGTGGGGAGGCTTCAGGGTCAGTTTCCACGAATGAATCCCATCGTATTCCATGTCCTGTGGATCGGCATCCTTCTTTTCCATTTCGCCATGGCCCTGTTCGTCCGGCTCCAGACTCTGTTCGATACATCTCCTGCCCTGTTCTGGAAGACCTGGGCGCTTACCGTGTTGTACACTCTGGTATTCATCGTCATCCTTCAGCTCATCGTACCACTGCCTCGACTGGCGGGGTCGTCCACGGAGGAACGGAGATAGTCAATGCTAAGAAGCGAAATCACCGTTCCCGTTGCCCGTCGAAATGTCTTCTACGGTGCGGTCGCCTTCCTCTTCCTTGTTCTTCTGGGTAAGCTCTACTACCTGGAGATCTACCAGTACGAGAAGTACCGCGAGCTGGCCGACTTCAACCGGATCCGGATGGTTACGACCTATGCTCCCAGGGGCAGAATACTGGATAGAAAGGGGAGAATCCTGGCCGCCAACCAGTCTGTATACACCATTTCGGTTATCCGGAACGAATTGGTGGATGAGGAAGTGGAGATTGATCTGATCGGCCGTTATCTCGGAACCCCGCCCGGGGAATTGAGGGCGAATCTCGACAAATACTTCCGGGGCCCGTTTCTTCCCGCCAGGATAGCCCGGGACGTTCCCGTTGAAAAGCTCGGGCACCTGGAAGAACATCGTCATGAACTTCCAGGGGTTATCTACTCGGACTTTCCCGTAAGGTTCTATCCTGAACTGGTCCGGGCCCATGGATCTCATGTTCTGGGATACCTCAGAGAAATCAGCCGGGATGAGCTGAATCATACGGGAGGATCCGGGTACGATCCCGGTGACTTTGTGGGCGCCCAGGGAATCGAAAAACGGTATGAGTCTCGCCTCACCGGTTCGAAAGGGGTGGTCTACCAACAGGTAGACGCGCTGGGTCGCGAATGGGGGCCGGTGAAAGAGCGTGAACCCATCCCGGCCGTCCCCGGGGAAGACATTTTCCTTACGTTAGACGCTGACCTTCAGGCCTACGCGGAACATCTCCTGGGGGAAAGAACTGGAGCCGTTGTCGTTCTTAACGCCCACACCGGGGAAGTTTTGGCCCTGGTGAGCAAACCGGACTACTTACTGGAAGATTTTGCGGGCTTCATGAAAGCGGAAACATGGAACCGTTACGCTACCGACGAATCGAAGCCCCTTCTGAACCGGGTGGTTCAGGGACGGTATCCCCCAGGTTCTGCCATGAAGCTCATCGCCGCCATGGCGGCCCTGGATAACAACCTGGTGGATCCGGACTGGACGGTCGAGTGCACGGGTACGTACCGGTTTGGGGACCGGGATTTTTCCTGCTGGAAGGAAGAAGGGCACGGGTCGGTG
>JBHIAI010000086.1:0-8038 GCA_046861655.1 Fidelibacterota bacterium | reverse complement strand
CAGATTTCAGGGTGTTCTCCGAAATACCCTGTTCATTTCGAAGGCCCAGGAGGCCCTCCGGGACGAAACCCTGGATCTGCCCCCCAACAGTCCCCGCCTGCGAGACACGGCCGCCCGTCAGCACCTTATGAAGGATCAGCTCAGCCAGTTGACTGAGGGCCTGGTGCAGCTCTCCAGGGAGACATTCGCCGTGACACCGGAAATGGGTAAGGCCATCGGCCGGGCGACCGCCGGTATGAATCAATCGCTGCGACTCCTGGAGGAAAGAAACGGAAAGGGATCGGCCCGGGAGCAGGGAGAGGCGGTGGCAGCCCTCAATCGTGCCGCCATGGCCACCCTCGCCGCCATGAACGAATTGCAGCAGTCCGGACAGGCATCAGGCATGCAGCAATTCCTGGAGCGGATGCAAAAACTGGCCGGCATCCAGGGAAGCATCAATGAACAGACTCTTCAGCTGGCCCTGGGACAGATGGAAGCCATGGCCCAGGAACGCCTCATGAGACGGCTCGCTGGCGACCAGGAACGGGTAAGGAAGTCCCTGGAGCAACTCATCAGGGAAATGCGGGGAACCAGGCAGGGAGGGGAATCTCTCCGGAGCATACAAGAGGAAATGAAGGAAGTGATCCGGGATTTTCAGACTGGCAAGGTGGGCCGGAACACCGTCGAACGTCAGCAGCGTATTCTGTCCCGAATGCTCGATTCTCAAAGGTCCCTCCGGAAAAGGGATTTCTCCCGGGAGCGGAAGGCAAGGGTCGCCCAGGATCTCAGCAGGGAGGGGCCCTCCGGCCTCCCTCCGGACCTGGGCCAGAGGCGGAACCTGGCCATGGAGGCCCTGAACCTGGCCCTCAAGGCCGGTTATTCCCGGGACTACCAGGACATGCTCCGGCGCTATTTCAACACCCTCATGCTGTCACCCGAGTTCAATGAAGAATAGAGGGTTTCTGCTGCTCTTCCTGTGGCTGGCCGGTGCCTGCGTGGGTTCGGCGCAGGCCCTCTTGAGTCCTCAAACCGGTGATGAGAACCGAGCTTTCAACCGGGCCATAAGACTGGAAAGGCTCAACCAGCTGGACGGGGCAGAAGGCATTTATCTCCAGCTTCTGGCCAGAAATCCGAGGAACACCCGGGTCTACCTCCAGCTCAAATCCCTTTACCGGCGCCAGAAGAGGTTCAAAGACCTGGAAACCCTGATCAACGACCGTCTGGAGCTGTTTCCCAACGACCTTCAAAGTCAGGTGGAACTGGGGGAACTCTTTCTGGAGTCGGGTGAACCGGACAGAGCCGTTCAACACTGGGAACAGACCCTGGCCCGGTATCCCCGTTCCAAAGCGGCCTACCGTCTGGTCATGCACATGGCCGTCCGGCATCAGATGGACGACTACCTCGAGCCCTTGATCGAAAAGGGCCGGTCCGCCTTTAACGATCCTTCCTTATTTTCTCTGGAGCTGGCAAACGTTTATTCTCAAAGAGAGAGATTTGAACAGGCCACCCATGAATACCTGACCTTCGCGATCCACCACCCAGACGGCCTGGCCGCGGTTTCATCCCAGCTCCTGAAGATGTCCGACCATGCCGAAAGTCAGGAGATCATTGAGGCCAGGTTACTGGAGCGTATGGGGGAGAACGAACCGACGCTCCGGACTCTCTACACCCATTTCCTGTTCAAGGTAGGGCGCTACGAGGACGCCTTCCAGCAGCATCTGGCCCTGGGTCTTGACACCGACCAATCCTTCCAGCGGTGGCTGAAATTTGCCAATAACCTGAGAAAGGAGAACCGGCTGTCCTTGGCCCTGAACGCCTTTCGAGTCATTCTCCAGGGGATCCCTCTCCATCCCAACAATCCCCGGATGGATCACTACCGAAAACTCACGGGGGAGGCACTGTACGGACTGGCCCTCACCTACGAGAAACAAATCATTCCCCCGAAGGTGTACCGCTCGCTGGCGGAGTACTTCCCCAACAACGCATTCTTCGAAGACCCCTTCCACGGGCTTCCGGCCATCCAAATCAAACCTGGTTACCCTCCCGTCCACCACCCTGTCACCCCAGGCCCATTATAGACTGGGGGAAATCAAGTACCGCATAACTCGTGATTTCGATGGTGCTCTGGACTCTTACCGGTCCGTGTTGGCTCTTTCTTCCTCTTCAAGTTTGAGCCGGAAAGCCCTATCAAGAATCGGAGACGTTCTCATGGCCAGGGGGGATTTTGCCGGTGCCCTGAAGTTTCTTGATGACAAACTGGACGGCCTGGAACCGGGTGAAACAAGAACCGCCCTTCAGTTGAAGAAATGCCAGGCTCTTTTTCTGTCTGGAGAACTGGACTCGTCTCTCATCCGTCTGACCCATCTCATGGCAGAACTGAATGACACCGACCCCTACTTGAACGACGTGATGGAATTGAAAGGATTTATCGATGAGAGCTACAGTCGCGGGTCTCCCCGGGCCCGGGACGCGTTCCATCTCTATCTTAAGGGGGAGAAACTCCTGAAACAGGCGAATCTAACTGAAGCCCGGGAGGTTTTTCGCCAGGTGGAACTGCAATATCCGGCTGACCCTATCACTCCGTATGCCGTGTTCCGGGGAGGGAAGATCGACCTGATCCTGGGTAATTGGGAAGGGGCGAAAGAACAATTCATGTCTCTGAGGGACACCCCCCTGGGCGATAGGGCCACAGCCGTCATCGGAGAAATATACCAGTACCATCTCCACGACCGGCAAAAGGCCGCACGATGGTACCTTACTGTCCTGGAAGACTATCCAGACACCATGCTCGCTGAACCTATCCGGTACAGAATCCGGGCCATTTCGGCAGAAGCGGGAGGATAGGTGAGCCGCACCCTGTTCATCCTGTTGATGTTGGCCCACGGACTGGGAGCTGAGAAGATTCTCATCCCCATGGATCTGTCCCAGAAGAATCACCTGAAGGCCTACGGTGTGGCATATTGGGTCCTGAAACAGGAGATCAACGTGGAATGGCTCCTGAATTTTAGAGGGGGCTCATTCTTGATGGACCACTTTCCCGCTGTACTCCAGGAATGTCGAATCCGGGGCGTGACGGCCACGGTGATTCCCGATCAGCAGGTGGCCGCCATCTATGGCGAAATGGACATCAGCAACATGGATGTCATTCTTCTCGAAAAGGCTCCCAGGATTGCCATCTATACTCCACCCAACACCCAACCGTGGGACGATGCTGTGACGCTGGCTCTCACCTACGCAGAGATTGATTATGAAACCCTGTGGGACGAAGAAGTGCTCCTGGGACAGTTGGAGAAGTACCATTGGCTTCATCTTCACCATGAGGACTTTACAGGCCAGTACGGGAAGTTCTACAGGTCTTATCACAGCCACGCATGGTATATCGAGCAGAAGAGGCGTTTCGAAGCCATGGCCGACCGTCTGGGTTTTCCTTCGGTCTCCGAAGAGAAGAAGGCTGTGGCGAGATCCATAAAAGCCTACGTGGCCGGTGGAGGGTTCCTGTTTGCCATGTGCTCGGCCACGGACTCCTACGACATCGCCCTGGCGGCAGAGGGTGTGGACATGGCAGAAAGTGTGTTCGACGGCACCCCTGCGGACCCCGGGGTCCAGAAGAAGCTGGACTATTCAAAAACACTGGCTTTCGAGAACTTCACCATCATCCCGGATCCGTTCGTGTATGAATTCTCCGACATCGATTACCCGCCCAGCGACCCTCCAGAGATTCGAAATCCGGAGGCGGATTATTTTACCCTGTTCGAATTCTCCGCCAAGTACGATCCAGTCCCCACCATGCTAACCCAGAACCACGTGGGCGTCATCAAGGGGTTTCTGGGCCAGACCACTGGATTCAGACGCAGCCTCATCAAGAAACATGTCCTTATCATGGGAGAAGTGGAAGGCGGGGAACAGGTTAAGTATGTCCACGGAAACATAGGCCGGGGTACGTTCACCTTCCTGGGGGGTCACGATCCGGAAGACTACCAGCACCTGGTGGGGGACCCCCCTACGGACCTTTCCCTCCACCGCAGTTCCCCCGGTTACCGGCTGATACTGAATAACATTCTGTTTCCGGCAGCCAGAAAGCAGGAACGGAAGACCTAACACGTCGTCCCGAAGGTTCGGGACAGTGAAAAACGGAAAATGCAAAATCGAGCGCCCGGTAAGCCGACGGGTATCTGGGTGATTCGTAATGCGTGATTCGTAATGCGTGATTCGTAATGCGTAATTCAGAAGAACGCCCCCCTGCCCCTGCCATCTTCCCCTACCAACCCAGGGCCAGGGCGGCCGCGCCCACGGCAAAACCCACGCCGAGATTGATGGCCTTCACAAGGAAAAATCCCTTCCGTGAATGGGCCAGCATGGGCAGCATACCGTGACCGTCCTGAACCACTGAACTTGCCAGAAGCACACTCAACGGAATCACGCCCTCCGCGTACAGGGTCACGAACACCAGGTGGGGGCCGGATTCCGGTATCAATCCGATGAGAGAGGCCAGCGCCAGAACCACCCATTGCCCTTCTGCGATAGCCGGTCTGAGCTGAACGGCCTCCAGTGCAACGTGGGTGACCACCAGGGCCCCCAGGGTCCAGAGGAAAACCCGGGACAGGTGCTTCCGCACCACGTGATTCCAGAGGTGCTCCTTCAGGAAGTGATCGGGAACTGTGGTGACCACGAAAAAGGACGCCCCGGCCACCGCCAGAATGCTGACCCTCACCCAGTCCCACTCCGGGGGTCCGATGAATCCCAGGACAACACCCAGAACGAGAAGGCTTACGGCACCGGTAAGAATCCCCCGGGTAACCAACGGACGCTTCCACTGGGCGGCCACATCCTTTCCCGGTAGACACTCGCACGTTTCCCCCGGATGGAGGACCAGCTGATCCGCCGACAGATCCACAGGGATCTTCCACCGCCGTATCGGTAAGGGCCCCGGCCACCACGCCGACCCCGAACAGGACGGCCATGAGGATTACGGCGGTTCGGGGTATCATAGCCAGCATCACGAAAGCTTCATCCCCGCTGGTGGCGATCATGGCGGTCACCACCGCGCCCAGGGTCACAATACCGTGGGAATACATGGCGATGGCTGTAAAGGACCCCAGGCATCCGGGAACTGCACCCAGGGCGGCGGCCATCACATATTGAGTCCACCTGAAGCGGGATATTTTCTCCCGCCAGTCCCCTCCGGTGAGCACGTTGACGTATTCAATGACCACCATCATGGCAAGGACAAAACCCGTGATCATCAAGGTGTGATCGAAAACGTCCAGAAGTGAAGTCATCAAATCGCCATAAATTGGGGAAGAAAAATCGATTTCCCTATGTGGGACCCAACGGAGAGAAGGGACACCAGGGACTTGAGGCAATACCGCAGGTCAGAAGAGACCCAGGCCCGTTATCGCATGAGAGATTCTTGATGGTCTGCTAGGGCTACCCTCCCCGGCTCCTTAGATATTCAGTAGTTTATCGGGTGATCGGGTTGTTCTTGTCCTTACGCCCCGTCTTGCCGGTTTCCTTACGGACCCAGGTCTCTTGTTTCTTCTCTTGCCGCCTCCACATGCTGGGGGTGTTCATGTTCGTACATGTCCTCCGGCATCGTGCCCGTAAGCCAGGAAGGATTCATAGGATAGACATGGGGATTGAATACGGTCGACCACAGATGCCAGACCGCCACGGCCAGAGTTGCAAGCCACGCTTCCCAGTAATGAATCACAAGAGCTACATCCAGCGCCCCCTTCGGAATGAACCGCACCACATAGTTATCGAACCACAGAAGAAGGCCGGTAACGATCATCACCACCGTTCCCCACACGAGAGCCCAGTATTCGGCCTTCTCTACGTAGCTGAACCGTCCGAACTGGGGTGTCTTGGGTACACGTCCCAGGTTGTACAGGATCCGCTGCCAGAAATCTTTGAAATCCCTCCTCAAGGGCCAGATATCCCTGATGAAGCCTTTGCCCCTTCGTGAGAACAGAAACACCGCGTGCCACAGGGCCGTGAACATGAATACCCCCGAAGCCACCCGGTGGATGGTGCCCCTCAGCTCGAATCCTCCCTGCCACCCGAAGATAAACCTGGAAATCCACGACTGGTCAAACCGCAGGGCAAAGCCGGTTATGACCAGGACGACAAAACTCAGCATCAGAAGGGTATGCTGCCAGACCTCTCCCGGAGACATTCTTCGGACCTGGGGCTTGGCCATGACCAGCCGTATCTGTCTAAAGAGATCGATGACCCAGTGAATAACCATCAGTCCGATGATGACAACGATGGCCACGATATAGATCTTCTCCACCACGTCGGCCGCCGTGGTCCTGATTCCTTCGCCTCTGATGCCATGGATGGGCGTGGCGGCCAGTTCAGCCGAGATTCCAGGGTGGCACTCCCTGCAGGTCCTCTGGAGATTGTCAGGGTGAATCGTGGAAGTGGGGTTGGAGCTGGGGAGAATCCGGTGAACTCCATGGCACGAGGCACAGTTGGCCACCTTGATGTCACCGGCCGTGCTCTTCAAACCGTGATAACTGTCGATAAAACTGGCCAGACGTCCAGCAGGGAGTCCGTATTTCTCATTGAGCCGGGTCGACTCATGACAGGGGGAACAGGTTAACTCCGCAACCCGGGTGGGAGAGACGGGCGAGCGAGGATCCCCTGGGGGGAGGATCCCATGCTCACCGTGACATCCGGTGCAGACGGGGGCGTCGGTTTCTCCCCTCTTCACCAGTTTTCCATGAATGCCTTCCCAGAAATCGTTTTCTATGCCTTTGTGGCATCGGCCACATGTGGACGGGATGTTGAAGTGATTCACAGTGGACTCGGGATGACCGGGAGAATAGATCTTATGAGCCGTACCGCCACTGGAATGGCAGTCGTTGCAGGTGGCTGCCACGTAGATTCCCCCCTTCGTGGTCCGCCCGTGAATGGAGCTTTCGTACACCTCGACCGGATGTTCCAGCAGCAGCTCATATTTCTGGGTGAGATCGAGATCTTCATGACACTGACCGCACACCGAGGGGAGATTCACCGGATGGGCTTTGGAGAGCTTTCTGGATGATGGCAAAATATCGTGGTCCCCATGGCAATCCGAGCACATGGGCAAATCCTGGGCCTCGCCAATCTTGAACCTTCCGTGTATCTGATACTGATCCGATTCCTCCTCATGACAGTCCCGGCACCCGTCGTTACCCACAAGAAAGCCCGGTTCTTCCCGGTGGGGCATGGTATCTTTGTCCTGATGACATTCCATGCATCCAAGATCTCCATGGGATGATCCCTCGAGATCCTCCGTGATGACCGTTTCGCGGGCTCCCAGTTCGTGACAATCGATGCAGGTGGTTTCATCGATGGACTCAGATTCTTCCCCGTCTACCTGACTCCAGGCCAGACCTGTACCGGCGGTGAAAAACAGGAGGATTCGAAACAGGACTTTCAACTCCCCGGCTCTCCGGGCTTACTCACACCAGGGTTCGTCTGCCTTCGTCCGGTCCTGGAGCCCCGTACCGGTAGAGGTTGTCTACAGCTCTTAGTGGCATTCACGGCATGACGCCCGGTGCTAGCAGGGAGTCCAGAACGGCCGAATAATGCGAGAGGGTCTGCTCCACGAGGCCCAGGTTGTGAGCCCCCTGACTCCCATCGTGCCTGATCTTTTCCAGACCGGAAGCAACGCGGTCTGCCAGGGCCCGATCTTTTTCAGAAAGGTCCAGACCTTGAACGGTAGTCAGCCGGCCGGAAACGGTATCGATCAACTGGGTGATCTCGGTCTGCCAGTCAACGAGCAAATCTTCATAGTCCAGATCGTGACACTCTGAACACGTCCGGGCTGTGGCCTTCTCAACCGATTGTCTGGTGCCCGTATGGCACGACAGGCATTCAAGACCTGCCTCGTACATCACGTCGGGCTCGGACTCCACAGCGAAACCGGCCGTCCCCTCGAACACGCTGGCCTGAATCCCGTGGCACCGGGCGCATTCGATACCCTCCTGGGTGTGATGGCAGGACAGGCATTCGTTTCGGGTGATCACCAGCTCCCCATGGGTTCGCATGTTGGAGTGACACTGGGAACACT
>JBHIAI010000085.1:0-8100 GCA_046861655.1 Fidelibacterota bacterium | reverse complement strand
CGTCCCTCCACGAACCAGGAAATCAGAAAATCTGAGTTGTAGCGGTGGAGGGACTTCCCGACCCGCTTCGCTATCGGGATCTTCGCTGCGCTTCGACTTCTCGTCCCTCCACGAACCAGGAAATCAGAAAATCTGAGTTGTAGCGGTGGAGGGACTCGAACCCCCGACACGCGGATTATGATTCCGCTGCTCTGCCAACTGAGCTACACCGCCAAAAGATTCCGGCCTTCTTAATCCTTGGGACCCTCAAGAAGATTCAGGAGTTCGATTCCCAGGCGGACCCCCACGCCGGACGGACCGGCGGGAACATAGGGACGATCCTTGTCCCACCATGCCGTACCCGCGATATCCACGTGGGCCCAGGGGACCTCACCCACAAATTCCTTCAAGAACGCCCCCCCTGCAATGGTGCCAGCCTGACGGGGCGCCCCCGTATTCTTGACATCGGCTACCTTACTCTTGATGTCCTCGGAGTATTCATCCCAGAGAGGCAGCTGCCAAACTCGCTCGCCCGATCGTTCCCCTGCCTTCACGATCTTCTGTATGAGCTCCTGATCACTTCCCATCACACCGCTGGCCCAGTGTCCCAGGGCCACGATCACCGCCCCGGTGAGAGTGGCAAAATTGACCATGCTCCGGGGTTCGAAATTCTTTGCCACATACGAGAGGGCGTCCGCCAGTACCAGGCGGCCTTCCGCGTCCGTGTTGAGAATCTCTATGGTCTTACCGTTGTATGCCTCCACAATATCCCCGGGCTTGGTAGCATGCCCTCCGGGCATGTTTTCGGTGCACGTGATGGCACCCACTACGTTCGCCGCCGGTTTCAGCTTACCCACCGCCTTCATGATACCCAGGACCGCGGCGGCACCGCACATATCGTATTTCATCTCATCCATGGCTTTGGACGGCTTGATGGATATGCCCCCGGTGTCGAATGTGATGCCTTTCCCCACGATAGCCATGGAGGTATCCCCGCTCCGGTTACCCCGGTATTCCAACACGACAAACTTTGGCGGCTCATCCGTTCCTCTGGCCACGGCGGCAAAGGCCCCCATCCCCATTCTGGAAAACTCCTGGCGGCCGAATACGGTGCATTTCATCCCCGACTCCCGGGCAATTTTCCTAGCCTCGGAGGCCAGCCGGGTGGGGGTAACCACATTGCTGGGGTGGGCAGAAAGATCCCGGGCAAAACAGGCCGCTTCAGAAACGGTAACCCCCCGGTCCACACCTTTCCTGCTGGCCGAATTAATCAGAGTAACCGATCGCAAAACCGTCTCCTCCGCCCGGTTGCTTTTGTAATCCAGGAACCTGTAGGACCCGAGTATGAGACCCTCCGAGAAGGCCTGTGAAACCGCTTCCGGTTCAGCTTCCAGAACGTCACCCCCGGGGATTTCCGTCACCATCTGGGTCAGCCGGGCAGCTTGGGCCGTCTTCGCCGCAGTTCCTGCCACCTGGCGAAGACGATCCAGGGTGAACTCATGGGGTTTGCCCAACCCCACCATGAGAATCCTCCGGGCCGGACCGGAACTGTACACCATGAGAGTCTCATTAAGCTTTCCGGAAAAATCCCCGGCGGCCAAACGGTCCGAAAGAACGTTGCCGCTTTTTTCGTCCACATCCTTCTGAAAAAGGGATAGATCCCCGCCCTGGAAAAGTCCCACTACCAGCAACTTCGGTTTCAGATCGTGCCACGATTTCTTCGAGATTGTCACTTTCTTCAGATAAGCCATGTCCGTCTTTCCTTCCCCTGCGATGGGATGAGACGCGAAAGTTAGTCCAATTTCGGTAAACAAGGAAGGAGGAACTGGGGACCGGTTGGCAGGCGGTCCCGCCGGGGCGGGATCTCCGCTTCGCTCCGACAGTGGGCAGTGTTCAGAAGCAAACTGAGAATTACGTATGGCGAATTACGCGTTACGAACGACGCATTACGAATTACGCACTACGGATTACGAATCACGGAGATGTCCTCAGTTTTCTCTTGACTCGATCGTAATGGAAGGCTAATTTATATACGCCTTTTGTATGACTATCGTAACAGAACCCATTGAACCCGAGAATACCCTGGAAAGCACGCCGGTCCCCGCTCCCACAGTGATTCTTTGTCCCCGGTGCGGTACACCCTGGTCTGCCGATTACGGCGATTACGCCTGGATGCAGACCAATGATCTGATTGTCTGCGCCTGCGGTGAAGCCCTGTGTGAGGTTGGTGAACTAAAGGAAGACTGATCCACGCGGCGATGAGTGAGGAGTGACCGGTCAGCGGTTGCTGGGTGGCAGCGGCAGCAGCAGGTGGCAGTAGCAGCGGCAGGGGCAGTAGCAGCGGCAGGGACAGTGGCAGTTGGCAGGATCCAGTGACCAGAAGCTCGTGCTCCATTATGGTGAATAGGATGGGTTGTCATTCTGAGCCCAACAGGTTCATCTTGACAAAAGACTAGCTTAGTCCACCAGCCTTCAAGAAAACACGGCCTACAGGATGTCTTCCACCCAGGTTAAGGCGGCCATCATGGACGGCAAGCCCACGGTGGGAAGGGACAGGATAACGGCGTGGCGAATCTCATCGGGTTCAACCCCCGCCTCCAGGGCCTTCCGGGCGTGACTGTGAACGCCTCCCTCCAGTCGTGCGCCCACAGAGATGGTAAGTTTGACCAGGGCCCGGGTCTTCTTATCCAGGGGACCCCAGTCGTGAACCGCGTCGCCCATCTGCCCGTACCCTTCGGCTACATCGGGATATTTTTCCGTGAAGTCGCGAAAGGGCTTGGGAATGTCGTGGTTTGGTTTGTCGGTCATGGTTTGCCTCCTTCAAGGATATCGTGACCCCCCGTTTGCCCCTAATGTATGAAGGGACTGTTTGAAAAGAGGAGGGAATCGTGTGCTGGGAAAAGATTAGTGGCGGCGTCGGTTCCCCCACCCGAAAAGATCCTTTTCGTACTTCTCTTAGAGTAAGAGAAGTACCAAGAGAACCTGCGACTGAACCAGCCTCCCTCCTGTGCCGTTTCGAGTCCCGGGAATCCACAGAACTCCCCCGCTTTCGCGGGGGCAGGCTCCCGCTTCAGCGGGGTCAGACAGCTGTGAATTCTCTTCCGGTCCTCTTCGCCGTCACGAAGACAGTCGGGAGTCTGCTTAGGCCGCCTATTTTCCTGGTCCGAGGACCAGGAAAAGTGTCTCGCCTTCGAAAAATTCGGAACGTTTTCCGCTGACTCGAGCCGCGGAGAACAATCCGGTGCTGTTTAAGACCCGATGTTTTATCGGGACGAGTTCAGCGGATTGCCGAGGCGAAGAGCTCAGCGGTGACGGATTTTTCGGCAGCGACGTTTTTCTTGGGCACTTCTTTTGCGCAAAAGAAGTGCCGGAAGAAAGATTCTCGTGAGGATAAATCCGCGGGGCCCGGCCGAAGTGAAAATCAGGTCACATAGATTCGTTGGAGATCTTCGAGGAGGCGGTGATATTCCTCATGCTTACCCTGCCCCACCACCTCCCGTTCCACCCGGTCAAACTGTGTCAGGAGTTCATCCTGGCGTTCAGGGGAAAGGGTATTCAAAGCCAGTGGAAAAAGGATATTGTTCTCCTTGTCTATATGCTCTTTCAACAGTGCGATGTAAGGTCTTGCCCCAAGAATGAACTGAGTCGAGCCCTCCTCATCGCCCGACTTGAACCTCTTGACACCCTCGTCCATGGACGTAACGTAGCCCCGGCCTGTATCATGCTCGTGAAGCATGACCCCCAGGGGACCTCCCTGACGAGGAACTCCGGCTTCCTCCATGGCAGGAAAAAGGTGAGCCTCCTCCTTTCCATGGTGACATTTATCGGCAAACACCCGGAAGAAGTCGATGATGCCCTCGAGATGTGAGGGATCCACTTCCTCCTCAGACTCGAGTTTTTGGCAAACCCGCTCCAGGATGTCCAGCATGGTCAGGATCGCATCGTGTTCATGTCTTAGCTGGTCTGTAGGCTTCATGATGTTGATTCCTTTCAATGGTAGGGCGGGGCCATTTGAGTCATGTTCGAACCCTGCACTCCTAAGAAAACGGGAAGTAAACCGGGAAACGAGAGGATAGAACTGTCCCTGCGACAGAGTGGCGACGTTCTGGATAAACACAGGTACCCACGCGCCAAAGTGGTCATTCAGGAAATCCCGTCGCGCCTTCCGGCAAACCTCAATCTTTTCCTCCCCCAGGTCATTCTCCCTGGCGTACTCCTCCTTGGCCGCAAGATTGGCCAGGAACTCGGCCTGTACAGAAATGTGATCGGCCCGTTCCCGCCTATTCATGGTCAGCCCAAACGCCCGGTAGAATCCTTCCAGATCGGCCAGGCGCTGCGTCCGGTAGAAGACGTCTTCGTTCTTCAAGTGCTCCAGCTCATAGGGGGCCGTGGGTTTGGAGAGGGTATGGCCGAAAGTTGCCACGTATTCGTCCCGCACCGGCTTCTCATGACGGGACAGGTAGTCGTAGATGGCCTGACCCAGATCCCTCAGAGAGTTGCCCCTTTCCCCCGGGACACTATCCAGTCGTTCCGAGGCCGCAATCACCGCCTGGCGGAATGATTCCTCGGAAAGAAGCTGAAATCTCTCCGAAGAAGGCTCCGAGTACAGGGAGGAGATGAACGTGTAAAGGACGCTGAGGTCAGGAGTGTAGGATTCTACACTCCTAGATGGAATTGTAGTGTTCGGCCGATCTTTCATACAGGGGCTCCTCCACGGTTACCCTCACGCATTCTTTACCCTTTTTGTTGTATCCGATAACCGTGTCATTGAAGATTTCCAGGGTCTTCCTGGATCCATCGGACAGGGTCATATCCTTGTCGAAGATCTTGGCACCCTTCTTTATTTCATATTTGTATATGACCTCCCGCTGGGCCCTGAACAGCTGCAGGACAGCCATGAGTTCCCGGGAGGGTGCCGAGTACCGGTCTATGGCCCGGTCTACACCGGGACCAAATATCTGCCGGAGAAAAGGCCGGGGGACCCATCGGGGCGGGATGTAAAAAACATTGGGCTCCGTACCAAACTGGGGATACAACGGGAGGGCTACGTTCTCCTCATGAACCATGAAATAAAGGGGGTTTTCCGGGTCTTCCTTCCACGAGCCATCCCCGTTCATTCTCACCAGACCCTGGAGCCTTATCTTCCCCACGCAGGAAGCCATGCAGCGGGTCTCCACAGGAACCCCGTCGGGGGTGATATGGGAATCACGACCCTCCAACCTGGGATAGCAGGCGATACACTTCTCGGAAATCCTGGTTTGCCCGTTATACATGGCCTTCTTGTAAGGACAGGCTTCCACGCACTTCCGGTAGCCCCGGCACCGTTTCTGATCGATGAGAACCACACCGTCTTCCTTCCGCTTGTAAATGGCTTTCCGGGGGCAGGCCGCCAGGCAGGCGGGATAGGTACAGTGGTTGCAGATTCTCTGGAGATAGAAAAAGTACGTCTTGTGTTCGGGAAGGCGGATGGCATCCTGGATAAATCCCATCTTGTCCTGACGGGCCCCGGCGACAGGAGAGGTGTCTTCTCCGATGTTGGGCTTGGTCCATTCATTGTCCTGGGGTAGGTACCCAAGAACCCGGGAGTGACCCGTTTCCGTTTTTTCTTTTCGGGCCGCCTCGAACACGGTCATGCCGGCATACTCCCCGTAGGGCGCTCGCGGATCTTCACCGGAACCGGGATGCCAGACCATTTCCTGACCCTGCCTGTCGTGTGCCTCGCGAAGAAGCTTCAACAGTTTCATATCCCAGAACTGGGGATATCCTCCGTAGGGTTTGGTTTCCACGTTGTTCCACCACATGGCCTCCTGTCCCCGGGAAAAGGTCCAGGTGCTTTTGCAGGCCATAGTGCACGTTTGACAGGCGATGCACCGGTTGATGTTGAAAACAGCGGCAAACTGCCACTCCGGATACTTTCCCTCATAGGGGTAGGCCATAGTCCGGCCCAACTGCCAGTTGTGTACGTCCGCCATGTCAGCTCTCCTCTTAAGAACCGTGCGGTTTCCAGGTCTCGTCCAGTAACCTCACGGTCCTCTCTCTCCCTAGTCTTTGGAAAAGGTTGTGGGTCCCGGAAAAGAAAGGGTTTTCGAACAGGTGAAGGACTTCATCCCTGGGCATACCCATCATGAAAAACTCTTCCATGATCACCCTGGCCTGATTCTCCAGGTCTCCGGAAGGGACTTCAATTCCCCTGAGTTCCAGGGGATCTTCCGGTTCAAACCGCTTTACCATTCCCAGGCCTCCCTGATGGACAGCAGGTCCCCGGCAAGATAGGCTTTCATGAAATCACTCTCATGGGCCGGTGTGTGGCCGGTGGTGGCGGGTGCCCAGATCCCCTTGCCACCTACACCCCCCTTTTCGGCGAAGGCGACCCTCACCAGCGTTTCCTTGGGAGTGGTATTGATGGCGTGGTTGTCCGACTCATACCCGAAAAGAAAACCCATCTTAGCCTTGGCTTTATGAAAAAGGCTGTCCAGCTGCTGCATGGGCATCTGCCAGGCATAGGTGATGGACTGATGGGAACCGTACCGAAAGCTAGCCTGATATCCCGTGTCGGCTGATTGGGCCCGTCCGTCAGGCCGGGTTTCATGGGCCTGCACCGATTTTTCCGTGGCCATCCAGGCTCCATGTTTCATCATGACCACGTGATAGGGATAGGAGGGATTGTACCGGAGCCTGAGTTTTAGTCTCGCCACCTTGTAGAAAGGGTCATCTTCTTTCCAACCTTTGTAAGGCCTGTTGCGGGGATCGGCGTCCACATAGACATAGTCCCCGTCCTCAATCCCCAGGTCCTCGGCCGCTTTGGGATTCATGTAAAGGGTGTGCTCCCCTACGCCGGGCTGACGCCGGTCCAATCGGTAGGGATCCCCAAAAGGGTTATTCCAGATAAACTGCCAATCGGTCACCTGCCAGCTGGAATGGGTGGCATGACGTGTCTTGGGAGTCAAGCAATAGAATTCGAACCCCTCCTTCCAGAGGAAATTCTCCGTCTTTTTCACGTCCTTCCATCCCATTTTCAAGTTTCTAACCTGCCTTTCGTTCGCTCCCGTCGCCGACAGGGGGATGCCGTAATCGTCGGGACGAACGAGAGGGCTGGTGGAGACGATGACGTTGGGCAGATAGGGCGTGGCTTCTGGTCCCTCCCGGTGAACCACAAAGTTTTCCCCGTATTCAATCACCTCCGGCTCATCATTGTAGGCCTGAATCCTCCCTGTGGGGGTGAAGAAGGGGGTGCTCTCCTTGATCTGTTCGTAGAACGGAATCCTGGGATAGGTGCGAAACAGCATCAAAGCCGCCCCTGGCTCTCCGTATTTCCCTGCCATGATATCCCAGGTGGTATATCCATGGGTGGTGTTGCTGCCGTCCAGCAGCCGGTCGATGTACACTCCTGTTTTCCCCTCCAGGGCAAACTTCCAGGTGTCAGAGAACCGGTGGTCACCCAGGATCTCTCCCAGCCTGGCCGCCACCTGGGCGAAAATCAGGACGTCATCCCGGGAATCGAACACCGGCTCGAGGCCCCCGTTCCAGATTTGCAGGAAGGGATTGGAGCAGGAAGCCGTCAATTCATACGACTGCTGTTCTGCCCAGCTGTTGGCGGGGAGAACCACGTCCGCGTATTCGCAGGTGGCGGTCATTTCGATGTCCTGACTGATGATCAGATCGATGCTGGGATTCACGTTCTTGACCATCTCGTAAACGTATTTGGCGTTGTTCAACAGATTGACGTTCGTATGCCACAACATCTTGGTGGGGGTGGGCATATGGCTGGTCCCCGTGAATACCTTCCGGCCGTACTTGGGTGTTTCCACGATCAGGGGCCGGTCATCATCGTTCCAGTAGGCCGGCTCCTCTCCCCTCGCGTATCCCCGGATCTTGAGATCCCTGGCCCTGGCCTCCGGGTCCAGATTGGGTTCGAAGGGATCCTCGGCCACCCATGCCTTGACACCGGGACCTACCCGGTCGGACCCCTGGAAGAGCCCAGCCTGGAGCGAAGCGGCATCTTTGCCCTGCTGGACGGTCTCTCCCTCGACGCGCTTCACGCGTTTCAAATAGCCTGCGAATCGTCCCTTGCAGAAGAGCGAGTCCAGCTCTTCCTATCCGAACTAAGGCATATGAAGCCCA
>JBHIAI010000084.1:0-8156 GCA_046861655.1 Fidelibacterota bacterium | reverse complement strand
TGACAACCCCCCCCCCTTCTACCAGATCTTCCTTAGCTGGTCCTTGGACGTTCCAGAGCCTGCATCACGGCGTTGTAAAACTGACGCCGAACCTCATACATACCCCCTCTTTCGCGGGTGGGATACACCCTGTTGGTGAGAAGAATCACGGCGATTCTCCGGTTCGGGTCTATCCAAAGGGAAGTCCCGGTAAACCCCAGGTGACCGAACGATCCAGGACCAAAATAGTCGCCGGCTGAGCTCAGCGAATCGGAAGGGGTATCCCAACCCACGGCCCGGCTGCTACCTGGCGGCATTCCTTGACGAGCCGTGAACTGGGCGATGGTCTGTCTCTTGAACAATCGCCTCCCCTCGAAAACTCCCCCGTCCATCATGACCTGGGCGTACCGGGCCAGGTCCAGAGCCGTGGAAAAAAGACCCGCATGGCCGGCCACGCCCCCCAGCCACCACGTGTTTTCGTCATGGACAACCCCATGAACCACGCCCTTACGGTAAACCGGGTCGTACTCCGTGGGGGCTATGTCGGGCAGGTACCTTCTGTCCGGCCGGAAAAACGTTCTCTTCATCCCAAGGGGTTCGTATATCCAGTTTTTGGCCAGTACATCCAGACTCTGTCCCGTTACCTTCTGGATGATGGCCCCTGTCAGAATCAATCCCAGATCGCTGTAAACGGTACTGTCCCCGGGAGGAAAGTCCAGCTCGGTGCCCACAATCGTGGGAACCACTTCTTCGGGGGGAACACCCTCCTCGAAAAACCGGACGTACGCCGGAAGCCCAGAGGAATGGGTCAACAGATGCCGCACCGTAACCGTCTCCTTCCCTTTTCCCCTGAACGTGGGAAAGAAGTGGTACACGGGTTCATCCAGCGACAGGAGCTTACGTTCTACCAGTTTCATGATCAGCGGCGTCGTCGCCGACACCTTGGTGACGGACGCCAGGTCGTAAATGGTCTCCTCGGTGATGGAAGGAGACTTCGGGTCGTAGGTTTGTTTTCCCACCGTGTAGGACCAGAGTACTTCCCCTTCCCTGGTGACCACTACCTGGGCACCGGGGAACACCGAATCTTCGATGGCCGATGCCAGCACTTTTTTCGCCTCCAAGAAATCCGGAGTGGTCTCAGCCCGGGTCAGCATCCTGCGGGCTGAGCGGGTCAACCCATGACCCTGGGGGTAGCTGGGCCCTAACGTTACGGGCAGACTCCCCGAAACGGGAACCGCCCCAAAAATGGCGTCCGCCATGGCGTGCTGGGACACGGACCCGTATCCATAAGCACAGGCATACGTTCCTATCTCACCTACGTCTTCAACATACGGGCTGCCGAAGGAGACTACGACTACCGGTATCCCCGTATTCTCCAGCTCTTTCAGAAGCCGTCTGTGGGACTCGTCAAGACTGACGGTGCCCAGGTTCATCCTTACCCTGATCCAGAGGGAGCAGAGGATGAAATCACTCTTCCTGGCTTCCTCCACAACGGCCTGCAGCTCCGCATCTCCCAATGGCCATGCCATGAACCTGGAGTTTTCGTTCTCGAACATTCGTTCAACATCTGACGAGAATGGCTTGGATATGGAGAGCATGCCTTCGTGGGTGGCCAGCAAAATGTGAATCGGGTTTTTCACCGTTTCCACATGGATCGGAATCCTGTTTTCCCTGTCCGTAACCAGGGTAATCGATTTTCTGCCCATCTCGGCTGCCAGAGAGCGGTACTCGCTCCGGCCCAGAACAGACCGGGCGCTTCCCAGTAACAACTCCCGCTCTTCCCACAGTCCCAGATCCTTTTTCACCGTGAGGACCCTGCGAACCGACTGGTTGATTCTCTCTTCTGAGATTCTCCCTGTTCTTACGGCTTCCACCACCGCTTCGATGGCCCTGTCAATATCCATGGGAAGAAGCACCATGTCCGTCCCCGATTCAAGGGTCCGGATGGCTGCTTCCCCCGCCCAGAATGATTCCGTGATCCCTCCCATTTCCATGGCGTCCGTTACGATCAGTCCGTCGAATCCCAATTCATCCCTGAGGAGAGAATCATTGAGCGTCTGCGACAGCGTGGCGGGCATACCACTGGCGTCCAGGGAAGGAACCGCTATGTGCGCCACCATGATCATCTTCACCCCAGCATCAACGGCCCTTTTGAAAGGGGCCAGGTCCACAGCAACAAACGTCTCCGGGTCTCTCCCTATGGCCGGGAGCGTGGTGTGGGAATCGGTATCCGTATCGCCGTGACCCGGAAAATGTTTCCCCGTAGCCACCAGGCCATGTTCCTGAGCCCCCCTGATAAACTCAGTCCCATAACGGGCGACAATCTCAGGCGAATCGCCGAAGGACCTGAAATTGATGATGGGATTGTCGGGATTGCTGTTCACGTCCAGGACCGGAGCGAAGGTTACGTGGACACCGATAGCTCTTGCCTCCAGGGCGGTTATCCTCCCCATTTCATACGCCAGTCCGGGCGACCCGGTGGCCGCCACCGCCATGGGCGTGGGAAACAGGGTCGCTCCGTCCAGCTGCTGCCCCACCCCCCGCTCATAATCCGCCGCCACCAGAAGAGGAACGCGGGACAGTCCCTGCAGTTCGTTCAGATTCGAAATGGTCCCGTGGGTGCTCCCAAAATAAGGAATGATCCCTCCGATTCCTTTTTCTTCCACAAGCCGTTTCACGTGCCTGTAGACATAGGAGGATTCAGGATAGAAATTGCCCGTGTAGCGAGCCATGAACAACTGGGCGACCCTTTCCTCCAGGGATAAATCGTCGATTCCAAGGACAGCCGGTCTTCTCTCCTCCTCCAGGGGTGGGGAAACGGCACATCCCAATACCAGAAGGAGGGTAAGCGCCAAACCAAAGCATCCCCTCCATGCCCATTCTCTCTTCGAAGATTTCATTTCACTCTCCTTCGCCGTGCAGCCCCCAGCTTTGGGGGCAAAAGAATCACCTCATGCTTCGACAAGCTCAGCATGACAAGGAGGGACCGCTCCTACGCATTACGAATTACGCATTACGAATTACGCATTACGAATTACGCATTACAGCCATGCTTCCACAAACCCAACCTTCATCCTCACTTGATCAGCACCATCGTTCTGGCCCGGGAGACACCTTCCCCCCGCGACACACGATAGATATACAGACCCGAACTGGCCTGCCCCCCTGTCTCAGTCTCACCATCCCAGGTCACTGCGTGAACGCCGGCGGGCAGTTCCCGGTCCAGGAGCGCGGCCACCTGACGGCCCCTGATATCGTAGACTACGACCTTGACCCTGTTCCGCACCGGAAGCTCGAAAGGAATCACCGTTCGACTGTTGAATGGATTGGGATAATTCTGCAGAAGACGGAATTCCCGGGGAACTGTGGGACCGCCGAACGCCACCGAAAGGGGAGGCGTTTTCCGTACGATTCTGAGATCGTCGAAATAGAGGGTCCCAGTGGCCGCCGCCCCGGGAACGTATGTGAGTTGAAAGCTGTCGATCCTCAGGCTCCCCTCCAGAATCCCGTTCCCAATCCAGGTCCCCACCGGATCCGACGCCAAATCCCACTCCACCAGCCGCCAGCCGACCCAGTCAATGGTGACCCACTCGCTCACCTCGTGATACGACGCCACATATTCCGTGGGAGCGTGATCATCCACACAGAACCGGAATTTGTTGTAACTTCCGTCCCCATAGAGGTAGACCTGCAGAACATAACTGGTATCGAACAACACTTCTCTGGCTGAACCGTCTTTTAGGTACTCGCGGAGAAGGTGCTCGGAGGCTGACGTATCCCAGGCATACTTGAGCCTGGCCGATTTCTTGGGCTTGGACGCCGGAAGGTAGTTGTCCGTAACCCACCCGAACCTTGTCCCCGCTAGTGTTCCCACCGTGGAACCGCTGTACCCAGGGTCCTGCCACCCGATAGCAAAGGTGAACTCGTCAATCATTTCCCTCAGGACATAATCCAGGTTCAGGGTCCGAAATGGGACGGTCCTCTGGAGTCCCATTGCATTGCCCAGGACATCGCTGACCGTGCTATCGAGAAGGATCTCATAGGAACGATCCGGACTCAAGGGTTCATCGGATTGAACACTGAGAACCGTCCGGTTGTGATCAAGGGTCAAAAGGTAACTCTTGTCGATCGCCGTATTTGATGTGGAGACCACCACGGTAGAATCGGTGATGGACGCGGGATCCACCTCCTCGTCAAACACGATCGTCATGACGTCGTCAACGTCAAAGGCCCCGGTGGTCCCCTCATAATCCGGATAGCTCGAGGCAATCCTCGGACCGGATACATCCTCTTCCTCCGTCACGAAATGTAATTCATGGGGATCGCCCCCCACCCCATCGCCGTTTCCGTCCATGGCCGATCCGTTCACATCCTGGGCCGAGGCCCCTACGGTAAAAGTGTAAGACGTGGCATAATCCAGGAGTGTGTCGAACTGGACGGTGAGAGTCCTGTAGTCGGTCGACCAGACTGCTTGCTCTATCCCCACCGCAGGTGTTACGGAAAGGGCACCCGGCACCGTTGAAATGTCCATGGTTTTCGAGAACGAGATGATAATCTGGGTGTTCACACTGACCGTATCACCTTCGCCCGGAACGGAATGAATCACAACCGGTGGAAAAGAGGGAACGGAATCGGTCATCACCACTTCGGAAACCTGAGATTCGTTCCAGTACCGGTCGAGAGCGGTGGCTCCATACCGGTATCGCCCATTGAAGTCCTGGGTCCCGGAGAACGTATCCTGGACGGTAAAGGCACTGTTTCCGAACACCCTTTCAACCATGGGATCCTTGCCCGGATCCACATGGTCGTCCTCCGAACGATACAGGGCATACCAGGACTCCGTTCCCCCCGCATCCTGGGGGGCGACCGTCAGCCGGTACGTCAATGAATCGATTCTCTCCAGTTCTATGGAGGGAGGATTCGGTCGGGTCGTATCCACCAGCCCCGACCCGCGAACCTTCGTCTTGTTCGGGAAGAAAACTGTTTTCGCCTCGTCCCAGTACCGGTAATAGTCCCACGTACCATACCGGAAGAATTGAAATCCGTCCACCCATGGGACCGCCCGGGAGGATTCCACGATCTCAGGATGATTGTTCCACCTGTTCCGATCGGCCAGGGCATAGGATCCGGGACCGACGGTGTAAAGCCTGCCGTCCTCGATTCCCTCTTCGATCCACTCTTCCCAGCATTCGGGACAGGACCCTCTCAGCATTCCGGTGAATTCATCCCCGGTCGTCCAGTGATAGTGCATGGGCGTCAGCTGGTCGATGTACCCCTGATTAAACCACAGGGCGGCGTCCTGAAAGACCACGTTATACCCCTGCCACCCGGACCAGTTGTACTTCCCCAGAGCGGCCACCGAAAGACGGACCCACGGTTTTTCAGCTTGAATAGAGTCATGAAGCGTACGGACGAATTCAGTGACCGTCCACCGCCACCAGTCCTCCCAGGAGGGAAACTGTCCCCCCGAAACGCTGTCCGGAATCCCTGCACTGTAGGGATGCTCTATGTCGTAAAGATACCTTCCTTCGGGATTCTGCTGGAGTTCCCTGATCTGCTCCTCCGTGATCATGCCATCGGGATACCGGTTCTGGGCCACCAGACGGCCGTACCTCACCGATTGACCGGAACTGGTAAACTCATTCCACCGGATGTAGTCCAGATGGAGTCCATCGATATCGTAATTGCGCACAATCTCCATCGCCACCTGCACCAGATACTCCCTCACCACTTCCAGTCCTGGGGAAAGGGCAAAGTTCGACGTCATGGGATTGCCATCCCGGTCCCTGCAGATCCAGTCTGGGTGCGCTTCTGCCGGTGCCCCTTCCACGGTACTCCTGGCTTCGAACACGTTCATCCAGGCGTGGAGTTCCAAACCCCTTCTGTGTGCTTCGTCCACGGCGAAGGCAAGAGGGTCGTAACCGGGATCCTCATATCCAGCGTAGGTTCCCCACGGCTCAAAAGAGGACGGATAATACGCCGTCCCGCTCTGTCGGGCCTGCCACAGCACGGCGTTCATATTGGCCTTCAGGTGGTTATCCATGATAGACCGGGCCAGGGCCTGATTCTCTTCCGTACTGTTGTCGGGGTCGATCAAATCCCAGGTAACCACCCAGGTAGCCCGGAATTCTTCATTGTCTTCGGCCATGAGGGGCCAATGCAAAAGCAGTGGAAGAAGAGCTGTCACCAGCCGTTTCACTGTTCCTCCAAAAGGATTATCCGGCCGTCCATATCCGTCACCACGACCCTTTGAGAGTCGATGGGTGCAACCGTGTTGACCAGGGCGACGCCGGTCCGGTGCTTCCACCTGACTTCCCCGGTTCGGGCATCCACAGCGATGACGAAGCCGTTTTTTGTGCCAAAGAAAACGATCCCGTCCCTCTCAACCGGCATGGAGGGGTCGATGTCATACCCGTACCCGCAGTCAGAGGCCCAGAGGATCTCCGGTTCGGAGGCTGACGTCGAATAGGCAAACAGGGTATCCCACATGGACCGGGCGTAGACAATCTCCCCGTTTTCGGAAAGTCCTATGGCTTCCCTCACGTCATGACCGCCGGTCCGCCAGACATTCTTGGCCGTTTCCACATCGATGGCTGTCATGTACCTGTCCGGTGCCACAATGAAAACCTTGTTGTACGATCCTACAGGCCAGCAGGCCGCAGGGGAATACAGTACCCCGGGATTTCCGTTCGACCATTTCCACACAAGGGATCCGTCTCCTTTGTCCAGGGCATACAGATAGGTGTCCCATGCTCCGAAAATGACATTGCCGCCGTAGACCAGCGGTCTGGTTTCCACAAAACCACCCAGACCCTCAAATTCCCATATGAGATCACCCTTCTCCAGATCGATGGCTCTGAAGATTCCGTCGCTTCCTCCCACGTATACCACCCCGTCCTTAATGACCGGCGCCGCCACCACCGGGGCTCCGGTACCGACGCTCCACACAGGATCTCCATCCACTACGTCCACGCAGTATACGCTGCTGTCCGCTGAACCGAACACCACTTTTCCTCGTGAGATGTCAGGGGATGAATAGACTGGACCCTTTGACTTGAACCTCCACTTTTCCACTCCCTCCGCCAGGGAAATTCCGTACACGGCGCCGCGGCTGTTCCCAACAACCGCATAACCGTCCCACACCGCGGGTGCGGAAGCGATGGTGAAATCCGTCTCATAAACCCACTGGGGATGCACGCGGGGATACTGGCGGTTGATGGAGAAATCCGGGCGCGGGTATTCCTCCCTCTCGGAGAGATAGTGTCTTTCCTCGAGGGACAACCGGTGCCACGCGGGACCGGTTTCTCCTCCCGTCGTCCGTTCGAAAAAGAGAAGACTGTCCCGGCGGATTTCCACAATGGTGTAGCCCCCGGTGGCATCTTCACGCCGCAGCGTGGATCTTCCCATGACACCGGGTACGCCCTCAAAATCCCGGATGTCATTTCGGTGTCCGTGACCGACCAGGATGGCCTTCGTGTTGTACCCTTTCACCCTGTCTAAGAGTTCATACCAGTTGTCGATGGAAGAATCTACCGGATAATGGGTGACAAACACCAGGGGCTGTCTCGGAACGGGAAGGGTTACCAGAACAGAATCGAGCCACCTCAGATCTTCAGGAGAGAAATGTCCGTCCCCCATTCGCATGAGGGGACCCTGGTGCAATCCGATAAAGCGAAAACCACTGAATTCAAACACAAACTTGTCGCTTCCCCACAGCTGAGAAAACCTCGTGAATCCCGATTCCGACCACTTGGTGTCGTGATTTCCGGGTACGATGTAGTATGGTTTGTTCAAGCTGTCGAGGATCGCCTTGGCCAGTTCCAGGTCTGTTCCCTTCCCCGTTTCGGTGATATCCCCGGACAGCACCGTGAATTCGATATCCCTCATCCCGTTGATATCGTGCATGGCCAGGCTCAGGTCTTCCCGTCCGGTCGAGCTCCCAACGTGAGTGTCGCTCAGCCAGGCAAAGCGACCCAGGGGTTCCTCCGCGAACGAAACTGACAGGAGAAGAAAATATGAAGAGAGAGTCCGGAATCGACTCACCTGCATTACCTCAAGAGGATGATCCTCCGGGTCTGGATGAACTCACTGGTGGTCACCACGGATGTTGCCGCCATCCGAACCAGGTAGGCGCCGCTGGCCACAGGTTGTCCCGAATGATCTTTGCCGTCCCACCT
>JBHIAI010000083.1:0-8186 GCA_046861655.1 Fidelibacterota bacterium | reverse complement strand
TGAGGCGACAGAAAGGAAGATGGGGATTCTTCGGATTCCCTGTTGAGATAGGAGGGTGTTTGGCCTTAATTTGCGGAGAATTTTTCCGGGAGAAACCAGATGACTATTCCCTATGGCCGAACGGCTAGTGTTATTCTCGTTGCCATGGCTGTGTCATGTACGCAGAAGATGGACGAAAACGACGTGGTGTCTATTGACAACCGGGTGTTCCACCGGGACGAATTCTTTGGGGACGTGGCGGAATCCAGGTTTGTAGATCTCAATCCCGACGCCAGGCACAAGGTTCTCGATGAGTTCGTCAGACGTCAGATCATCCTCATGGAGGCAAAGGAGCGGGGTCTCTTGGACCATGTGGACACGCAGAAGGCCGAGGCCCGCATGAAGCAGAATCTCATCGTGAACAAAGTCCTTGAAGAAGAAGTATGGACCCGGTTGGTTTCAGATTCATCCTTAAAGCTTCTCTACAAACGGAAAGGCCGGAGAATCACTGTCCATCATATTATGGTGACATTCAAGGGCTCTCCCCAATCCAAGTCAGACCGGAGCGAAGAAGAGGCCCTTCGGGTCATCGAGGAAATCCGGGACAAAATCGTGAAAGGGGAAATAAAGTTTTATGAGGCCGCCCGGAGGTATTCGGAGGACCCGTCCCGACGTAACGACGGCGTACTGGGCCAGTTTGAGTGGGGAAAACTGTTCGAACCGGTTCAAAGTGCTGCATTCTCCATGAAGGCGGGTGAGATTTCCGAACCCCTTCGCTCCCTCGCGGGATATCACCTCGTGCGAGTAACCGGGATTCAGGAGGTCCCTCTCCCTCCCTATGAAGACATGATCCCGGAACTGAGACGGTTTATCCGTACCAACAACGGACACGAATTTGACGTGGCCCTGAGGGCATTCGAAAAGAGGTTGGAACGGCGCTATGCCGTGAAGTTCAATCCCGAAATGATTGCCGACCTTCTGAGAGCCATCGGCCAAGTGCACGGCGATAAAGAGGGCTACCCGCGGGCAAAGCTCATCGAAGAAATCGAAATCCCGGGGATCATCAGCGTTGCGGGATCAGTGCCCATAGAACTGGCCTGGTTCCGTGAACAGATCAGTATTCTGGGACCCCCTCTTTCCAATTCCCTGATCCTGTCCGAACGAACTTTGGTCACTACCCTCGAGCATGTCCTGTACCGGCATCTGACGCAGAAATTCGCCGAGCAGACGCGGGACGAGAGCTGGTTTGATGATATCGATAAAAAGGTCGAAAAAAACCGCACCAGGATTCTGAAGGAAGTGCTGCTGGACGACCTTTCCAACAAGGAGCCAGATACCCCCAGGGACCAACTCCTTGAGGACCTGGTGAACCGTCACCGGGTTCGGGTGAACACCGATTTTGTTTCGGACTACAGAGCCGGTGAAACGAGGATCTAGTCGCTGGTCACCCTTCGTCAGGCTCAGGCTGACAAAAAAGCGCTCAGGGTGTCACGATGAGGCCCGCCATCCTCCCGGTCATGCTGAGCTTGTCGAAGCATGATCTCCAATGCGTAATTCGTAATGCGTGATCCGTAATGCGTGATCCGTAATGCGTACTTCGTAATGCGTAGGAAGGCTCTCTGTTTTCGCTTTTGCACTTTTCATTTTTCACTTTGCATTTTGAAACGAGGTGTCAAGCGTAATTCGTAATGCGTGATCCGTAATGCGTAATTCCTCTTGGCTGCCGCTGCTACTGCTGCTGCCGCTGCTACTGCTGCTGCCGCTGCTACTGCCGCTGCCGCTGCCCCTGCTACTGCCGCTGCTACTGCTGCCGCTGCTACTGCCGCTGCCCCTGCTACTCCCCACTGGTCAGGTGGTCGTGCAGCTGGATGAGGGCGGCAACATAGGCGTCGATGGGCTGGTTGGTGACCGTTACGATGGCCAGTTTCTTGAACAGGGAATCCCGGGAATACTGACCGGGATCGAATTCGGCATCGAAAAAGATTTCCACGAAGGGAATCTCCACCCACCTGAGGGTATCCAGGAGGCCATGCTGGAACCTAGCCCACGGTCCCGGCGAGAGAAGAAGACCCTGGGCCCAGTTTCTGTTGCGCTGAACAAAGGAGATAGCCTTCCCTGAATCGTGGGTCTGGAGGGTTTTCAGGGTAATGCCCAACTCGTGTGCCTTACGTCGCAGGGCTGTGTCAATCTTGTCCAGGGTCACCCTATCCCCCACCCGGCTGGAACGGATGCCCATGAGATTCATACTGGGACCGTGGAGAACCAGCACATTCATGATCCAGAAGTTTAGTGAAGTTTTCTTTGGCGGGACAATGAAAAATGGAGAATGTAAATTGCAGAGTGCAAAAGTATCCCAGAAAACATTGTTTTCACTTTTGCACTTTTCATTTTTCACTTTGCATTTTGAAACGAGGTGTCAAACGTAATTCGTAATGCGTGATCCGTAATGCGTGATCCGTAATGCGTAATTCCTCTTGGCTGCCGCTGCTACTGCTGCTGCCGCTGCTACTGCTGCTGCCGCTGCTACTGCCGCTGCTACTGCCGCTGCTACTGCCGCTGCCGCTGCTACTGCTGCTGCCCCTGCTACTGCTACTGCCGCTGCTACTGCCGCTGCCCCTGCCGCCTGTCGGAGCGAATCGGAGATCCCGCCTCGGCGGGGCCGACTGCCAAGTGCCAACTTCCAACTGTTTTTCCAACCCCTAACCCGTTCAACGTCTATCATCTGGTTTCCTCTCCTCCTTTGTTCTTGCTGGAGTATCCGGTCGTACTTAAATTGGCCGCCACGAATGTAGATGAGTGTGAACATCGGGGGGCAAGAGAATGGCTGAGAAAATCAAAAGCGTCATTACCTGCGACCTGGATGGGAAGATCGAAACCTTTGCCGAAGGGTCGCGGGCTCTGTTCGGGTACGAGCCTGATGAGGTAATCGGCAAGGAACGGGTGAGCGTGTTTTCTCCGGGCCGGGTGGTCCTGGGGCACGTGACCAAATGGTTAAAGGAAGCCCGGGAGAAGGGAGCCTGGGAGGGAGACACCGTCTTCCTGCACAAGAACGGGAAGAAGATTCCCTGCCACATTCGGATCACTCCCACCTTCAAGGAGGGAGAACAGATTGGGTACTGTGGTGTGACAACCCCGCTTGAAGATGCGGACGTGGAAAGCGTTTACCCCAAAATAAGCTTTTCAACGAAGCTTTTCAGCTGGCTTGTTATTACACGGGCGCCGTTTTTGACCGCCACCCTGGTCCCCGTTCTCCTGGGGGGAGCGGTGGCGTCTCTTCTGGGGCATCCGGTGGACCTGGGTCTACTGGGCCTGACCTTCCTGGCCGCCAGTTTGCTTCACGTTGGGACCAACACCGCGAACGACTATTATGACTACAAGAGCGGCACTGATGACGCCACCTATGACTATATAGTGCCCTACACCGGAGGGAGCCGGAGTATCCAGATGGGGCTGATTTCCCCCCGGGGTGTGTTGACGGTGTCCCTGGTGTCGTTTGCCCTGGCGGGAGTAACCGCCATACCTCTTATCCTGGAGGCGGGCCGGCCCGTCGTCATTCTGGGCGTCGTGGGAGCGCTATCGGGATTCTTCTACACAGCGCCCCCCTTGAGGCTGTGTGCCAGGAAAGGGTTGGGTGAACTCCTGGTGGGTCTAAATTTCGGTCCGTTAATGGTGGCCGGAAGTACGCTGGTTCAGACAGGCACCCTGGAACCGGTTTCCCTTCTGGCGGGAATCCCGGTGGGTCTGTTGACAGCGGCCATTCTGTGGATAAACGAATTCCCCGACCTTGAAGGGGACAGGGCCACGGGAAAGAATACTCTCGTGGTGGTCATGGGTAGGGCCCGGGCGAGGTACGGGTACGTTTTGCTGGTGGGAGGTGCCTTCACTCTGATCGCCCTTATGGCCGTTTTGGGCGTTCTGCCGCTACTTTCCCTGATCGCCCTGCCGGCCCTCTATCTGGCCGTGAAAGCTGTGCAAACTCTGTTCAGGCACACGAATGACAGACTTCTCAAGCCCGCCAATGCGGGCACCATCAACGTCCATCTGATCACGGGACTTCTTCTCTGCCTGGGTGTGTGGCTGGGTTAGGGTCGTGTTGAAAATCCCGATGGTTCTAATCGGGAAAGTGGGAGCACGAAAGCTTGAAGAGCCCCTGTATCGGGGCTCTTTTTTCATGGGGGAATAATGACCTACGAGCCGGCTGTTCTTATGCTCAGCGATGGGCGTCTCTTTCGGGGGATGGGTTTCGGCGCACCGGGGGAAGCCATGGGAGAAGTGTGCTTTAACACGGGCATGACCGGCTATCAAGAAATCCTTACAGACCCATCCTACTGCGGCCAGATCGTGGTCATGACCTATCCTCACATAGGCAACTACGGGGTGAATCCGGAAGATATGGAGTCCTCCCGGATTCAGGTGTCTGGATTCGTGGTCCGGCAGGAAACCGTTGTTCCTTCCAACCACCGGGCGGACCGATCTTTGGGTGACTATCTCCGTGGCGAAGGTATCGTGGGAATCCAGCATATTGACACCCGGGCCCTGACCAGGCATATCCGTAGCCGGGGCGCCATGAATGGCATCATCCGTACGGGGAACGCGGATCCCGACTCGCTTCTAGAGAAGTTGAACTCTCATCCCGACATGGAGGGACAGGACTTGGCAGGGAAAGTAACCTGTCCGGAACCTTACGAGTGGTCCCAGGGAGTGGGCGATAACCCCCAATACAGGGTGGCGTGTATCGATTTTGGGATCAAGTGGAATATTCTGCGTCTGCTTGTTGATCATGGGTGCAAGGTTCAGGTATTCCCCGCCACCACATCGTTTCAGGAGATTCTTGAAATGGAACCCGACGGTGTGTTGCTTTCCAACGGGCCCGGGGATCCTGCCGCTGTCACCTATGGGATTGAAACGGTAAGAGGGCTGTTGGGGAAAAAGCCGCTGTTTGGAATCTGTCTCGGACATCAGCTCCTGACCCTGGCCCTTGGAGGGAAAACATACAAACTCAAGTTCGGCCATCACGGTGCCAATCATCCGGTGAAACAGGTTCATTCGAACCGGGGGGTGGAGATTACCACCCAGAACCATGGGTTTGCCGTGGATGCCGAATCCCTTCCTTCAGGGACCCAGATCACCCACTGGAACCTCAATGACCATACGGTGGAGGGCCTCAGGTGCGAGGATATTCCAGCGTTTTCTGTCCAGTATCACCCGGAAGCCGGCCCGGGTCCTCACGACTCCCGGTACCTTTTTGACGATTTTGTCCGAATGATGAGCGGGAAGCAGACCGTTCTCCGTGTCTGAAATAATCCTCAAGACTACCGCCTTGACCAAAACCTTTAAGGGACAGGTTGCCGTGGATAACCTGAATCTCGAAGTGGGCAAAGGGGAGGTCTTTGGTTTTCTCGGTCCCAACGGGGCCGGGAAGTCCACAACCATCCGGCTGATGCTTGCCCTCATCAGACCCGACAGCGGGGATGTGGGAATTTTCGGTCAGTCGGTGCGTGAGCGGGGCAATGGTGCCCTGCGGCGAGTGGGTGCCCTCATCGAAGAGGCCGATTTCTACCGGAACCTGTCGGCCAGACATAACCTGGAGCTTCTTGCCCGGATGGACGGAATCCCAGGTGCCCGGGTAGAGGATGTATTGAGAATCGTGGGATTGTATGACCGGAGAAACGACAAGGTAAAGACCTATTCCCATGGTATGAAACAGCGGTTGGGGGTTGCCCAGGCCCTGTTGAATCGTCCCCAGCTTCTTGTTCTTGACGAACCGACGTCAGGCCTGGACCCTCGAGGCATGAAAGAGGTGAGGCAACTGATCAGAAGTCTTGCCCGGGAAGGGATGACCATCTTCCTCTCGTCCCATCTCCTCCACGAGGTGGAACAGGTTTGCACCACCATGGCCATCATCAACAGGGGCAGGCTCATCACGGCCGGAAAGGTTCAGGCCCTGCTGCAGGACACCAAGCTTTTCGCCTCGGAAATCCGGGCCCGTCCTCTGGACCGGGCCAGGGAGGTGATCTCCAAACTTGATATGGTCAAGACTGTGGAAATCATGGAGGATTCCATAAGGGTCTCTGCCACGGAAGATGAGCTTTCGATCATAACCCGGAAACTGGTGGAAAGCGGAGTGGAGGTCTCAGCGGTCATCCCCCGGACGTCTCTGGAGGATTACTTTCTTTCCATCACGGACGAAGGTGAATCCTGAGTGTTGTGCCTGGCTGGACACAGCGACTGTTCATTGCGGAAAAGATTTTCGGAAAACCGCCTGGCGCTCCATCGGACTAGCAGAATCTCCTATGGAGGAGCCCTTGGTGACCGTGTCCCGAAGGTTTGAGACTTGAAGCGAAGTAATGTCTAATCCTTTCAGTGATACGACCCAATAAGAAATCGCTGTCTTGGTTGCCCTCATCCAGAACGAACTCATAAAGATCTCCAGCAAGTGGCGCTCCTACATCGGATTCGCTGTCATTGGCGCTTTCATGCCGCTCATTCTATGGGGATTCTCCGTCGGGGGTGGACACATCGAACGAGATATGACCGAGCAGCTTACTGACACCTTCATCGTGGTTGGCTCCGTGTTTAATGGATTCCTGGCCACCTACATCGTTATGAATTTCCTCTGGGTTCACATTCCTCTGCTTGTCATGCTGGTGGCCGGGGAAGTGGTGGCCGGGGAAGGTAGCGCGGGAACATTACGAATCTATCTCATCCGTCCCGTATCGCGGTCGAGAATTCTTCTTGCCAAGCTCCTGGGCACCTACATCTATACCGCCCTGCTTATCGGATTCTTCGTTCTCATGAGCCTTGGACTCGGTTCCTTGTGGCTCGGAACGGGAGACTTGATCGTGATGCATGAGGGCATCCTTGTCCTTGCGCCGGCAACAGCATGGGCCCGGTTTGGACTGTCCTTTTTCCTCGCCACGGGCGTCATGTGCGTGGTGGCGACCCTCTGTTTCATGTTCTCTACGATGGTAAATAACGGGTTGGGACCCGTCATCGGAGCCTTTGCCATCCTTGTTATCGGACTGGCCATTTCAAATATCCCCCTTGAGTTATTCGAATCTATCCGGCCCTATTTATTTACGTCGTACCTGGATATGTGGAAAAAGGCCTTTCATGATCCCATCCCCTGGGAGATCATAGGCCAGGATGCCATGGTCCTGGGTCTTTATGCTGCGGGATTCTTGGCCGTCAGCTTCAGCGTGTTTACGCGGAAAGATGTTCTCACGTGACGAGCGGTCTGAACGGGTGGAGGGGAATACCATGATGTTAGCCCATCCCTGGATACAGGTACGACGGTTATCCCTAACCGCCATGATCATCCTGGAGAGCGGGGTTCTTCCCGGGAATCCCCAGGACCTTTCGCCTTTCCCGTTTCCCGTAGCCGCCATCGAGGACAGTTTGGTGAGCCACTTCAACCGAATTGAGGATTACACGGCGCAGGTCAGAATATCGGTGGACATGCCCCGGCTGCGTATCCCTGCCAAGCAGGTACATCTGTATTACAAGCGTCCTGGGAGGGTCAAAGTGGAACTGGAGGGGTTTGCCGTGGTTCCCCGCATGGGTCTTGCCACGTCTCCGCGGGAGATGATGAACGATCTATTCAGACCCCGGGTGACCGGCGAAGAGACGCATGGAGACCGTAGGACATGGATCCTGGAAGGAGGAATCCACCCCGATTCCATGAAATTCGTCCTGTTCGATCACGGTCCGGGAGAAGCCATGAAACTGAAAATGCGGCTCTGGGTTGAGGATGAAGGGTGGTATGTCTCCCGGGTTGAAACTCTTCTTGATACGACGAGAGTCATGGTTGTGGAATCGTCGTACGAGGAGTATGAGAGGAATATCTGGTTACCGGTGAAGACGGAGCTCAGGTTCTTCATCTCGGGAAGGTTCCTGGACCGGCTCGGTGACCGGGAGGCCATGGGAGGACCCTTCGGGGAAACTCATGGCAGGCTCCGTCAAGAAGGTCAGATGTTCGAAGGCCGGGTGAGGCTGGAATACTCCGACTACCGCATTAACCAGGGCCTTGAGGACCGGATTTTTGAAGAGAGGGAGTAACCAGTGGGCAGGTGGCCCCGCCGAGGCGGGATCTCCGCTTCGCTCCGACAGGAGGCAGGGGGAGCGGCAGTAGCAGCGGCAGCCAAGAGGAATTACGCACTACGGATTACGCATTACGAATTACGCTTGACACCTCGTTTCAAAATGCA
>JBHIAI010000082.1:0-8211 GCA_046861655.1 Fidelibacterota bacterium | reverse complement strand
GACGACGGGATCCTGAACCGTCACGGGACACCCACCTCGGAGGCGTTGTGGACCAGGGCGAAATCGAACTCCTGTTTCGATCTACCCACCTGGGTCCGGTATGCGTTTGAATAGAAATAGCCCTGAAGGGCCTTGGAAACAGGGAGGATCATTTCGGACGGCGTCCAGGTGAGGGTGGAGGCATCCCTCCGGTTGAAAACGGCTCCTTCTTCAATCGCCCAGGCTACCCGGGCCATGGGGTATTTCCGGAACAGCTGACGGTCGGCCCTTTCCATCAGAGCCTGGAAACGGGGACTCACAAAGAGGAAATCTTGGGAATAAACGTACGCCGCGTGAAGATACTTTGGAACCATCAGCACCCCATCCGCCCGGGCCCTGCGTCCCACCCAGTAGAGTATTTCGCCTGTTTCCTCCATAAGACCCAGTCCTGGGTGATCCTGCCCTGGAAGCCTGGGCCTTTCCTCTGTGAACGGTCTGAGGGGATTCTGCAATAGGAGCCATTCCACCACCAGAATATCGTAGCGCTGTCTTGAAAGGGGGACCGTGATGGAATCGGGAAAGGAAAAGGTCCCCCGTCTCAGGACCGCTTCCACTACGAGGTATTCAGTACCCGCCTCACGGTGGCACAGCCTGAGACGGTGCCTGAAGGGTTCGGAGGTATCGATCTCCACCGAAATATTGTCCAGGCCCCGGGCCTCGAGCTCTGCCAGGATGCCAAGTTTTTTCAGGGCAAACAGGATGCCCCGGCGACTGTATGTTCCAAGAAACAGGGAGGACCCCCGGCCTTGGGTGAGGTCTGCAAAGATGTCCTCGCCGGTCATCTCCCCCTCACGATCGGGCTGAGTCATCTGGAGGGTAGAGATGTGTTTGATGATGTCCCTGTATTTTCTCCTTCGCTTCACCGGGACTCTTACCGGGTCTCTTCTCCCGGTTCCGTCTTCCCTTCCGGTCCGGCGTCATGCCCCTTTTTCTTCTCCAGGAACTCTTTTACCGTATCGGCCACCTTCGGTGCCAGGTCGATCAGTCTTCCCGTGAAGGTCTCTTCGTGCTTAACGGAAAACAGTTTTGCCCCTTCCTTTCCCACCACGACAAAAGCAACCGGGTCGATCGTCCAGCCGCCGCCGATTCCTTCCCCCGAACCGCCTTCTTGCTTCTTTTCACCGGTTCCTCCTCCGGCGCCGAATCCGAAGGTGACTTTGGAAACGGGAATGACCGTGAACTCTCCAGCCGGAATGGGTTCTCCCACCACCGTCCGGGTTTGCATCACCCTCTCCAATTCCTTTAGCGCGCTTTTAACCAGGTCCGAAACTGTCATGATTTGCCCTCCATCTTGAATGAATCCTTGGGTTTACCGTGGAGATCCGAAAGATAACCCCCCGATTTCAGGGCGAGTATCTGCGTGGTTCGTATGATCTTATTGTGACAGATTTCACGGATCACCTCTGTTCAAAGGAGGACCAGAATGTGCGTGATCTCTGTCGCAGACATCTGTCTGTCCTTGTTATCCTGCTCTGTGGGCTCTCTGGTTGACAAGGTCGCCCTCATCCCTTCTGAATTTCCACAACAGGGGCACCACCGACCAGAGGAGGACCACGGGATGAACGCGCAGGGTGAACCGGCACAAAAGATCAATTTTTCGTCTCTCAAAATTGGGGGAGATCTCCAGCTGACGGGTGTTCCCCGGAATGATTCCGGCCACGGCCCAAAGGGCGCCGAGAACGCGGCCCGTGATCGCTGGATCGTCCAGGCCCATCTCTCCGTCTATTCGAAAACCAACCCAGCGGACGGATCTAGCGAGCCGGGTCAGGCGTCCGACCGGATTGGGCCCCAGGGCCCGGATTCCCCTCCTCAGGGGGGGGAGGATGTCTTTCGGTTTCCTCCTGGGAGATCTCTTCCGGCCTTTCAGACGTTTTTCCCATGTGGGACTGTCCATCTTACCGAGGGTGACGTGCCGGAGGCCCTGCCGGATGGAAAACCCGATTCCCCTGTTCTTGAACCCCAGATTCACCCTGGTGGCGTAGGACAGGGTACCGGGATCCACCAGAAGGTGCAGGGTCCAGTGGACATACCAGGGTACGATCAGCAGGGTGATCAGAAGGAAAAGAAGTCCTAAAAGGAAAAATGCGACCGTTACCATCAGACTGGAAGGAATATAAGGAGAAAGGCCACAAACACTGAAGCGTTGTTCCTGGATGCTGGATTCTGCCAGCCCACACGGTCACGCCTTCTTGAGATCGCCACGGTGGCTATCCTCCCTCGCGATGACAGGTGAAAGCGTGATTCGTACTGCGTAATTCCTAGTTCGCTGCTGCCGCCCCGGTGGGAGCCAACTGCCAGGTATTTTCTCTGTCCTATCTGTGTAATCTCTGGCCCCGCGTCTTCAAATGGCCTTGTCTGGGATCGGGCTATGTGTTACTTTTTGAGAGCTTTTCGAAATACCTATCGTGGAACGGCTGACGATCAAACTTCGCGTTTTTCTGTTTGGAAGGGAGCATTCGCAGGAGCCTACTGAGGCTCCTTTTGTGTTTCTGTGAAGCGGACAATCGACATTCGTGGCATGGACCCCGTGGAAATAGCCGGCGTGGCCGATTCAAACCTCAAGATCCTGGAAGAATCATTCCCATGTACCTTCCTCCTCCGGGGAACGCGATTGCACCTGGAAGGAGAGGAAGTCCATATCCTTCAGGTGGAGGAGGTGGTTTCGGAAATGATGAAGACCTACTCCCGAAAGAACCGCTTCACCCAGGAAGATGTCCGGTCACTGGTAGCCCTCATTTCCAGAGGGGACCGACCCAGAGACAGTGAACTGGAGACTGTGATTCTTTACATCAAAGGGGGAACTGTCAGTCCCCGGACGGATGGTCAGAAGGAGTTTTGTGAGATTTGCAGGGACAATGAGATCGTTTTTTCTATCGGTCCTGCCGGTACTGGGAAGACGTTCCTGGCGGTGGCCTTTGCCCTGGCGGCCCACAAATCCCGGGAGGTAAAACGGATCGTTCTGTCACGCCCGGCCATAGAAGCGGGAGAGAGCCTGGGATTCTTGCCCGGCGATCTTATGGAAAAGATCGACCCTTATCTGACACCCCTGTACGATGCCCTCCATGCGATGGTTTCTGCTGACACCCTGAAGTCTCTCATGTCCAAGCGGGTCATTGAGGTCATACCCCTGGCCTACATGAGAGGGAGGACCCTGGACAATGCCTATGTCATTCTGGACGAGGCCCAAAACTGTTCTCCCATGCAGATGAAGATGTTTCTGACCCGGCTGGGACCCAATTCCCGGGCTATCGTCACAGGCGATGTGACCCAGATTGACCTGCCTTCTTCGGCGTCGTCCGGTCTACTCCAGGCGGAACGAATTCTCAAGGGAATTGACGGGATAGGCTTCGCCTATCTAACGGAGGCCGACGTGGTTCGTCACCGGCTGGTCAAGGACATCATCAGGGCCTACGGGAACGACAACGGAGGGAATCAGGGCCGTGGGCAAGAATAGTCAGGGAGTTGTGATCGCCGGTCCCCGGCGAACGCCTGTAGGTGCCTTTCAGGGGTCCTTACGTTCCGTTCCCGCTCCTCGTTTGGGGGCGGTGGCGGTGAAGGCAACCCTTGAAGCTTCGGGTGTTTCCGGGGAGGACGTGGACGAGGTGATCATGGGCAACGTTCTTTCCGCGGGTCTGGGACAGGCGCCCGCCCGGCAGGCGGCCCTGTTCGCCGGTCTTCCCGATTCAACACAGACTCTGACCATCAATAAGATGTGCGGGTCGGGTCTCAAGGCAGTCATGCTTGCCTCCCAGGCCGTTCAGGCAGGGGACGCCCGGTTGGTGGTGGCGGGGGGTATGGAAAGCATGAGCCGGGCTCCCTATCTCATTCCCAAGGCGAGGAGCGGATTGCGCCTTGGTCACGGGGAAATCCAGGACAGTATGATTCTGGACGGTCTTTGGGATGTCTACACCGATAAGCATATGGGATGCTGCGCTGAAACCTGCGCCCGGCAGTACAGTTTTTCCAGGGAGGATCAGGATGCCTTTGCCGTGGAATCCTACCGGAGGGCCAGGAAGGCCCAGGAGGAGGGTCTTTTTGAAGAAGAAATCGTGGCGGTAGAAATCACCGACCCGAAGGGAAAGGCCGTACCCGTCCACAAAGACGAGGAACCGGGGCGCGCCGACTTTGAGAAGATGAAACATTTGAGGCCCGTATTCGAAACAGACGGTACGGTCACGGCGGCCAATGCCTCCAAACTCAACGATGCCGCCGCGGCCATGGTGGTCCTGTCTGAAGAAAGGGCCAACGACCTGGGGATCACTCCCGTGGCTCGGCTGGTGGCCCAGGCTTCCCATGCCCAGGATTCCGAATGGTTCACCACCGCTCCCGTGGGAGCCATCCAGACCGTGCTGAAGAAAGCGGGCATGACTCTGGACAATATCGACCTGTTTGAGGTCAACGAGGCTTTTTCCGCTGTGGCCCTGGCAGTCATGAAAGAGCTGGGCCTGGGACACGACGTGGTCAATGTCCACGGCGGCGCGGTGGCCCTGGGCCATCCCATAGGAGCGAGCGGAGCCAGGATTCTGGTAACGCTGCTCCATGCCCTGAGAGCCAGGGGAGCCAGCCGGGGCATAGCCGCTATCTGTATCGGAGGAGGCGAAGCCTCGGCCGTGATCGTGGAAAGGGTGTGAGTGTGGAATTCGACTATTCCGAAGAACAGCGACTGGTCCAGAAGACCAGCAGGGAATTCGCCCGGGAGCACCTGGCGCCCGGGGTGATGGACCGGGATGAAACCATGACCTTTCCGGCGGAGCAGGTGAAGATGCTCGCTGAAATGGGCTTTATGGGAATGATCATTCCGGAAGAATACGGCGGTGCGGGCATGGACGCTGTGAGCTACGTCCTGGCCGTGGAGGAACTCTCCAGGGTGGACGCTTCCACAGGGGTCATCATGTCCGTGAATAATTCCCTGGTGTGTCAGCTTCTGTACGACTGGGGCAGTGAGGATCAGAAGAGGAAGTATCTCAAGAAATTGGCCTCTGGTGAGTGGCTCGGCGCCTTCTCCCTGAGTGAACCCCAGGCAGGATCGGATGCCTCCAATCTCCACACTTTTGCCCGGCGCGAAGGCGACCACTACGTCGTCAACGGAACCAAGAATTGGGTGACCAACGGCATCCATTCCCAGGCGGTCATCTTGTTTGCCGTGACCGAAAAGGGAGCCGGTCACAGCGGTATTTCCACCTTTGTAGTCGAAAAGGGATGGGACGGATTCTCCACCGGTAAGAAAGAAAACAAGCTGGGAATCCGGGCCACAGATACCTGTGAACTCTACTTCGATAACTGCCGCATTCCCGTGGGGAATCGTATTGGCAAGGAAGGAGAGGGCTTCAAGATTGCCATGGCCACCCTGGACGGTGCTCGTGTGGGCATCGCGGCCCAGGCATTGGGAATCGCGCAGGCCGCCCTGGACCGGTCCGTGGCATATGCCAGGGAAAGGAAACAGTTTGGCAAGCCCATCGCAGCTTTCGGGGCGATCCGGCAGAAGATTGCCAGGATGGCCACAGAAATCGCCTCCGCCCGGTTGCTTACCCACCGGGCCGCCTGGATCAAGGATACGGAACGGCCCTTCACTCGGGAGGCGGCCATGGCCAAATGGTACGCGTCGAAGGTGGCCATGGACGCATCCACGGAGTGTGTCCAGATCTTTGGCGGCTACGGCTATATGCAGGAGTACGGCGTTGAACGACTCATGCGCGACGCCAAGATAACCCAGATCTATGAAGGTACTTCTGAGATTCAAGAACTGGTGATCGCAAGATCCGTACTGGAGGAATAGCTATGAAACCTGTGGAATCCGAACCGTTGCAGGACATTAACTGGGATCGACTCAAGTTCACTATTACCCCCACACGGTCCATGTATCTGGCCCGTTGCGACCTGGGAGAAGAGTGGGCTCCTGGTGAACTGGTTCCTTTTGGGGAGATTCCCATTTCCCCAGCCGCGGGAGTCCTCAATTACGGCCAGGGCGTATTCGAAGGGACCAAAGCCTTTCGGTCCGTCAAAGACCGCGTCGTTCTGTTCCGGCCCGGGAGGAACGCCCGAAGATTCAAGGATTCGGCCGAAAGACTGTGCATTCCCCCCGTCCCCGAAGAGCTGTTTCTGGAGGCCGTGGTGTCTACTGTGAAGGACAATGAGGATTTCATCCCCCCTCTGGACAAGGGGAGTCTTTACATCCGACCCTGTATCTGGGGAACGGGCCCCGTCCTGGGTGTGAAACCGGCGCCCGCGTACACGTTTGTGGTGTACGTCTCCCCCGTGGGTCCGTATTTCAAAGGGGGCATGACCTGTCTTCATCTTAAAGTGACCCGGTTCTTCCACCGGGCCGCTCCCAAGGGGACGGGCGATGCCAAGGCCATCGGCAACTATGCCGCCTCCTTGTATCCCCTGAAGCTGGCCAAAGAAAACGGTTTCGACGAGGTCGTCTATCTGAACGCCGCCAACGAAAACTGGGTGGAAGAAGTGGGCTCCGCCAATCTCTTCATCCTCAAGGACAATGTGCTGAAGACTCCCCGCCTCGGAGGGTCCATTCTTCCGGGGGTAACCCGGGACTCCGTCATTGAGATCGCCCGGGATATGCTGGGCCTTGAGGTTCATGAACTCGATATCCCGGTGGATGAGGTCCTGAAAGCCGATGAGGTCTTCTGCACCGGAACCGCCGCGGTCATCACCCCCATCGGGGAAATCACTACGGACCAGGACAACAGGGTGATCGGGGAGAATGTGGGTAGGGTGACACAGGAACTGTACGATATCCTTACCGGAATCCAGACGGAACGAAGGAAAGATCCTTATGAGTGGGTCTATCCCATCTCGGAGTACTAGGTGGCTCAACCGATGAAATCACGCCGGCTGGGGCGCGAGCTCGTTCTTCAGGCCTTGTACGCCCACGAATTCACAGGAGACGGGCTGAAGACCATCCTGGGCAACCTTAAGCGCCTCCATCCCATCGACTCTGTGACGGAAAAGTATGTGACACGGCTGTTCGAGGAAACCGTCAAGCACCGGGAATGGACGCGGGAAGAAATCACCAGGCGGTTGAAGAACTGGGACTACGAACGGGTGGCTCTTATCGACCGGTTGATCCTGCAGATGATGATGGTGGAGATGGTATTCCTGGAGGATATTCCCCCCAAGGTATCCATCACGGAAGGCGTGGAAATCGCGAAGAAATACTCCACCGAGGAAAGCAGCGCCTTCATAAACGGGGTTCTGGACTCCGTGTACCACGCTCTCGACACACTATCCCAGCCCGTACAATAGGTGTATGAACCTGGCGGTGATTTCGGACATCCACGCCAACAGGGAAGCCCTTGACTCCGTCCTGCAATCCCTCGAAGACCGCTCCATCGACAGGATCATTTGCCTGGGTGACATCGTGAACTACGGCGTGGATTTCGACTACTGTGTGGAAAAAGTGAAGGAGATAGCGGCCGTCTGTGTCATGGGAAATCACGATTCCACCGTGGTGCAAAAGGATCCCCTGTGGCACATGAATCGTGAGGCCCAGAAATCGGCCCTGTGGACCATGGAGCGCCTGTCCCCCGATCACCGGAGCTATCTGGAGAGACTTCCCTTAACCCATTCTGAGAACGATATGCTGTTCGTCCACAGCGCTCCGGGCGCTCCCGGGCGGTGGGACTACATCACAAACTGGTTTGATGCCGAGGTGCAGTTTGATAACTTTTCTGAACGACTCTGTTTTGTAGGACATTCCCACATTCCGGGCGTGTACGGCCAGAGTGAGGGTAGAACACGCTGCCGGGAAGGGATGGCCGGCTTGGACCCGGAACTGAAATTTATCATAAACGTTGGCAGTGTAGGTCAGCCCCGGGATCAGGATCCCAGGGCATCCTTCGCCGTCGTGGAGGCTGAGGCAAACAGGGTGGAAATCGTCCGGGTAACCTACGATGTCCAGAAAGCGTCCGGGAAGATAGCGGCCGCCGGTGTTTCCTCCTTTCACGCCCGGCGGATTCTTGTGGGCGTGTAGGGAGCGTGGCAACATCCATAAAATCTGATCAGGGATGGCCAGTCTTGTAGAAAAACTATTTGGGACCAAATCTGAGCGGGAGATCAGGCGTCTTGTGCCGCTGGTGGATGAGATCAATTCCATCTCGGAATCCCTGAAGGACAAATCGGATCAGGATCTACGGGACCGGACCTGGGAATTCAAGG
>JBHIAI010000081.1:0-8249 GCA_046861655.1 Fidelibacterota bacterium | reverse complement strand
ACGCTTTGCTGTGGTGCTGGCGGCGGCCTGTGGTGGAAGAAAGAGGGGACCGGCAGGACCCACCTGACGAGGGCCCGGCAGATCGTGGATTCAGGCTGCGACACGGTGGTCACCGCGTGCAACTTCTGTTTCGGCATGTTCAATCAGGGCCTGGGCCCTCTAACTCCCGAAGGACAGGACCGGGTCAAGGTACAGGACATCGCTGACGTCGTGGCCGAGCGCCTCAGATGAAACAAAAAATATTGGATGTGCAGTGAATTCATTATTACCTTAGCGCCCGCTGGGGTTTCTCGCAGCATCTCTATCACAAGGAGGACAGATGATGAACCTGAAAATTCCAAGTGTTGTCTTACTGAGTATGTCGCTGCTTTGGATCTTCAATGCCTGTGACTTGGGCGAGGATGAGGAAGAAGCGCAGGGAGCCATTGTCGGCACCTGGAAGCTGACAGCTCTCACCGCCAAGTACCTCAGAGATGTGGCCCTTCCGGCCGATTCGGCTGAAGGGACGACATTTGAGCTGACGGCAAGCTGGAATTATTCGGCGGCCGTCCTGGGCGATGCGAGCGCCGCCGATCAGACGTTGAAGAGTTTCTCGGATGGAGACGTTGTCCTGGACACCACGGTGGTGTTTGATGAGGCCGGTCTGGCAGCCGCGGGTATTGAACTTACTACTGTATTCAGGGACGACGATATCTACACGGCGACAGGTACCTATCCCACCCTGAGAATCGCTGAAACCTGCTCCACGTATCTAACCATCCCTCAGATCACGGACCAGGGGTCCTACACCATCTCCTACAACGCGGACGAGACCGGCGGGACTTTGGCCATCGCTCCCGATCCCACCCTCGGAGACCAGGTTCTTCCCCCGTTTGACGATGCCGACGTGACGTTTACCAATGATGGTAACGTCATGGGACTCGTATTCCTCGATAGGGACTCCCATGACGAACGGTACGCTGAGGTCAAGGATTCCTGGAGCGAAGAGGACGACCGGGTCACCATGGGGATTCCCACCGCGCCCGTGGATCCCGCTACGGGAGCATTCTCAACCACGGGAGAACAGTCCAATACCGGTTATCTTATGGATGCGGCCCTGGCACCCTGGGGCTACTACCTCACTTTCTACGGTTTCGCCATCCAGTATGAAACGCAGGTGTTGGCCGCCAGCGGAGCCCTCACGGACCTGGACGGAGATGGTGACGTGGATGTGACAGACTGCATCATGTACATGGCGGGGAATCAATCCGGGACGAGTCAGCTCCAGATTCCCTATTCAGTTCTGGTCTCGGCCCTGGGTGTTCCAACAGATGACAGCAGCGCAGATTTTGATCCCACGAATGCCGGTGCTGGAGGCAAGATGACCTATGCGATCAACAATCTTTGCCTGCCCGTGAACGAACTGATTACGTTTGACGCCACCCTGGCCAAGCAGTAACCACACGATTCGACGACTTGAGCGGGGCCGGAGAATTGCTCTCTGGCCCCGTTTCCACTTGAACGGATGCGGCCTCTAACACAGCTCGTTCCTGTGATCCTTGTCCTTGCCAGTCCCCTGGCCGCCCAGAGGATTGACATCACCGGAGTGGTCAAAGACGCTGATACCGGCATGCCCCTGGCGGGGGCGAACGTTCAGGTTGAGAGTCGCGATTTGACCACGGGAGCCGCTGCCGATGAGAACGGGGGGTACCGTATCCCTTCTGTTCCTCCCGGGGAATACACGCTCACAGCCTCCTACATTGGTTACGATACGTACCGGTCCACGGTGGTCATAAGACCCGGTGAACAACGAAAAATAGTGAACATTGAGCTTGCGGTATCCGCCATCGAACTTCAGGAGTTCGTGGTGACCGCCCGGCGGGGAAGAGAAGAAAAGATCACCGATGCCCCAGCGGCTATTTCCCTCATATCCGAAACCAAAATCCGCCAGGGGAATAACCCGAATCTGGGCGAATATCTCAAGAACGTCAAGGGGGTGGATTTCACGGCATCGGGTATCGATAGTTACAACCTGAGCGCCCGGGGATTCAATACCAGCTTCAGTTCCAGACTTTTGACCTTGACGGACTTGAGAATGGCCAATGTGCCGTCCTTGAGGCTCATCGCCTACAACACAATTCCTGCCACCTCCGATGATGTGAAACAGATCGAAGTAGTCCTGGGTCCCTCGTCAGCCCTGTACGGTCCCAACGCCCACAGCGGCGTGTTGAACATCATCACCAAGCGGCCCAAAGATTCCCAGGGGACGGTGGGAAGCATCACCCTGGGCACCCGGAGTTACCGACAGGCCCAGGTGAGACATGCGGGCGTGATGGGTAGGCTGGGATACAAGATATCTTTTGTGGACCTTACTGCCCACGACTGGGAGTGGGTCGATGATGAGGAGAAAAAGGCTCACCTGACTCCCTGGACAGAAAACGATGGCGCCCTGGGCGACTCCCTGGTTGACGGCCACCTTGGGGATTGGGAGTGGGACGGATATGACATTCGAATCGATACCGACGGCGACGGGGCGGTGGATACAGTCTGGTCCGCTGAAGACTACCTCGACGCGGACCGCAACGACGATGGAATCCCCGATACCGCCGAATTCGGGGTGAGAAACCGACGGCTGGATCTGAGACTGGATTACGATTTTTCCCGCGATCATTTCATCAGCGCGAATTTCGGTCAGGCCTGGGCGAGGAATATCAATATCACAGGAATCGGAAGGTACCTGGCCGACGGATGGATCTACCGCTATTATCAGTTGCGCTACGTGTACAACAACGTTTTTGCCCAGGCCTACCTGAACACCAGTCACGCCGGTAATACCCGAAACCTGAGAACCGGTGAGAAAATCTTCGATGAGTCCATGTTCTTCCATTTTCAGTTTCAGCATTCCCTGGAATTTCCACAGATGAGGGATGCCAGATTTATCTGGGGCATGGATTACCAGAGAACCATGCCGGAGACATTCGGCACTATTCTCCCGGATGGGACGGGAGGAAGAAAGGCGAAAAGCTACGGCCGGGACGGTTTAGACAACGACGACGACGGGAAGATAGACGAACTGGACGAATTGATCATCACCAATGAGTACGGCGTCTACGCCCAGGCCCAGGCGGACCTGGTGGGAGACTTCGAACTCATGGCTTCGGGCCGGCTCGATCTTCACAGCCATCAGACCGATGAGAAAAACGGCCTGACCTTTCTGGAAGATCCCCTCTCGGGCGAAACGGTGAAATACCGGCCCCAGTGGTCTCCGAAAGTGGGACTCCTGTATAAGCCTGCGGACAATCAGACTTTTCGACTCACCACCGCCAGAGCGTTCAATACGCCCTCCTCCCAGGGCCTGTTTCTGGATATCCTGGTGGGACTGTTCCCGCCTTTCGGCGTCAAAGCCAGGGGAAATTCCGATGGGTACCATTATACCCGCAGCGCCGGGGGGAACCTGATGATGTACGACGTCCGGGCCGGTTCGGACTCGGAGTTCCGGCTGACGAATGTCCCTCCCACGGCCGTTCTGTATATCCCCCCCGTTCTCGGCCGGCCCTCCCAGTTTGTGGATCCGGACGACTACACCGAGATTGATCCCGTCAGCTCTGAGATTGTCTGGACCCACGAGTTTGGCTACAGCGGCCTCATCTCCAACCGCGTACGAGCCACGTTCGACCTGTACTACAGCCAGTACAGCGATTTCGTCAGCGACCTCACATGGGTGACGCCGGTTGTTCTGGATACCTCTCAGGGACTGGACAATGCGGAAATCCTGGGGGTCGTTATGACCACCGAATACGATGGAATCATTGATGGGGGGGACGGAATACCGGGTTCTGCGGACGACAGGGTGGACTTTGAAAATCCCGCGGAACTCTCCCTGACAAATATCAACTACGGCAGAGTGAGCCTATGGGGTTTTGACATGGGCGTTTTCACTTTTCTTACCCGTAATTTCACGGCGGAGATCAATGCTTCCTATCTGGGAAAACGGAGTTTCTACAACCGGCTGACCCGGGACTACGATCCCATAAACGCCCCCGAGTTTAAGATGACCGGGTCTCTCAACTACTCCAGTCCGAAAGGGTTCTCGGGGGGATTGGGGTTCCGGTATATTCCCACCTTTGATTGGTCCGCGGGGGTGTACTTCGGAACCATTGAGGAGTACTTCGTCGTGGACGCCTATCTGGGCTACAGATTCAACAACATGTTCACACTCCAGCTGAACGGGTCCAACATATTCAATGACCGCCACCGCGAAATCATCGGGGGTCCCAGGCTGGGCCGACATTTGACAGCCAGGCTTTCCACCACCCTGTAGTTTCCCCTTACCCGACCCTCCTTATCCTTTTGTAAATTATCCTTCCGCCCCTATGGGTCGGAGAGATCGGGAAAGAAAGATGGGGAGACCAGGGGAAAGGGAAAATGCAGAATCGGACCCGCGAGAAGGAGAGTAAGAGTCCGTGACCGTCGAGCAGAAAACACCCACATCCCGTAAGGTCTTGAGCCTTGCCGCCTCCCTTCTGGCGGTAACCTTTTTGGCGGAACTGGCCGGGGGAATCGCCTTCGGAAGCTTGAGCCTGGTTTCCGACTCCTTCCATGTGGTTTCGGACCTCATTTCAATCCTGATCGCGTATCTTTCCCTGACCATCGCCCAGAAAAAGGGACCTACACGGCAGATGGCCTTCGGCTATCATCGGCTGGAAGTGATCAGTGCCCTGTTCAACGGCCTGTTGCTGAGTGTTATCGCCGCGGTTATCTTTACGGAGGCCCGGTCAAGATTCCAGAACCCGGGCACCATAGACACCACGGGGACGTTGGTCGTGGCCAGTCTGGGATTGGTGGTCAATGTGGCGGTGGCCGTTCTCATTCATCGATCTCCTGCCTCGCCCCGGTGGGACATCAACATTCGGGCCGCATACCTCCATGTGCTGGGTGACATCCTGGCCTCCGTGTCCGTGGTGGTGGGAATGGTCGCCATTAAGGCATTCAACCGGCCCGCCATCGACCCGCTGGTGAGCGCCTTCATCGCACTGTTGATCCTGGTGGGCGCAGGGAGAGTTCTCTACCGGAGCGCCGAAATACTTCTGCACAAGTCCCCCCAGGATATTGACGGAGTCCGCAACAGAGTACTTGAAATCGCTGGGGTGAAAGATTTTGTGGACGTGCGCCTGTGGCAGGTTTGTTCCCACCTCACTGTTGGGACGGCTCACGTGGTAGTTTCAGTAAACTCCCTTGAGGAAACCGAACCCATAAAGCAGAAAATAAAGTCCATCATTCAGGATGAGTTTAACATCCGTGATATCACTTTGGAGTGTGAGACTTCCGACATGTCTGCCAGGCATACGCACGCATTCAAAGGCGAACACCGCTGACGCCGGTGCTTACCGCGGGCCACCGTACCGGCTCCGAATCAACTTGATCATCCCCGCCATCAGGGCCAGAGCGCCCAGAGTACTCACCATCGCCGCCCCTGTAGGAAAATCGAGCCGGTAGGAAAGGTCCAGTCCCAGGATGCTTCCCACCACAACAAGTGCCAGAGTAATGGCCACAACCCTGGACTCTTTTGTGGAGAGAGCTATAGCGGCCACAGGGGGAACGATGATAAACGAAAAAACGGGGATTACTCCGCCCACCTCGACGGCAAACACAATAGCAATCCCTATGGAGAGATAGAAGAATACATTCCACAACTGGAAAGATCGGCCCCCTTCCATCTGATGATTCTCGTACTCGTGGGTGATCCGGAAGATGCGTTTATGGAAAAGACCGTGAAGCAGACCGAGTGTACCGAAAACGATCCCCATGGTGATGAGATCCTGGCGGGTCACTCCAAGGAGATTTCCGAAAAAGACCTCCTGAATATCGGCTTCACCGTGCGGGGTTTTGGAGATGAATAGTACCGTCAGGGCCGATGACGCTGCGTAGAAGATGCCGATGATGGCTTCCACTTTCAGCCGTTTATCCTTCACCCGGATGAACGACAAGACTACCGATCCCACCAGGGTGAACAGGAAGGCGATACTCGTTTCGTTCCATGCCATGAAACCGGCGAATGCCACTCCCAGGTACGAAATCTGACCGATGGCCAGGTCCACGAACACGATTCCCCGCCCCACAACATGAATCCCCAGATAGGCCAGAACCAGGCCCATGATGAGCGAGGCACCCAGGGCGTACACCATGAAAGTCAGATTGAACATTTCAAACATCCCTATTCGCTCCCTCCCGATGACGTCTCACGCCTAACCTCCTCGAACGCTTCTACCAGCTTCCGGATATTGTGGTCAAAAAGATCAAAATAAGAATTCACACCCCGCGCCCCTTCCACCGAGGGGGCCAATTCCACAAGAAGTCCTCCCACTTCGTTAACAATTCGCCGGGCGATCCTGGGGGAGTAGTATGGAGAAATGATGATCACCCGTATGTCTTCCCTTTTCATTTTTTCAATGGTCTTCATGACGTGTTTTGGGGTGGGTGAAATACCTGGCTTGGGTTCCACAAAGCCAGCAATAGTGACACCGAAACGAGTCTCAAAGTAGGGCCAGCTGTTGTGGAACGCGATGATTCTTGTTCCACCGTAGGGTCTCATCATGTCCATCCATTCTTCCAGGGCCGTGTCCAGTTCCTCAGTAAACCTGTCCAAATTGGTCCTGAAATACGGGGCATCATCAGGGGAGATTCTTACCAGTCCCTCCAGAATATTCCGGGCAATGATCTTCCCATTCTCCGGATCCAACCAGTAATGGGGATTGCCATAGATATGAATGTCACCTTCCGCCCTGAGCTGTGCGGCGGGAAGGGTGGGTACCTGGAGCAGGGGGATATCCTTGGACGCATCCACGTATCCTCTTGCGCCCCAGAGAATGTTCGGATTTCGGGCACCTTCCAGGAGGGAGGGAGCCCATCCGATTTCCAGGTCCAGACCAATCTGAATAAACAGATCGGCCCGCTGAAGCTTCATGATGTGACTGGGTTTTGCGTCAACAAAATGAGGATCCTGGTAACCCCGGGCAATGGAGTAGACGGCTACCCTGTCTCCGCCGACAGCCTGGACGATAACTGCCAGGTCCGGCAACGTGGTTACCACGTCAATTCTGGGCTTCGCCGTGACCCTGGGGACCACCAGAATGACGGCGGATATGAGAAGGCAGGCTGCCCTGAAAGATCCCAGCCGTTCGTGTTTTATCATCGTATTCCTCCGACTAAAACTTGTGGGCACCGTGGGCTCCGATCACAAACGTCCACTGAAAGTGAACCGAATTGACGGTTCTTGAAGAGGAGAAATTCCGACGGGCGTGTGCCACCTGAACCTTGACCGTCTGAAACTCACTGGGCCAGAAGGTGACCAACCCCGAAGTTCGCCATTCAATACTGTTCTGACTTTCCGGAAGACCCGAACGGTCGTAGGACACCCCCACAAACCACCGTTTTGACAGCTGAAGCTGGGAAAAAACAAACAGGGCAAAACTCTCAACGGTCTCTCCTTCCCCTTGTCTCAGGCTGGCCAAACCTTCCCATTGAAAGGTAAAGGATCGATAGTTTCCTCTGCCCAAGGGTTTCCAACGGTAGATAGCATCCCCACCAAAAAGCCGGGTTGTGTGAGTCTCCGGGGAGCCGTGAGAACCCGTCAAAGCCGATAGTCCAAACTCTACGTTGCTGTTCTCGGTTACATCCACAAAACTTTTCAGGTGGGCCAGGTATGAGGGCCTATCGCCTATGGCTGAGCCGAAGCTTACCGGATTATCCCCATTCAGGACGTCCAGACTGGTTTCCAGGTAGATCCCCCAGGGGTTGGGGACAATCGTACTGACGGAGATTCCTGTCTCAGCGAGTCCCTCTTCGCCGAAATAGTTGGCGAGGTGAAGAGGAGGGAGGGCCAGGGGGGTTTCTGGGGGATGGGTCAGATTGAATTTTCCGAAGGCATTCCTGAAGTGACCTACTCTGGCCTGGAAGGAAAAGGGAAGGGACAGAAGGGTAAGGAAACCCTCTTCCAATTCCACTCCCTCCTCAGGGACAACCGCCACGTAAAAATCTGCCCGGGCGAAAGGATCCAAAACCATGCGGAACGATATCTCCGCCTCATTGAAATGAAATCCGTCTTCCGGCCCCGTGACGTTGAAACGGTTCCGGTAGGAAAAATCGCCGATAACCCCAATGTTGGGATTCATGGCCTGAAAAGGGCCCTGACCCCGGACGTCAACTGCGTGAAAAACAAGTAAACTCAAGACAATGTGGCAAATCTTCATGCCAATACGCTCCCACGTTAG
>JBHIAI010000080.1:0-8339 GCA_046861655.1 Fidelibacterota bacterium | reverse complement strand
CTTTCTTCAGACCAGGGAGAGTCTGGTCCAACGCCTGTTAAATCTGAAAAAATGGAAGGAGGGAAATGTGAAGGTACCGGCCCCGAAAAAACAGGTTACCCTGATTGCAGGAATAATGACTGCAATGCTGGGTATGGCCTTTCAGTGCCAGACAAAAGACTCTCCGTTGGGCCAACAGGAAGCTCCGCCTGAATTGGCTAAGGATGAGGGTATCGAGTTTGTGCCGTACGATACACCCCCAAGTCCTGTGGGGGGCTTCGCGGCGATACAGAAACAGCTGATCTATCCTGAGGAATCCCTCAAGGAGGGTTCTCAGGGAACGGTGATCCTTCAGCTGCGGGTATTGGCAGACGGAACGACGGCCCAGGTCAAGTTGCTTAAGGACAGCACGGGGGATCCCCGTCTTGTGGAGGCTGCCATGGAGGCGGTGCGTCGTACGACCTGGAACCCTGCCAAGGCTAAGGGCGAAAACGTCTCCGTCTGGATCTCCATGCCCGTCAATTTCAGGCTTCCCTAGGAATCTCAGCGACCTTCCTTGCCAAGAAAAGTGATGGCGCCACATTCATGTATTGGAATTCCTTCGGTCACCTCAACACCGTCACCTTCCGGGTCTGGGTGAAAACCAGTCCCGAGCTTGTCGAGGGATCCCCAGCCTGCATCCTAACGAAATAGATGCCGGAGGGTACGCTACTGGCGTTCCATCGGACTTTGTGGTGGCCAGCGTCCATCCGCAGGTTCAGGAGGGTTTCGACTTGCCTCCCCAGGAGATCATAAACAATTAGGGTCACGAACCCGCTCTGAGGAAGGGAGAACTCGATGGTCGTGGTGGGATTGAAGGGGTTGGGGTAGTTCTGCCGAAGAACAAATTCTCCTGGGAAAGCGTGACCAAGCACAATCCCTGTCGAGAATGGCGACTCAAAGGCACCCATGTCAGGTGAATTCCCTTCATAGGCTGTGTCAGGAAGATCTACAAGGGTATCCCCCTCCCAGGCAAAGAAGGCCGTTCCGGCATCGATCGCGGGGCTTCCCTGCGAAAGATTGAAATCCCTCCCTTCCACATCGACGAACAGGGGATCCACGTCCATGTTCCCTTCAAGCCAGTTCACTGAGTCGCGGTCAGTGGCAAGAATGGAATCTCTGCCGCCCAGGAGATCCGAGTGCGTAATGGTTACCGAACTTGGCCACCAAGCAGAATCGTCGAAACCAATTTCTTGAGGAGAGTTGTCCCAGAGAATACTACTGACCACAATCGGGTGCACGGAGTTTGAGCAGAATACGCCCCCTCCTCGGGAAGCGATATTCCCCACCAGGGTCACATTCAGCAGGAGTGACCGAGGCCAAATCGGGGATTCCGAGAACTTAAGGGTGGTTAATACCTTGATGCCTCCTCCATCATCAGCCGCATCGTTAAACACGACGGCGGAGCGCTCCACCGTCAATTTCGTATCCACGCACAAGAATCCCCCTCCGCTTGAATAATCCGCTACGTTGTCCGCTACCAGTCCATTCTTGAAAACAATCTCCGATCCGGAGGCAAGCAGTCCACCCCCACTGTAATCACACCGGTTTTGTGTGATTGAAACGCTTTCAAACAAAGCCCTGGAACCGATGGATATGATTCCCCCTCCGCTGAAGAAAGCGTTGTTTCCCGATACGGTTCCCCCCTGAAACTCCAATTCCGAATCATCCAGATAGATCCCTCCTGCTCCACCCTCCCATGCCTCATTGTCGAGAATCCTCGTGTTCTTTAGTAAGAGGCTGGAGCGTCGTGCGAATATGCCCCCGCCGGAGGTGGTGGACACGTTACCGCTGATTTCAACATCTTCAAGATGCAGATTCGATGAGTCAGACAGGATCCCTCCGCCCTCTTGCTCGCTCCAGTTTTCTCTTATGGCGGATGACAAAACCCGCAAATTGGATCCCTCACTGTAAAGTCCTCCTCCCTGATTTCCGGATATGGACAGATTTGTTAGGGAAGGATTCGACTGGACGCAATAGACGCCCCAGTCCAGAAACGCGTTAGTGATCGTAAACCCGCTTAAGACAGCCGTTGAGTCTTCTCCATTCGTGAACGTCACCACATGACCGCTACTGTCCCCATCAATCACGGTCTGTGATATGTACGATGTGTCTCCTGTGATCAGGAACAGACTCCCTACAACAATATTCTTTCCCTTGAAGTTAATGTTCTCCACATACCTGCCTGTGTCCACCAGAACCGTGTCTCCGTCAACCGCCGCATCGATCCCCGCCTGAATCGAAGACTGATCCTGGGGGACCTGTATGATTCTCCCGTACAGGGAAGCCTGCGGCGATCCCATCAGGATGGCTCCGCAAATGAATAACCAGTTTTTCATGACTGCCTGGAAAGAATCAAAGAGTATGCCAGAAGATCCCATCGGGTGTCCCACCGGGACCTCCCACCAGATTCCTGAAACCTATTTCAGAATCTGATGCCCTCGATCCATACAATCAGCTAGAAAAACGCAATAGTACAGTTCAGTTCGGTACTTCATCAGAAATCTACACCTCCGGAGGCTTCCTGTAAACACAAAATCCCCGTTGGGGGTCAAAGGAACAAGTCGGCGTTCCGTCCATTGAAAAAACATCCCTCAGAGACAGATTTCATCCCGATGCCTTTGGGTAGACTGTGGACTGGCCCGGAGATGTCACGGATACCGTGGAGTTGGCCTGGGAATGGACTAAATTTACCGGGCGATGGAATCAAAAATGCAAAGCACCCGGGTGAAAACCCTGGAAGGAGAAAGGCCAGGCTTATGACAACGGTGTGGGCGAAATGGCAGGACCTGGGCCTGTTGGTCCTTCGGGCCGGGTTCGGATTGAGCTTCACCTACTTTCACGGCTGGAGCAAACTGGTTGGGGGCGCTGAAGGGTGGGCAAACTATGGAAAGGTCATGAACCACATCGGAATCGACTTCGGACACACGGTCTTCGGGTTTCTGGCTGCCTTTTCAGAATCCATCGGCGGCATTCTCATTGCCCTCGGTCTTTTCTTCCGGCCCGCGTGCCTGCTGCTGGCATTCACCATGTTCATGGCCTCCTGGTCACACTTCGCCAGCGGCAGGGGATCCCCGGCCCATGCCCTGAAGAATCTGTTTGTGCTCACCGGTGTGTTCATGGTGGGACCGGGTAGGTACAGCCTAGACGCCGTCCTGGCCCGGTGGTGGCGCAACCGGCGCAATCCCAGCCAGCCGCCTGGTGAGATTCAAGAATCCAGAGACGAACCTTAAGTTCCCGGCCAGGGAGACCTGGGCGCACTGCTTTGTAGGTCACTGCATTTCTGCTTCAAAGGTTCCGTGGTTCGTTACCCCTACGAACGTTTCCCAAATCCAGGAACCGGATATGTCATCGATCGAGTAGTCGCCGTACAGGAACACGTTATTGTCCCTCCATCCAGGATTGAAGTTTAGCCAGATTCTGTTATCCACCTGAAGGTGTCCTATCAGGTTCCCATCCCCAACCTGATGGCCGGTATTCTCTGGACTGCCGACTGCTTCAGTATGCCATTCACCTTCAAAAGAGCTTGAATCCTGAAGGTCCAACCTGAACCAGCCTTCCACAACTTTTGTGCCGGTGCTGTCATAGGCCCTGTATTTGTATGCACCGGCTGGAATCGCTTCCGTATCCGAATCGGAAGCGGGATTTGAACAAGAGACGAGCAGAAGTGCGAGAATTGCTATCACTGACATGACGATCCTACCCATTCTGAGTCTCCGATAGCTTAACGGATCAAAACCCCGGACGCTCCCTATCTTAGCACCGTCACTTTCCTTGCTTCAAGGAAACCGTCGCTTTCCATCGTCACGAAATAAATTCCTGAAGGGATGTTGCCTGCCTTCCACCGGACCGTGTGATTACCAGCACGCATGCGCTGATTTACGATGGTCTCGACTTCCCCTCCCAAAAGATCATAGACGGTCAACGTCACGAGCCCGGCCTGTGGAAGCGAAAACTCAAGGGTGGTGCTGGGGTTGAAGGGATTGGGGTAGGGCTGGTGAAGGACGAATGACTCGGGAACGTAGTCCGGAACCACAGATAGATCTTCTAGGGAAACCCGAAAGACACCGCTTTGGGGAATGGCAAAATAGGCATATCCATCGGGGGCTAGACTCACGCTCACTATCGGACCCATATCCTGCAGGTAAAGAATGTCCCAAGACTCCCCCAGGTCACTGCTGGCCATAAGAACCGCTTGCGATTCGATCATGGCGATTTTGATCCCGCCAGCCAGCAACACTCCGGTTAAGGAATAAAAGTGAATATCCCGGATCGAGAACCCCGGGTTCATTTCCTCATCGAACACGATCTCCCATGTTTCCCCTCCATTCAGAGAACGACTGATCTCATCCCCGTGAACTACGAAAACCGTTTGAAGGTCCCCCTCCAGATTTACGTCAAAGTCAAAAGCGAGTGCAGGTCCCGGTGGGGCGAGATACTCCCACGTGTCGCCGAAATCACTGGATTCGAGCAGAAGGATACCGGTAATTCCCTCACTGCCTCCCGCCAGGACTATGCCCCGGGCGTCCTCCCTGGTCTTGACGTGGGTTACACCCGATCCTTCCCCACCTTTTTTCTCATAGACAGGGACCCACAATGAATCTCCCCACATCTGCCGGTAGAGAGCCCCACCGGTGGCGGCATACTTTTCACCGCAAATGGACGGATCGGGGAATCCGGCCAGACTGAATACCTGTTCAGTCAAGGTATCGGAGATTCCCAGGGTGTTCGGGGTAAACTCCCCGCCCATAACGCTGCAGTACACATAGATCGAATCATCTTCCGGAGGCAAAACACCGGCTGCCACTCCCCAGCTTACGGGTCCAGGTCCAGTGTCATGCGGATAGACGGCCGTCACGTGCTTCCCCTCCAGTCCTATATGGACCCATCCGGAATCCGGAAGATTGTCCAGGACCTGGTAGAAGACACCGTCGCCGTTGGTTCCCACCACGATCACCTCTTCCCACATCTCCATGGAGGTAATCTCCTTGCCCTCGAGCCCCAACAACTCCAGAGAGGTTTGAGTCCTTCCATAAGTGGAGACTAAAATCGTCAGGATAAGCAGGAACAGGGATTCTCTTGTCATGAATAAAACCAATCTAATGGCACTCGCCCGGAATACCATCAAAGAGTGTGCCAGAAACCCTCACCGACTACTGTTTACTGAAACTGTGACAGAATCCTGAAACCTGTATCGATAATCTGATACCTTCGGGGACAGCAAAACAGGGAAAATGTCTCTATGAACCATGGTTCTGCCCTCAAACGGAAATGTACACCGCGGCTGAATTCCTGTAAATAAGAAACCCGGCTGGAGCGGTGCAGGTGGGGTCGATCTTTCCTTGAAAGAAATGCCTATTCTGCGGCGAATTTGATGGTGCACCCCAGGGCCTTGGTAGAGGTCACCGACACCGGTTTCCCGGAGAGCATCTGGTCGATCGCGTTGGAAAGGTAAGGCTGTTTGACCTTGTTTGCATTCCGGGCGTTGTCATCAATGGCCCCTCTGTACACAAGTTCTCCTTGAGGATTGAAGAGGAAAACGTGGGGAGTCCGTGTGGCCCCGAAGGCCCTGGCGAGCCGGGAATCCCGGTCCAGAGTGTAGTAGAAGTCGTATCCCATCTCTTCCGCCTGCCCCTTCATGTCCTTCAGGCTGTCCCCCCTTCTCCGGAAAGCCTCGTTGGAATTGATGGCGATCATGCCTATCCCTTTGGGCAAATAGGCGTCAGCAATGGACAGGTACCTGTCCTCCCAGGCCTTCACCCAGGGACAGGTGTTGCACGAGAATATGACCAGAAGTCCATTGGGTCCCATGGCCTCCTGGAGACTGACCCTTTCACCGCTGACATCCATCATCTCCACGTCTCCCATGGGAATATCCGAACCGAGGTCCAGTTCTGCTCCCAGAATAAGGGAAAAACTGACGGCAGCACCTGCCAAATACCCATACACACGCATCATTACGCACCTCCCCGTCGTGTTTCAAGTACCCGTTCTATGGCGGACACAAAATGATCACGGGACTTCTTGCCCTCCCAGAAATCTACGACTTTTTTCCCGTTTGTCGAATAGATGAGGGTAAAAGGGACGGCTCCGGTCCATTCCGGCCATAGGGCATCGATGAACTCGTTGTCATCCTGATTCTTGATAAAAGAGACACCCGACACACCCTTTTCCTCCAGAAAGGCTCTGGCCATCTCCCGTTCGCTCAGCCAGTCCACACTCACCAGGTGAATCTCGAGATCCCCGGCATTGTACTCCTTCCCCAGATCCAGAATCATGGGCAACTCCTCAACGCATGGTGCGCACCAGGTGGCCCACACATTGACCAGCACGGCGGTGGCCTGCGAGTTGTTCCTGAGGTGCTCCCAGATATCCTGGGCTCTTACCGCCTTGAGCGTCAGGCCGGATGTCTCCCCACAAGATAGAACCCCCGTTAGGAGGCCTGATAAGACTAACGGGAGGCGAAGCTTTCGAAGGAATCGATTCCTGGGGCTCATCGCTTGTGAGTCCTAATGTATCTGGTACCCGGGAAGTTCCCCGGGGGTGTGCAGGGACTTACGGATGAACGAGACGATATCGTTGAGATCAACGCCCAGAAACCGGCCCGGAAAGAGCTCCAGCTTCTCCCGGGCTTTCTGGAGGTTGGAGGTTCCCCCTTGGCGTTTGCCCACGGAAAGCCCATGGAGCCCGGCGGTAAACTGAATCAGTCCCCTGAGGATGATTTCCCCGTCGTCTTCCGGCCGGTCCGTCATAGTTTTCCAGACATCTTCCCAGGACTCATGAGCTTCCCAGTACTTCCCCCGGTTGAGAAGGTCGATTCCCTCCCGGAAATGGGCGTACTGCTCCCTCGACAATCGCGGTTCCTGAAGATGGGAAATCTCCCTGACGCTTCGCTTTCTGGGGGGCATGCTTGAGGAAACTAATCCCCCTCAGGGACAACGGGCTCTATCATTCCGGTGGCCATGAGCACCCAATCGCTCCTGTCGGGAGTCCGCCCAAGCTCCATGCGGTACAGTTCCCCTGTGCTGGTATCCAGCATGTAGTGCCAGTGCGTTCTTTCGATGCTGAAGGACTGAAGTTGGAACCGGCCTGCGGTGATGTTCTGGGCTATTTCATCCCGGATCACCTGTTCCAACCGGTCCATGTAGATCCTGATGGAATCTTCCTGGACCGGTGGAGCTGCAACCAGCGCGAACAGGCCCGCTGAGAGCATTACTCCCAGGAAGAATCCGGCGGCAGTCTTCTTCATGGATGACCTCCTCCCCATGGTGTGAAAACCCGGCAGCGGCCGGGTTCAGATGATGGTCTCTGGTCCAAATATATTATTTTCTGGTGGGAAAGATCAGAAGGAATTCAGGAATCAGTTCAGGGACAAGCACCATGATCATGTTGACACAGGACTAGGTCTTCTTAAGCTTTTGCACCGCCGTTTTGATTTTCCTGCGGGTAGCGGGATTCATCCATTGATCGGCGAACCTGTCGGGAAAGCCCGGTTCCCTTTTCAGTATCTCCAGTTCCTTGCTCACCTGCTCCCGTTTGGATCTCCACAGAAACCGGAGGGAAGAACTCAGTCGTCTGGCAATCTGATGGGCTTTGGCAAGGGCCATGTCAGCAGTCGTGAGTTCATCCAGGAGTCCCGCTGCCAGGGCTTCCTCCGGCGGGAAAAGGATTCCAGGGGTCATCAACTCCGTTTCCCGTTCAGAAGAGATTTCCTTCCGGATGGCCAGGAGGCTCACAGGGGGAAGAGGCACTCCGAGATCGAATTCGTTTATGCCCATCTTGTAGTTCCCTTCGGTGCCGATCCGCGTGTCACAGCTAAGGGCCAGAAGGCACCCTCCTCCCACGGCGTGGCCGTTGACCACGGCGATGACGGGTCCGGAAAAGGTCATGATCTGGGTCAGGAGGTCGCTGAAGGCGGTGATGACCTGTTTGATCTCTTCCCGGGGTGTGTTAACCAGTCGAACCAGATTCAGTCCAGCGCTGAAGAACCGGCCGTTTCCTGTCAGGATCACTCCGTCGACACCGTTTCGGGGCCCGATCTCGCGGACAAGCCGGTTCAGGAATGCCCCGTCCATGGCATTGGGACCGGGGTCGGCCATGGCGATGGATTTGATGCCGTTTTGGATGCGGATATTCCAGGGCACGGAAAGAACTTGCCACAGATTGCACAGACTACACAGAAGAAAACGAATATCCCCCATGTGCATGTGGTTTGTGCCCCGGTTCAGGACACTGGGATTTTCAACTTCGGAGTAAGGGCGGTCCGTTGTAATTTTCTCTTCGAACGCATGATTCGTAATCCGTGATGCGTAGGCTGACGG
>JBHIAI010000190.1:0-1992 GCA_046861655.1 Fidelibacterota bacterium | reverse complement strand
TTGGGAAGAGCACTGCGCTTCCCTTTCGTGCCCGAGGCAAGCAGAACGGCACCCATACTGGACGCCTGTCCCATGCAAATGGTGGACACATCCGGCTTGATGTAGTTCATGGTATCGATGACACCCAATCCGGCCGTCACGGATCCTCCCGGAGTGTTGACATAGAGGAAAATATCCTTGTCCGAGTTCTCCGCCTCCAGGAACAGAAGCTGGGCAATCGCCAGGCTGGACACGTTGTCGTCAATGGGCATTCCCAGAAACACGATTCTCTCCTTGAGGAGACGGGAATAGATGTCGTAGGCCCGCTCTATCCTCCCTGTCTGTTCAACAACGATGGGTATCACTTGAGATTCTATGCTCATGACAGTCCTTTCCTAAATGGTTCAGAAGAAGCTACCCCCTGCTTTCTGACCTCCCGGGTATGAATCCTCACCTCTTCAATCTTCGCCAGGGACTTGAGCAGATCGAAAAGCTTTTCATCAAGAATGTCCTCGCGAAGGTGATCGCGGTTGGAAGGCGTCCGGTAAAACCTTCGCACTGTCCGTTCGTCCACCTCCGGCCTGTTTGCGATTTCGTCCACCCGCTGAGACACTTCTTTTTCTGTAACCTCAAGACCTTCGGCTTCGATCAATGCTTTTCGAATCAGGTACCACTTGAGGTTTTTCACCGCCCCTGGTTTCATTTCGTTCCTCAGCTCTTCCTCATCCACAGTGGCACCGTTTCGCCCCCCGGAATCTTCCACCGCCTTGGCCAGGTAGCTTTCAAGCATGGCAGGGGGAACCTCCACATCCGTACGCTGGACCAGGGCATCGATCAGGGCTTCGTTTAGCCTGGCCTCGGATTGACGGTCCAGCCGTTCCTGAATCCTCTCCCTGGCCACATCCCTCAAATCGTCCAGAGTGGCGGCGGACTTGTCCACCCCTCTGATAAACTCCTCGTCAAACTCAGGCAGGATTTCCTCCTGCACATTCTTCACAGTGATTTCGTACATCATCGGGTTGGACTGATTCCCATCTGAAGCGGAAATGACCGTCCTGTCGCCCGCCTTCAATCCCGTCAGCTTTTCCAGGTTTTCTCCCCCGAACAGACCCTCCCCAACTACGATATACCGGTCCTCAACCTTCCGGCCCACGATGGGAATTCCCCCCGGATCCACTTCCTGCATATCCACCAGAAGAAAGTGACCGGACTTTGATCCCGACTCCACCGTCTTCAGTTCTGCATGCTGACGCTGGAGCTCTTTCAGGTAAATGTCCACGTCTTCTTCATCCGGGACGTACACGTTCTTTTTCACCCGCAACTTCTTTCGATAGTCTGGAAGGTCCACACTGGGCTCAACTTCAACGGAAGCCGTGAAGGTGAGAGGCTGCCCCTCCCGGACTTCCACTCTATCAATCTTTGCCTGACCCACGGGAGAAATCTCCTTCTCCTTCACGGCCGTTCGGTAGAACAAATCTACGGATTCCTGAACAAAATCGGCCTGTATGTCGGACCGGTAATGCTGAAGAAGGACCCGTCGGGGCACCTTTCCCTTGCGGAAACCGGCCAGCTTCACCCCCTGCCGGAAACGGGAAATTGTCCGCTCGTAAGAGTCTTCCAGCTCGACCCAGGGAACCGTAACCTCCATCAGAACGGAATGGCGGTTGCTGTGTATGAGCTTAACATTCATGGTTCTGTAAGCAGGACCGAAAAAATTACGACATCTGTGCCTCCTCGACAAGCCCCATCCTATCCCCCCGGTCTTTGTTCCCCGCAGTAGATGCACTCGGTCCCCATCTGCACCCGGAACCCGCACTGGGGACAGTCCCACTCCACAAGATCATCGGCGTCTTCCCCGTCCCCTGACTGGGGACGCCTCAGGACCCAGAAGAAGACCCCCCCGGCCAGGACCATGAGTAGGAACAGTCCGACCCACAACACGTACACCATCTGCCGGACCTCCCTCCCCTAAAACTCCAGGGTGAATCCCCCGATAGGGACGACCTTGAACTG
>JBHIAI010000189.1:0-1998 GCA_046861655.1 Fidelibacterota bacterium | reverse complement strand
GGACTCGACCTACTACCGCATCAGCGAGTATTCATTAGAAAGCCGGGAGACCTACTCGTCCCAGGGCAACAGACCCAACATCACCCTGACCTTTGAAAGAGAGATTTCTCCACGGATCCAGGTACGCTCATTTCTCTACGGCTCACGGTCGACCGTAGATGTGTCCGGTTCGGTGGCCTCCTCGGACACCACGTACGGTGACCGGACTTATGACCGGTGGGATTATCCGGCGTACCATTTTCAGCGCAACGAATCCCACAGCAGCCGGGAGGGAAACCTGGAGGGGTCAGGGGAGGAGACCCAGGAAAACTGGCGGTGGTTTGCTTCTCTCCTGTATGGTTCGAAGCAGGACTGGTCCGGGTTCGTGGGGCTTCTGATTGACTATCACACCTTCGAACAGACCTACGACGAATTCTCCGATTACAGGTCACACCGGTGGGACAGTTACACCCTGTACCAGGATGTGGAATACCGGGACCTGTACAGACACGATAAGCGCTACCTTGTCACAAGTACTTACGAGAAATGGTCTCTTTTTCTCCCCATCGCTGTGAAGGTGGAAGTGGTGTCTGGGCTGTCTGTGCTTCTGGGAACCGATCTCACTTTGACCCTGACGGATCAGAATTCCGAAGGGAAACTCCTCTATCCCGAACGAATCACCCGCAGGTGGAGAAACGGCAACCTGATCGTGGAAGACATAGAGATCGACCGGTATGAGGAATACACGTCCGATCCGGCAAAGATGTTCAGTCGCTCCATCCAACAGCGTTTCGGTATTACCTACAAACATCCCTCCGGAGCCAGGGTGTTTGTCAGGTCCATGGGAGATGTGTTTCAATCCGCCAACTGGGCCCTGGGTTTTGAGATAACGCTCTAGTGTGATACGTAGTGCGTAATTCGTGATTCGTAATTCGTAATGCGTCATTCGTAAGGCGTAATTCGCCATACGTAATTCTCAGTTTGCTTCTGAACACTGCCCACTGTCGGAGCGAAGCGGAGATCCCGCCCCGGCGGGATCAGAATGATAACCCATCCTCATCACCATCGCTGAGCACCAGGATCTTTGTTCCCATCCTGATGTCGGTTACCGTGGAGAATGTTGGGGATCGTACGTATATTTGATCGGCCAGCCCATCATGAAAACCCTTAGCCTTTTTGCCCTCCTGACGCTCTCCCCTCTCTTCGGTGACTCACTGGCTGTAGAGGTGATAGGCCTTCCCCTGGAGCTCCACGGAGGGGATCCTTATCTCATGGCACCCCAGTGGTCACCTGCCGGGACGACCCTGGCCGTCACGGGAAGGAATTATCGGGGTATCTATCTCCTTTCGTTTCCCGGGGGGGAAACAGCCGTGATTTCAGAAGATCCCGGTGCTGGGTCAGCGATGCGATGGTCCCCCGGGGGGGACAGGATACTCGCCGTCGTTTCGAAATACGAGAACCGGCGACGGTACAACGCCGTTGTCGTCTTCGATCCAGTCTCTGGACAGAAAAACCTGATTACCGACTACTCGACCACTCCCACGGGGGCTCCACGGTGGTCAAAGGATGGGAAGAAGATTTTTCTGGTGGGAGACAAGAGTATCGAGTCCTTCCCTGCGGAACGGGGTGGGACCCGGGCGGAGCTTTCGGAGGTGACGCCTCAAGAAATCGTCCTGTCCGACGGAGACAGAATCGTGATCCATTCCCTTCCCACAAAACGCCGGGAGATTGTTGAGGCGGTCAAAGGACACAAATTGAATCTAACGGTTTCCCCCGACGGAAAGAAGATGGCCTTCGAGATAATGGGGGGGCATCTGTGGGTTACCTCCATCAACGGCCAGAACGCCGTTGATCTGGGGACGGGGTATCGACCCGCCTGGGCCCCCACCAGCGATAGATTAACCTACATGATCAGCACAGATGACGGGCATCGGTACCTTTCCTCGGATATCTATGTCAGTAACGCCGACGGCACGGGCAGGACCCATATTACCTCAACGGAAGACCGTCTGGAAATGA
>JBHIAI010000079.1:0-8446 GCA_046861655.1 Fidelibacterota bacterium | reverse complement strand
CGGTCGTTTTCGTGTTGGCGGCCGCGATGTCTGACATGCTCCCCGGAGCGGAGCCTCCTCTGACGGCGGTCCAATCCAGGCAGAACCGGAGCCGCCAGAAGCAGCCCACATCGGTTCAAAACCTGTCTCGAGAAAAGCGAATGGCCTTGGCCAAGCAGTACGTCAACCGGGGGAATAAGAAACTCAAGGCCAGGGACTACGCCGGCGCGTTGAAAGATTTCCAGCGGGCCCAGAAGCTTTATCCCAACAAGAAAACGAAATCCTACGTATCCAAACTTACGGCCATGCTGAAGAAACGTTCCCAGTCCCAAAGACGAAGCCGGGGGGCAGCAACCGGGAAGGAGGCCGGACGCTCCCCCAGGCGAGGGGTATCCAGGCCTTTGCCCCCTGCGGCAGAGCCGGTGGATATGGCCAAGATTTCGCGCAGCTTTTCACAGATGAGTGCCAGGCTGGATGGTCTCCGTCGGGAAATGGAAAGGGCTCAGAAGGCGTTGAGACCCTTTGAAAAACTGTCCGCCTCAACCCCGGGCCGGGACAGGCTGGTGGAAGCGGAAAGAAAAGTAACGGAGAAACCGGAGGACTGGAGGGCACAGCGGAGTCTAGCTCTGGAGTACGAAAACAAAGGAATGGTCGCCAAGGCCAAGGATATCTATTTGAGAATGATCGCGTCCAATCCCTCCAACCCGGACTTCCACTATTTTCTGGGTTCTCTGTACGCCAAAATGGGTCAGCCCCGGAAGGCGAAGTTTGCTTTTCAGGAGGCCCTTGAAATCGATCCCAATCACCTTGCCACATTGAACGCATTGTCTATCTTCTCCCAGGAGGACATGGGTAGGGAGATGGCCTCCGACTTGATGAAGAAGGCGGCTCAGGAACAGCCGGGAGGCGCGGCCCGTCTGCTCCAGGAGACCCGGGAAAAGCTTGAATCTGGGTCCTACGAAGACGTCATAACCCTGACTTCGGAAGGGAAGAGTCAATACCCGGACAATCCGGTTTTTCCCTTTCTGGCCGGTCAGGCTTACCGGGAGATGGGGGACTTGGAGGAAGCCAAGAAACGCTTCAAGGAAGGCATGGCCCTGGAAGAAACGGTTCCGTCCTCGAGCGTAGCCCTGGCCGATCTCTATTTTGACGAGGGGAACTATCTGTATGCTGCTATTACCTACGAAAGCAGTCTGGCCAAGGACCCCCGCGATGTGGGTCTTCGGTTCAAACAGGGTCTGAGTTATTTCAAGGCATACGAATGGGCGAAAGCTGCCTCGGCGTGGGAGGACCTGCTCCGGTATGCGCCAAACCATCCTGAAGTCCGGCTTCGCCTTCCCCAGGTGTACTATATTCTGAGTCTGGAATACTCACGGAACGGATTCACCGACTTAAGCAGGCGAACGTTCTCCAACGCCATCTCGGTAAACCCAAGATCCGGGGAATGGCTGGGCGGTGCCCTGGAAACCGCGGGACACTACTATCAGGAACACGGACTGTACGGCGAGGCGTTGAAGGCCTACCAGGATGCCATTGAGCTTCGCCCGGGCGACCCGGACATCTACAATGGGCTCGGTGTCACCTACTGGTTCATGGGCGAAAAGGAGATGGCGGTGGCCGCGTGGGAGAAGAGCCTGTCCATCCAACCGGAGGACAACAGTGCTCAGGGCTGGTTGTTGCTTGCCCGGCGGAGGTCCGGGTCTTAGCCACTCTTAGTTCCACATTCATCCGTTACCGTCACTGAATTCGTCTCCTGTTGTGAACCCTTTCTCCTCGGTTTTCTGTACCCTGATTCTCCTGGCTTCCTCACTGCTTTCCTTCCCTTCCGACGCCAGTCCGTCCCGGACCGACGGAAGGGATAGACCAGGCGAGGACGCGGTCTGGGAGGGCATCCGGGCTTTTTACAATTACGAATTCGACAGGGCCGTTTCCGTCCTGAGTTCTGCCCGGGTCGACTATCCCGGGCATCCCGCGGTCCATTTCTCCTGGGCAGTTTCTCGATGGCTCAGGATCCGGCATTTTGAGGGATTCGAAATAAGCTATCAGGTCCTGGAAACCTCCCTGGATGAGATTATTCCCCTCTACGAGGATCTGGCTGAGAGGTATCCTGATGATCCCAGTTATGTCCTGTTCTTGGGCGCATCCAAAGGACTCATGGCCCGGGTGCATCTGGCGAAAAAGGAATGGCTGGGGGTCCTGTTGCAGGGAGTGAAAGGGTACCGGCTTATCCGGGTCGTTCAGCGATCGCATCCCGAAATCAAGGATGCGTATTTGCCCATCGGTCTTCTCAATTTCTATGCGGGGACCACCTCCGCAGTGGTCCGGTTTCTGGCGGGAATCCTGGGAATTGAGGCCGACACGGAAGTGGGGCTGGCACAGATCGAGCTGGCGGCTCGAGAAGGTGAATATGCCTGGGTCGAGGCCAGCCGGATTCTAGCCTTTATCACTCTGTGGGTTCGAGATGACTACGATGCCGCTTTGGACATCGCCACGAAACTCCGGAATCATTTTCCGGGAAGCCTGTACACAAACCACCTGGTGACAGAATCCCTCATCCGGGTCGGCCGGTTGAGGGAAGCGGAAGAAAACCTGCGACTCACCCGGGTCATGTTGGATGAACTTTCTTCCTTCCCCAGGAAAGGTTGGGAACCTACGTTGACCTATCAGGAGGCTCTCCTCAGGTTCGTCCAGGGAGATTTGGACACCGCTTTGGCACTGGTCACGAACTCCATCGAAAGTTTTGCCGCCGAACTGGACACGCCCCTGGGATTCGGCTATCTTCTGAGGGGAAAAATCTACGACTTACGGGGAGAAAGGGAGCACGCCGTGGCCGACTACAGGGCGGCCCTGGCCTTGGACAATCACACGTCCGCCATGGAAAAAGCCCGCCAGTATCTCGATACTCCCTATTCCCTCACGGATTCCGATTGAGGCGTCAAAGAGTGTTTTCTCCGGGGGACCCGAGACCCCCTTTCGTGTGTCACAGAAAACCTTTCTTTCCGTCCCGCCCGGGCGGGAGGCACAGGAGGGAGGCTGGTTCAGCCGCTGCTTCTTTTGGTATCCCGATTTTATCGGGAAAAAGTACGAAAACATCTTTTCCATGAGGGGGACGTCCCGCACGACGCGACCCCCAGTTCCCAAGGTCATTTCGATTGGTTTTGAGGGGCCTGATTGATAAGTTTGCACGAAAGATGGACTCAACCCAGCCCATCCAGCGGCGAATAACGCGCCAGGTCATGGTGGGGAATATCCCCATCGGAGGAGGTGCCCCCATACCCGTGCAGTCCATGACCACCACCAAGACCCACGATGTTACCGCCACGTTGAAGGAGATCGAGCGGCTGGAGGAGGCCGGCTGTCAGATTATCCGGGTCACGGTTCCGGATGAGAAGTCAGCAAAGGCCCTACCTGAGATCAAGAAAAGGATGAGCGTTCCCCTGGTGGCAGATATTCATTTCAACTACCGGATGGCTCTTGCCGCCGTGGACGCCGGTGCCGACAAAATTCGCATCAACCCTGGCAACATCGGTAGCCGGGAGAGGGTGGAGGCCGTTCTCGGTAAGGTCAGCGCGGCTGGGCTGCCCATCCGAATAGGGGTGAATGCGGGGAGCCTGGAAAAGGACCTCATCGAGAAATACGGCTATCCCACTCCCAGGGCTATGGTGGAAAGTGCCCGGCGCCACATCGAAATCTGTGAAGCATTCGGGTTCACCGATATCGTGGTTTCTTTGAAGTCTTCCGATGTTCGCCTGATGGTAGAATCCTATCAGTTGTTCGCGGACAACTACAACTATCCCGTTCACCTGGGCGTCACTGAGGCGGGACCCAGCCGGAGCGGGACGATCAAGTCCGCCGTGGGCCTCGGCACCCTCTTGTCCGAGGGCATCGGGGACACCATCCGGGTGAGTCTCACGGATGACCCGGTGGAAGAGGTCCGGGTGGGGTATGAAATCTTGAAATCGCTGGGTCTGGCCAGCCGGGGCATCACTCTGGTGGCCTGTCCCACCTGTGGGAGGCTGGAGGTGGATCTCTTCAAGATCGCCGCCGAGATGGAGGAAAGACTCCAGAACGTGAAAACACCCATGACTCTAGCCCTCATGGGGTGTGCCGTAAACGGTCCCGGAGAAGCCACTCACGCCGACATGGGTATCGCCTTTGGAAAAGGGGGAGGCCTCATCTACAAGGATGGCAAGAAACTGGGACGGGTGGACGAATCCCAGGCCATCGAGCGGCTCCTGGAACTCCTGGAGGAAGAAGGCTCCGGGAACAACAAAGAACCCCCCGAGGGATAACCCATGAGCGGCAGGCGTATCCTTGGTTTGGCCCTGGTGATGACCATCGCCCTAGTCCCCGCCCTCGCCCAGCGTCAGTATTCACCCATCGTCCTTTATTGGAAGACCCTTGAACCCGAGGAAAAAGAACTGTATCTGTTCGCTTACCTGACCCAGGTCTACGACACCCACACCTCCCTGGTTGAGGAGACGGGCAGGGGCGAGTTTACCCAGTGGTACTACAAAAACCGGGCGGAACTTGCCTACAATGTGCTCGAACTTCTGGAGGAAAGAGGCGCCTCCGTGTTCATCGAATGGATTGATGACTTTTACCGTCAGGATGAGTTCAAGGACCTCCCTTTCCACGAGGCTCTGAGTTACGCCTACCTCAGGTCCCGGATGAAAGGTCAGACCCTCCTGGAAAAATACGAGAGCCTGTTCGGCAAGCCCGACACCACATCGGACTAGGAGTGCGTCTGTTCCTGCCTAAGATCGTCCGTGAGTGGCGATCCATCTACCGGGAGGGTGGATTTAAGCTCCTGATTCGGAAGAAAGGGTGGGTGATTCTGGTTGCCTTTTTTGCCTTCTATCTCGTCCGGGATTCCGTTCTCTATCTTCTCCTTCCCTACCTCGCCATCCGCGGCGTCATTTCCTGCCCCGGGGTTTCCTAACCGGGGAAGGCTCGGCAGCAAAGACGAACATGGTGTATCCACGACATACCCCGATAGAAGAGCATGTCATGATCGAATCGAGATTATTATGAACCATAAAGAATAATAGAAACCTAATTTAGCTTATTTTTTTCATTGTTGCTCCGAACTGATTTTGTAAATTGCCCTGGTGGGGTCTGTAGGAACACGAACGTCTGCCCATGCCCGGGTCTTTAGTAGTGCAATCCTGGGCATCGACGCCTACCGGGTGGAGATCGAGGCCAATCTCACCCCGTCGCCTATCCCCCGGTTCATCACCGTGGGTCTCCCTGAAGGGGCCGTCAAAGAGAGCAAGGAACGGGTGGTGGCGGCCATCAAGAACTCCGGGTTTGAGTTTCCTTCGAAGAAGACCATCATCAATCTGGCCCCGGCGGACATCCGGAAGGAGGGGAGCGCCTTCGACCTCCCCATCGCCGTCGGGCTCCTGGCCGCGTTGGGGAAGATCAGCCCTTCGCACCTGGACGCCCTGTGGCTTTTGGGAGAACTGGCCCTGGACGGATCCCTCCGGCCTATCAGGGGTGCCCTCCCCATCGCCATATCGGCCTCCCAGGCGGGGGTGAAGGGGCTCATCGTTCCCAGACAGAACGCCCGGGAGGCGGCGCTGGCAGGGAACATCCGGGTGGCGGGAGCGAGGAGCTTAAGGGACGTGGTAGCCATTCTGAACGGCACCTCCTCCATCCAACCGACCCGGGTGGACCTGGACAGGCTGTTCCGGGAAAGCCTCAACTATCCTGTGGACTTTGAGGACGTGAAGGGACAGGAGCACGTCAAAAGAGCCATGGAGATCGCGGCGGCGGGGGGCCACAACGTGATCCTGATCGGGCCACCGGGATCGGGGAAGACCATGGTGGCCAAGAGGCTGCCCACCATCCTGCCGCACCTGACTCTGGAGGAGGCCCTGGACACCACCAAGATCCACTCGGTGGCAGGCCTCGTTCCCAGGCGCCACGGCATCATCGCCACCCGCCCCTTCCGTTCACCGCATCATACCATCAGCGATGCGGGTCTCATAGGGGGAGGTCACATCCCCCGGCCCGGAGAGGTCAGTCTGGCCCATCACGGCGTTCTTTTCCTGGATGAAATGGCGGAGTTTAAGAAGCATGTACTGGAGGTGATGCGTCAGCCCATGGAGAACGGGGAGGTGACCATCTCCCGGGCTGCCATCACGGTGAGTTACCCCGCCAGTTTTCAGCTCGTGGCCGCCACCAATCCCTGGGGTTGCGTTGCCTTTCTGCCATGTGAGGCTTCGAGCTCCGAAGCCGCTTTCGCATGAGTATCCAACCGTTATAAAGACATTAGGGGACCGCCTTAGGAAGAGAAGGTTGGATTTGGGGCTACTTCAGAAGGATGTGGCAAAACGACTTCGTGTAAGCGAAGAAACCGTTGTTAACTGGGAACTTAACAGAACGAAACCTCAGGTACGGCTCAGAGGCAAGCTCATCAACTTTCTGAACGAGCACTGTTGCGAACTGTCAGATTCTTGAATTAACTATCAATATTCTGATAGTTATTATTTCTCGGAATGTTTTTAGCTCCGGATCTTGCTAAGAAGGCAGGTTCGCGCGTTCACATTGGCATGATTATTGAAAAGTCTCACCTATACAAGGTGTCTATAAATGAGATTTCATCCCTTTCGAGACCAAAGAGTTAACACCTCAGCAATTAGAAGAGGTCAGTCCTCCTCCGTTTCGTTTACGGGCAGAAAACTTAAATGTGAAATGCCAACTATTTGATGGATCGAAAGTCTAGGGAGCACGTTCCAAGAAATTTGGAATTAAAAAGGGTAAAGTCGTAATTCAGCCACCAATTATTGACGTTTCAAGTTGTTTAATGAGTTGATTCTTTTGCATTTCAATGCTTTCATTTCGATGATTGTAGCGCCAGACATATTCAGCCAGGTAAAGGGGCAATCTTTCCTTCCGGATTCCTCCTTTTGCTGCCAGACGACGTTTCAGGTATCCCCAGAAGCCCTCGAGCCCATTGATGTGATTGCCTTGGCCATGAACGTATACTCCTTCTTGATGTTTCACCAAGCGGTGAACGTATCCGTTAGCGGCAACACCCGTGTAACTCTTCCAGGTGTCGGTACAGACCACAGATCCTGGCTTGACCCTTTTCTTGATCAAAGGCAATAGTGTTCTACCTTCCACATCAGGTACAATCTCTGCCCACACTTTACCGCCCCGGCAAAGGATCCCAAACACAGGGGTCTTCAGGGTACCTCGTCCCCGCTTGCTTCCCTTTCTTCTCTCGGAAAAACGCTTATTCTTCCACTGTCCGCCCACATACGTTTCATCCACCTCTACGATCCCTGAGAAGGCTTGTGGAATATCCTGCTTCATCGCCTCTCGTACGCACAAAAGTGCCCGTAAAACCCGCTGGCGGTGAAGACCCGTCTCCTGAGCGACGGCAGCGCTGGGGAGCCCCCGGAGAAACCAGTGTAATATCCCTTTCCATTCCTGTCGAGTTAAATAGAGAGGCAGTCTCCCTGGTGTCCACTCATAGTGACAGTCTGAACAACGAACCTTCTTCCGCCGGACCTCCCACAGCTTCTGGCATTCGCACCTCGGGCACTTCAACCGTTCTTTCATATGAGTAAAGTAACACCATCAGTGGCTAAAATGCGACTTTACCCTTAATCAAAGGTACAGAAACTTGTGGAAACAACTATATTGTCGCGAAGAATTCTGTATTGAGGGAAAATTTTCCTTTTTTGTTTAGTAATAGTTCTGTATACTCCTATGAAGGGAGGTTTTGGCTGGTGAAGTCTGGCGTATGAATCTTTCTCCCGAGGATTACCCTAACGATCTGAATAAGTATGGACGCGAAAAAGTATGATCTGAGAGGACAAGCTTGAGCGAATTGTGATTAGACTGACCTGTCAATTGTTTGCTCTAGCTTATTTCTTTATCGCAGTATCATGTAACTCAGATACCGACGAATCGCTCGAACCCATACCCATTATAGTAGATGACTCGCTTTACCTAGCTGCCATTGATAAACCGCAGGCTGAGTTTTCAATTGAAAAGGCTGAGATCGAGGGGGACATATTGAATCTAACTGTATCATTTCTTGGAGGCTGCAAAGAACACGAATTTGCTCTCATAGCTGGAACAGGCTATGAGAAAAGTAATCCACCCAGAGCACATGTTATACTCACGCACGATGCAAGAGAAGATACTTGCACAGATAAGGTGAGTGAGTCATTACTGTTTGATTTGTCGCCCTTGAAGGACTTTGATCCATCTGGAATGGGAAAATTTGGGGTTATTCTGATACCACTTGAAGGTCTGGCTGAGCCACTTCGATATGAGTTTTCGCCGTAGGCTAATCCAAGATCGTTGTTCTTCAATTCTCCAAAACAAAGCAAGCAACTCGGAGCGTAAGATGAGCACAATCACCAAGATGTCGAAAAGAGCGTCAATTTGTGCAGTAGCTAGTGTTAGTTGCCTTTTTTGGACGGGGTTCGCTGCTATTGTCTCAGGT
>JBHIAI010000078.1:0-8472 GCA_046861655.1 Fidelibacterota bacterium | reverse complement strand
GTAAGCCGCGTCTCATGGCATCTGACTCCTCAAGCTTCATCTTGATCAGGCGTTTCAGTTTGGACACTGCGTCCCGCAGAGACGTGAATAGAAGCTCGGGATTGGCAACAATCTCCTTTTGACCGCCTGAATTATGACACAGGGGGATGCAGCCGAAGGACATGGATTCAACCGTGGAGAGCCCAAACGGTTCATCCGCCATGGTGTGCAGGAAAACGGATGCGGAGCTTAACTGGTTAGCCACCTGTTCCCTGTGGGCATCTCTAATGAGCGTTACGTTCGACAGGCCCTTTTGGTGAATTTTTCTTTCGCACCTCCTGAAGTACCTTAAGGAACGTGCGTTGTTGACGAAGCCTACGATTGAAAACTGGGCTTCCGGTACCTTCTCCGCAATTTCAATCTGAAATAGCTGGTTCTTGTTCTCGCCGAAGCGACCCAGTGAAATGACCCTTTTTATTTCCCTTCGCGGTTCCGCCCTCGAGGCCCCTCCGTCCACGGGAGGATAGATAACGCGGATGTCATCTGGATCCAGCGGATAGACATCCAGCATGGCAGATTTCGTGAAGTCCGAATTCGCCATGAACGCTCCTGAGGACGTCACATCCTTCTGGAAGGAACGGTACATCTTGAGAAAGAGAACCCTGGCCAGTCGACTGTGAATCATAGAGTTGGAGTATCTATCCAGCAATCGGGCTTCACGGGGAAAATGAACATAGTGTATTAGGTTGGGGCTGCCCCGAAGAGAGGCCAGGGTATTGTTGGAGTTTACCAACAATTCGTACTCGTCTGACAGTGCATCTATTCGCTGATTCAAGCGGACGTACTTGTATTCACTCAGCCCCCGGGTGACATTCCTCAGGACCCTGAGCCGGGCTCGTACCGGGGGGGAGCCACTTTGGGTCAGCTTTTCTTCAGAAAGCGTGCTTCTAAACGCGATCAAATCGGGAACCACATCCAGTTCATTGAATACTCGCGTCATGGCAAGAACGACTTTGATCCTTCCCCCCGCGGTGAAAGTGTTCTGGAATATGCCAACACGTTTCATTCCCGTTCAAGCCTGATCTACCACTCTTCGGAAAGGCGGTCGAACACCCTGCATAGGCGCCGCGTTTGATTCTCCCTGGAGTAAACTTCGTATCCTTCAGGCCTGACCTCTGGTTTGGTGCTCAGAATCTCTTCAACCCCTTGAGTATCCTCATAATCCAGAGTGAACCCGGAATGGGTATCCCGAACAATGGCAGCACCGTCGCAGTCTTTAGGACCGAACAGAAGAACAGGTACCTTACACCTGATATACTCAAAGAGTTTTCCTGGGATGATACCCTTATTCGCGGAGGTTCGGGGGATCACCAGGAAAAGGAAACTGGACGCCTGGGCGATGCGGAGCACCTCCCGGTGAGGAAGGTAGGGAACCCGGGATGTGATGCCAGCGATGTCATACCTGTCCAGTCCTTCCAGAATGTCAGGATGGACAGGGCCCATGAGGTTCAGTCGCACTGGGTATCCGCTGCCCTTTGAATTCCTGATCTTGTTCACCGCCTGAAACAGGGCGTCCGGGACCTGAGACTTCGACAGTGTTCCCATGTGCGTGATAACAGTCTCATCCTGGGGCCGGGGAATCGAATCGTCGGCAAAATCCGCCTCGTCGTATCCGTTGAAAATGACGGATACGTTCTTTCGCTCCCCGGTTTTTTCAGCGAGAAGATGTCTGAAACCGGGGCTGACCGTGGTTACTGCATTGCTCTGATTGAGGACTCTGCACTCCAGCCGCCCATCAAAACGAGAGACCAGCCGGGCTCGACTGTTCTCCTGATAGTAGAAGCGGTCTGTCCAGGGATCCCGAAAATCCGCCACCCAGGGCAGACCGGACCTGGCCAGGGTCTTTCCAATCATGTGAACGGAGTGGGGCGGGCCCGTTGAGAACAGGACGTCGATTTTCTCCCGGCTCATGATTTGTCGCCCGGACTTGACGGCGCTGAAATACCATCCGACCCTGGCATCGGGGATAACTAAGTTCAGACGAACCCACCTCCCAAATGCAGAAAAAATCCCCCCCGTTCTATCCTTGCTTAGTTGAAAGGTGGGGATGGTTTCCTTCCTGGAAAGAAACCTAAAGAGTCTGTAGACCTCGATCGTTCTGGTTCTGTAAACCGAAATGGCACTGTCAACCTGCTGCTCCAGAGTAGGATCTAGAGCCGGGTATTCTCCACCCTGAACTGTCAGTACTACAGGCCTCCATCCGCAAGCGGGAAGGTATTTGCAGAACTTAAGGATCCGCTGAACACCAGGTCCGCCACTGGGCGGCCAGTAGTACGTTATGACGAGCACTGTTTTCACCGAATTACTTTCTTCCGGACGTCACTCACCGATAGTATCTCTGCGTGAACCCGGTCCACTCGCCCTGACCCAGGATGAATCGTTTCACGAATGCCACAGTGAACCCAAGACCGTAGCCGAATACCTGAATAGGAATCACCGCCACCAGGTAAAGACCCACCCGAAGATTCCTCTTCTTCAATCCCCCAATGATGGAAAGGATCAACAACAGGCCCAAGCCCAATTCGAACAGGGAACCGTACTCCACCGGATCCACCAGAAGTCCGCCCACAATCATGACTGCAACCAGCGTGACCACCGCCGGCACAAAATGCAAAGGCTCCAGCATGTCCCGGTCAATGCGGCCCAGATTGATCCTGGCCACCCCCCAGTTGAAGACCTGGCGGAAAAAACGCCCCGGGGAAGTTCGACGCCGGTGATACACTAAGGCATCCGGGATGTACACAACCTTGGCCCCACTCTTGATGATCCTGTGGCTTAGTTCAATATCCTGACCGTGCCGGAGATTCCCGAATCCACCCACCTTGTCTATCAACTCCCGGGTCACGCCCATGTTATGACTTCGGGGGTAGAATTTCGCCAGCCTCCGGGATCCGTGACCCCGCAGTCCTCCCGTAGTAAGGAACGAGGTCATGGAAAAATCGATGGCTTTTTGCAAAGGGGTGAAGTTCTCCCGGGAAGCGTCGGGTCCCCCGCAGGCGTCAAATCCTTCTGATGTAAACCGGCTGTAAATTGTCTGGAGCCAATGAGGATCCGCTTCACAATCAGAGTCGACAAAAACCAGGACTTCTCCCTGGGCCACATCCATGCCGAGATTTCTGGCGGCGCCCGGACCCTGGTTGGACTGGGACACATACCGGAGCGAGAAATCCACCTTTTCCTGCCACTCCCTGACGCGCTCCTGGGTTCCGTCCGTGGAACCATCATCCACGATGATCATCTCGAACTTTTCATGAGGAAACGTCTGATTCTGGATAGAAGGAACCAAGAACGCCAATTCATGGGCTCGATTGAAGGTCGGAGTAATGATGCTGACCAGGATAGAACCGGAAGGTGACGGGTTTGAACCGATGGGGAGCCGACCTACGCCTTCGGACGTTCCGGGGACACTACCTCCTGTATGATAACGCCCCGGCGCGGTCCCGATTGGGCGATCATCTCGCCCAGAAGACCGATAGATATGAATTGTACGCCCAGTATCAACAACAAAACCCCGAGAACAAGAAGTGCCAGATGCTTTCGGAAAGGATCTCCCACCCCGTACTTCAGGTACAGTACCCATAGATTGATGAGAAAGCCCGCCACCAGACTGACCATACCAAACAGACCGAAAAGGTGGAGAGGACGGCGGGTATACCTGCTCAAGAACAGAACGGTCAACAGGTCGAAGAGACCATGAAAATAGCGCTCCCTACCGAATTTGGTCGTCCCATATTTCCTGGGACGGTGGGCCACTACCTTTTCCGTTATCCTGAATCCCTTCTTGCCAGCGATGACCGGAATGTACCGGTGCATCCCTCCGTAGACGTCGAGGCTTTTGATGACCTGCCTCCGGTAAGCCTTCAGCCCGCAGTTGAAATCGTGCAGCGATATTCCAGTCAGAAACCGGGTGGTGACATTGAACAGCTTCGACGACACCCGTTTTGCCAGGGGATCGCGCCGCTCTTTCTTCCATCCGGATACCAGATCGAATCCCCCCTCCAGGACCTCGATCAGGGCCGGGATCTCCCCGGGATCATCCTGAAGATCGCTGTCCAGGGTAACGACGTAGTCCCCTGAAGCCTTCTCAAACCCCGCGGCAAGGGCGGACGATTTTCCGTAGTTGGCCAGGAAGCGGATCACCTGACTTCTCTCGTTCTCTAACGCCCTTTCTTTCAAGTATTCGAAGGACCCATCGCTGCTTCCGTCATCCACGAAAACCAGGTCATAGTCAAACTTTCCCTCCATCACCTGTGTCAGTTCATCCCACAGCTCAGGGAGGGATTCCCTCTCATTATTCACCGGGATGACGACGGAGACTCTTTTCAGAGTAGACACTACCCCTACTCCGTCAGTTTGTCCTGAAGTCGTTTGTTATCCGGGTCAAAGTCCAGGGCTTTCCTGTAGTAATCCAGAGCCTCTTCCCGTTGATCCGTGGTGAAAAGAACATCCCCCATGTGTTCCAGGACAACGGGATTGTTCCCTTCGATCTCCAGAGACTTTCTTATGTACTCTATGGCCTTGGCGTACTGACCAACCTTGAAGTATACCCACCCGATGGTATCCAGATAGGCGGAGTTGTCAGGCTCAAGACGTATGGCTTCCATGGCCATTTCCAGGGCCTGGTCCAGATTCACGCCCCGTTCCACCAGGGTGTAGCTGTAATTGTTTAGAGCCTGGCTGTCTTCGGCGTCAGTCCCCAGGAGTTCCCTGTACAACTGATCCGACTGGCCCCATTCTTCCAGCCGGTTGTAGACGGTAGCCAAGAGGTGTTTGGCGGATCTTGAACTGGGAGAGATCTCCAACGCGGACAGAAGGCTTTTCTTCGCCAGGACGTAGTTTTCTTCCCTGGTGTAACTGTTGCCCAGAAGAAAATTCACCGCGAAGTTTCCGGGGAACTTTTCCCTGGCGGTGAGAAGCAGGGAGATAGCATCCAGGGTTCTGTCCAGGTTGATGTAGGCAAGCGCCAGATTGGTGTATCCGGAAATTTCATCCGGGTATTCCTCTATCATCTGGGAAGAATAGGCTGCCGCCTGTCCGTAGTCCTCTTCCTCCAGGGCAATCCGTCCCAGATAGTACAGCACCTGAGTCGAGCGATACCCTCCACTGTGAAGATTGCTCATGATGTCCCGGGCCCTGTCTGCGTCATCGTTTTCATAGTACAGGACAGCCAGCCGTTCAAGAATGCCCGGATCCTTCGAAGTGAGTTCAACGAGGTGCTCCAGCCCCCCAATGGCTTCAGTGAATCTGTGCAAAAGGATAGCCAGTTCGCTGTAGGTCCGCCAGGCCTGGACATCCGTCGAATCGGCCTGGATGAGGGCCCGGTAAGCTTTCAATGCGAAAGCCAGATCGTTTCGCTCCCTGGCAATCTCCGCGGCTCGCTTAAGGGCCCGCACTTCACGGTGATTATCCCGGTAGAGGTCCCACAACTGCTGCTGGGCAGACTCCGGGTTGCCTTTTCTGAGCTCAATCTCCGCCAGGATGTAACGATATTCCGTAACCTCCGGGTGGAACTCCCGTAAGAGCCTGTACTGCTTCTTGGCATCATCCAGGCGCCCCAGTACCAGGTAGTGGTGGCCGAGAAGCTCCAGGGCCTCACGGTTCTTCGGGTCGAAAGAGAGGGCCTCCCTGAGGGTCGATTCGGCCCTCTGGAATTTGCCCAGCCGCAGGTACGCGTTGGCCATGGATGTGAGAATGGCTGGGGCAGAAGGGTCATACAGGAGGGCGTCCTGAAACTCGAGTACAGCCCGGGCGTAGTCCCCCTGGAGCACCAGCATTTCCCCATCCAGAAAATGTTGAAGGGCCCTGGTATTGATCTGGGGTACTGGACCAGACTCCCGCTGGGCATCGGATCCCGCGGGGGGCACCACCGGGGGAGAGGTTGTACAGGCGGAGAATATGACCGCCAGAAGAGGGATGGCGACTTTCATGCTAAATCTATGCTCGATCCTCCATTGGATCTCCCATGAAACTATGATATCTTAAGAAAATTACCGAATTTTCCGTATCCATTGAAGCCAAATCCAGAAGGAGTGCAGGGTTCGTGCATGAATCAATCTAGGGGAGGCGTCATGGTTAAACACGTAATCCTTTCTGTATTTTTTCTGTCAGGCTCCCTCTTTCCCATGGACCCGGGGATATTCAAGGAAAGAAGGGAAGCGGTACAAGACCTCCTGGGTCCCCACAGCGCCCTGGTGGTGTTCACCGCTGACGTCTTCAATCGGAACGGGGATGTCAATCACGAATACAGACCCCACAGCGATTTCTGGTACCTCACCGGTCATCCGGAGCCGGGAGCCATACTTCTTCTCGTTTCCGACGCCTTTACGGCCCTCGATCAGGTCCCGTTTGACGGTGAAATCATATTCACCTTGCCCCGAGACCCGAAACTTGAAGTGTGGACAGGAAAGCGACTGGGCCTCGCCGGCGTGAAAAAGAATCTGGGCTTTTCCCACAGTACCGTACCCGATTCATTCGATACGATCCTGGACCGGATGCTTCCCTATATCGACACCCTGTACGTAAACCAGGGATCATCCTCCAGGCACGCCGTCCCGTCCGTCACCAGTGACAAACTGGAAAAGGTGGATCTGGATGGCGTAGAAGTGCTCGACAGCGGACTCCTCATTCATCCCCTGAGGCACGTCAAATCTGATGAGGAACTTCGCCTCATGAAAGAGGCCATTTACATCACAGGAGAGGGACTCAAGGAAGGCATGATGAGGACAAGACCCGGGGCGAATGAAGCCAACATTGAGGCGGCTATAGAGTATACATTCAGAGACCTGGGCAGTGAACGTCTTGGCTTTCCATCCATCGTGGCCTCGGGACCCAATACCACCATCCTTCATTACACAGACAACAACCGGCAGTTGGAAAGGGGGGATCTCCTTCTGATGGACGTGGGAGCTGAATATCATATGTATACCGCAGACGTGACCCGCACCATTCCTGTCAGCGGCAGATTCAGTCCGGAGCAACAGGAACTGTACACCTACCTGCTGAACGCCCAGCAAGTTACCTTTGACTCTGTTCGAGTGGGACGAACCCTAAAGGACCTCAACCGGGTGGCCAGAGATTATTTGATGACCACAGGTTTCGGTGAATACTTCATCCACGGCGTTTCCCACTGGCTGGGGCTGGATGTCCATGACGTGGGCGGACGAACGGGAAAGATCGTTGAGGGCTCAGTCTTCACCATCGAGCCCGGCATCTACATCGCTGAAGACGATACGACGGCCCCGGAAAGATACCGGGGCATCGGGATCCGGATCGAGGATGATGTACTCATGACGCCGGAGGGGCCGGTCTGGCTGAGCGGCAGTATTCCCAAGGAAATCCGGGATGTGGAACACTTGATGAGAATACGCAGTCGACGACTCAGGGGCCGTTAGGAATCAGTCCTACGTCGTTGCCCCCTCTTTTCTTGACCTCGTACATGGCGTTATCTGCCTTGGCAATGAGGGCCTCCGGCGTCTCCCCATCCTTCGGGAATTCTGACACACCCCCGCTGATAGTCATGCGAACGGATATGTCGTCCTTCTGGTATTCATGATCAGCCACGTTTGCCACAACCCGTCTGCAGGTGGTGTAGGTGTTCTTTTTGGTTGCGTTCACAAGGAGGATGGCGAACTCCTCTCCCCCGTACCTCGCCACAAGGTCGATGGTTCTCACGCTGTTCCTCAACACAGAGGACACTTCCTCCAGAACATAATCGCCAAAAAGGTGGCCGTAGGTATCGTTGATGCGCTTGAACTTATCCAGATCAAGAATGAGGAGAACCAGAGTCTGTTCATACCTCTCAGCCCGGCTGATTTCCTCCCCGAATCGTTCGATGAACGATCCATGGTTGAGTAATCCTGTCAATCCATCCCTTCGGGCTGCCTCCAGCACAACGTCATAACTTCCCCACCAGTCGCAGAGCAATCCTGCTCTCGCTGCAAACAGGCTGAGCATCCTGACATCAAGGTCGGAGTACTCAGCGGCATCAAAACTTTCCAGGGCGATAGCACCCATAGCACCATGGTGGCCGATCATGGGAGCTCCCAGAAAAGACTTAAACTTCGTCTGGCCCAGATCTCCCCTCTCGAAGCGTCCTTCTATGTCCCCCGCCTCAGAAACGTTTTCAATCCGGAGAACCTTTCCTCCTGAGATAACCTTCCCATGAAGGGTGCCATCAATCGCAAACCTGTCGCCGGCGGACAAATCCTCCGTTACGCCGGAGACCGCCCGCGCCACCGCTTCCCGGCTGTTGCCTTCGTCCACCAGGGAAATCGTCAACTTATCGAAAGAGAAATTCGATTCACAAAACCTGGCGAACGCTGCCATGAGCTCATCGGGGGAGTGGACAATATCCAGTTCATGCTGAAAGGTCTCAAGGTTGGACCAGAACTGGAGTTCCTCCTCCGCGTCCTTGCCGGTAAACGGGTTCGCTCC
>JBHIAI010000188.1:0-2015 GCA_046861655.1 Fidelibacterota bacterium | reverse complement strand
CTTCGGCCGCTCCTGCGCCCACGATCGTGTGGAGCTCGTCAATGAAAACGATGATCTCTCCTTCTGTTCCCACCACTTGCTTGACAAAGTTCTTGAGCCTTTCTTCGAATTGACCCCGAAACATGGCTCCGGCCACCATGGCGCTCAGGTCCAGAGCCACGATACGCTTGCTCTTCAAGTTTTCCGGAACGTCCCCTTCCACCATACGCTTGGCCAGGCCTTCCACTACGGTGGTCTTGCCCGTGCCAGGTTCGCCAATCAAAACGGGATTATTCTTCTTCCGCCTGGAAAGAATCTGAACAATCCTTCGAATCTCATCCTCCCGGTCGATGACCGGATCGATCTTGCCCTGTTGGGCCAACTCGGTGAGATCGATCCCGTACTTCTCCAGGGCGTTTACCCCTTCTTCAGGATTGAACGTGTTTGCCTGTTCATTCATTTCTTGATTCTCCTTTCAACCGCGCCTTTTCCCGATGCATTCTTCATGCCAGGTGGAAACCTCTGTCAAATGGCCCCCCGGGACATGCCTATGTGGCATTCTCCTCTGACAATCCTGCGGTCAAATCATGAAGAAGTCGGGAGTTTAGAATGAAGTTGGATGGCCAGTGTATTAACTTATCGGTCCGCCAGGAGTCTACCTGGTGCGCGCCGGGAACAAAAGACCTGGAGCAGCAGTTTGCAGTGACGGCCGCAGTAGCCACATACAAGGATCCCGTAGGCGGCGGTTGCAGTGGCAGGGGACCCTCCCCAGGATAAAGGGTCCATCACCAAAGGATCAAGGGGCAGGTGGAAGACTGAAAACTGGAGGGATGGAGACCTGGACCTGTCCGTTACTCATGAGGTTCGTCTAACCTCTAACTTATCGCGAAGTAAGCATCAAGGACTGAGGAATATGAGTTTCAACAGGTGTTATGGTACATGCGAAGGATGGGTCCGCCGGGGAAGGTCGGCATCCCTCTTGGGATTGATGGTTCTGGTGGCATCCCTGGGCCGCGCCGGGTCCGGCCAGTCTGGACCGACGTCCCTCACTCTCGAGGAATGCATAACCATCGCTCTTGAGAACAATCACGATATCCGGGCGGCAAGGCTTTCCACTCAATCGGCGTTGAGCGATAGCCGAGGATCCCTGTCTTCCATACTCCCCACACTGAACGATTCGGCCGGGTATTCGAACCAGGCCACGTATTTCAGCCCACAGTTTGGGGTACCCATCCCGGGACGGGAGTACTACTCGGCGGGGCTCTACTTGACGCAGAACATTTTTGACGGGGGAAAATGGTGGAACCAGATTTCAGAGGGAAGAAACCGTTACGAATATGCTTTTCACGCCCAGCTGCAAACGAAGGTGGCTGTCGTTTTGCGAGTCAAGAGAACATTCTACCAGTATTTGAGGGATGTGCAGCTGGTGGAGGTGGCCGCGCAGGCCGTTCGTCTCGCTGAACAGCAGGTGACGCTGGTGAGGCGTCAGTACGAAGTGGAGGCCGTGGCCCGGTCGGATCTGTTAAAGCAGCAGGTCCGTCTTGGGGAACTCAGTGTGGATCTTATGAACCAGAAAACTGCCATGAAGAACTCTTTCAATGAACTGGCCAACGCCATGGGACTGAGTGTCGATTCCGGGTTTTCGGTGGTGGATTCGCCGGAGGTGGACGGGGAAACTCCTGTTGATGTGGACGCTGTCAAAAAGGAGGTTCGGGAACACCATCCCGGCCTGGTGGCGAAAAGAACTGAGATGGTGGGGTCTGAATTGAGGGTGAAATTAGCCAAGGCAGATTATTTCCCCTCCCTGTCTGCATCTGTCAGCTACGACGGTTCTTCGGATGTACTTGATCAGCTCTATTCTGACCCGGAGACCAACTGGGGCCGCCGGATCCGCCTTTCCCTCTCATTGCCCATTTTCAGTGGTCTAACACGGACCACACAGGTATCCCGGGCGGAGATCGATCGCAAGGTTGTGGCGGAGGAGTACGAACGTCTTGTGAAAGACGTGGAGGTCCAGCTCGATCTCACCGTTCGAC
>JBHIAI010000077.1:0-8515 GCA_046861655.1 Fidelibacterota bacterium | reverse complement strand
GTGGGTGTGGATTCGCTGATGGTCCATCTGAGACAGGAGTATCCCGACATGACCTGGGTGAAACGGATCCGGTTCGGAGGGCTTCTGGATATTCCCGATGAACATGGAGAAACACGTTCCCAGGGACCCGTGGCGGGGATGGGCGTGGACCTCCTGTCCCCGGAGAGCACCGAGATCATGAGGCTGAACATCGAAAAGTCGGTGGTGAAAGGGAGACTGCCGGAGCGACGGAACGAAGTCCTCATCAGTGACCGTTTGGCGGACAAACTGGGCGTCTCCCTGGGCGACCCCGCCACCCTGCTGGGTTCCACCATGTACGGAAGCATGGCTATGCATAATTTCATCGTGGTGGGAACGGTCAGATTCGGGGTCACCGTGCTGGATCGCGGGGCCATGATCGCCGACGTAACAGATGTTCAACGGGCCCTGGACATGGTCAACGCGGCGGGTGAAATCCTCGGATATTCTGACACGGGTGTATACGATGATCAACGAGCGGTCCAAATCGTGGATAGCTTCAATTCTGGTTACCGTACAAATGACAACGAATTCGCCCCCACAATGGGCCGACTGAAAGAGTTAAGCAACCTGGGTGAATACCTGGATCTGGCTTCTAATTTTGCCGGTATCATCGTGGCTGTGTTCGTGGTGGTCATGTCCATCGTTCTGTGGAACGCGGGTCTCCTGGGAGGACTCCGTAGATACGGGGAGGTGGGTATTCGGCTGGCCATCGGAGAACACAAAGGGCACGTCTACCGGTCCTTGATCTACGAGTCGGTCTTCATCGGTTTTGCCGGATCGGTGATTGGCACCGGGATCGGACTGGGTTTTGCCTACTGGCTGCAGACCAAGGGACTGGACATATCCTCGTTGATGAAGGACATCTCCATGATGGTACCCACGGTCTTCCGGGCGTCTGTTACCAGCGAAACCTACTATATTGGGTTTATCCCGGGTCTTTTTTCCACGGTACTGGGAACGTCCCTGTCCGGGATCGGGATTTACAGGAGACAGACGGCGCAGCTGTTCAAGGAACTGGAAGCCTAGCCACAGATTGCACAGATTACAAAGATCCGCCGGGGTTCTCAACTCGAGGAACTGATATGAGACGCTTTCTTCTTGTTCTTGCCGGGGCACTCCCCCTGATTGGACTGGCTCAAAGGCCGTCGGGTGAGGAGATCCTGCGGAAGATCGATGAAAACCTGGTGGCGGAAAATCGACGTGCCACGGCCACCATGATCATTCACGGCCGGCGTGGCAGCCGATCCATGACGGCTAAATCGTGGATCCAGGGCGTGGACAAATCATTCACGGAATACCTGGCGCCCGCCCGGGAAAAGGGAACCAAAATGCTCAAGCTGGGGGACCAGCTCTGGATGTATTCGCCGCAAACGGATCGCACGATCCGAATCGCAGGACACATGCTGCGCCAGTCCATGATGGGATCCGATCTATCCTACGAGGATTTGATGGAGGACCCCAGTCTTTTGAATGCGTACCACGCGGACGTTCTGGGTTCGGAAACCTTCGACGGTCGGGACTGCTGGATCCTTGAACTCACAGCCAAAGTGGACGACGTGGCCTACCATTCCAGAAAAATCTGGGTGGATAAGGAAAGGATGTTGCCCTTAAGGGAGAACCGGTATGCCAAGAGTGGTAAGCTGTTAAAGACGACCGAGATTAAGGAGGTAGTCAAGATCGGTGAGCGGTGGTATCCTGAAAAAATGATCTTTAAGGACGCGCTGTCGACAGGGAAGGGTACGGAATTCATCATTGAGTCCCTTGAGTTTGATGTGCAAATTCCGGACTACTTGTTTTCCAAAGCTTCCTTAAGAAGATAAGGCATGTCTTCTCTGTCCCTTCAATCGACCGTAACGCTGAACAATGGAATCGAAATGCCCGTCCTGGGCTTTGGCACGTACAAGATTCCCCGGGGAAAACCTGCCGTAAGGACTGTAGGTTGGGCCATTGAAGCGGGCTACAGACTCATTGACACAGCCAGGATGTACGGAAATGAGAGGGAAGTGGGCAGGGCCATCCGTGAAAGCGGTATTCCTCGGGAAGACTTCTTTGTCACCACCAAGTTGTGGAACAGCGATCACGGCTTTGAGTCTACCCTGGCCGCCTTCGACCGGAGTCTAAAGAGACTGGATGTGGGGCAGATTGACCTGTATCTTATTCACTGGCCGGTGGAAGGTTTAAGAGGAGAATCCTGGAAAGCCATGGAAACCCTGCTTGAGAAAAGGAAGTGCCGGGCCATCGGAGTGAGCAACTACACGGTCAGACACCTGGAGGAGCTTCTGGCGGATTCTTCCACGGTTCCCACAGTGAACCAAGTGGAATTCAGCCCTTTCCTTTATCAACGTGACCTTCTGGAATTCTGCCTTTCCCACGGCATTCAGCTTGAAGCCTACAGTCCACTCACCAAGTCAAGAAGACTGTCGGACCCCAGGCTCCACGCACTGGGGACCAGGTACGACAAGACTCCAGCTCAAATCCTCATCCGCTGGTGCCTTCAGAAGGGAACGGTGGTGATTCCCAAATCATCAAGAAAGAAGCGGATTCATGAGAATGCGGACGTGTTTGATTTCAACATTTCCGAGGAGGACATGACGCTGTTGGACTCTTTCCACGAGGACTACCGGTCCACGTGGGATCCCACGACGGTCCCGTAAGTCACCTGCCTTTGTCCGCTGGATGACAGTTCCGGGGCCGCAAATTATCTAATATCGGCTGACGACCTGCTTGGTAGATAAATCAGTACGTATCTCCTTTTGGAAGACAGAAATGGCACCATATCAACCGCGCAACCTAACTCAAGGAGGGTGAACATGAACAAGTTAAATCTTCAGAAAGTTGTGGTGGCCGGGATAGCCGGTACCCTCGCTTTCACCCTGATTATGCTGATGGCTCCGGCCATGGGCCTTCCCAAGATGGATATGGGAAATATGCTCGGTACCATGAATCCCATGGTCCAACTTCCCTACTGGATGGGGTGGGTCATGCACTTCATCATCGGGATCGTCCTGACAGGAATCTATGCCGCTTTCTTTCTCAACATCCTCCCTTCGAACAGCTGGAAACACGGCCTGATTTGGTCCCTGTTTCCCTACATTCTGGCCCAGGTAATGGTTATGCCCATCATGGGAATGGGCTTTTTCTTAGGGGGGAATGTGGGTGCCCTTGTCGGTAGCCTGCTTACCCATCTGGGCTATGGAGCCGTGGCAGGACTGGCGTACGCGGACGGCTAACTTTCTTCCTCTCCACACATCTGCCCGTTTCTTCTGCCTCCTGACCTCTGGAGGATACGTCTTGTGACCCAGATTGTGTCGCCTGCTTGATAGAACTTTCCCCCAGACCTGCCTTAGACTCCAGCCGAAGTTAGATCATAAACAAAGGGGGCAACCCATGGCAACTGTTAGAGTTTTTTCCACGAGCTGGTGTTCGTACTGCAGAGCGGCTAAACGCCTGCTTTCCGGGAAAGGAGTGGACTTTCAGGAGATCGATATAGAAAAGGAAGGGATTTCCCGGGAAGAGCTGGCAAGGATCACGGGAGGATCCTCTGTTCCACAGATTGTGATCGGGAATCGGTCGGTGGGTGGATACGAAGACCTCCTGGCCCTGGATCGAACCGGTAAACTGGAGGAACTTCTCAACAAACGGCCGGTCCGTCCGGCCCAAGAGGCGAGCCCGGTACCAGGGGCAGCCTGAGCCGCGTCGTAGTCATCCCGGCTGACGGATGAGTAGAAGGCGGGCGAAGAGAATTATCCGCATAACCCACAGGTCCACCGGAATCAAACTCGCCGAGGGACCTAAAGGGTGGGCAATTACCCCGTTCGAGGGAAACCTCTACGTTCGTCGTAAGTACCTGCTAACGGACAAGCTGAAACCGAATTTCCGGGTAGGTTTCTGCCCCTACAAGTTTCTGTACGTCTGGCTTGATCTTGTCGCGGACGAGGGGACGCGGGAAAAGAACTTAGGATGGTACTACTGGCTGCCGAATCCCCTGTTTCCGTTCATCGTAAACCGCATCGGACTGCCCCGGCATCACCCGGCTCTCCTGGTGGAGGAGATCACCTGATTGACGTTGAGAGACACACCATGATTTCTTAGTTTTCGAAGATGGCACATCCGAACTCAGAGAGAACAAGGGAGGAACGGAAGAAGTTATCAGGGAAGAAAACCGCCCATGACCGGCGGCGATTCACGGGCATTCGTCTCGTGAGGAACGTCTATGACTGATCCCGCTCTGGAAGCTCCCCCTGTCGTTGACGATTTCCCTCTGGAAACCGGAAATATGCTGGAGGAGGTGCTGGAGGGACTTCAAAAACGGCATAAACAGCTCCCCTGCAAATTGTTCTACGATGAACGGGGTTCGGAACTATTCAGTCAAATCTGCGAACTGCAAGAATACTACCCCACCAGGAGCAAAGTGGACATCATGACGCGTAACGTGGAGGAAATCGTGTCCCTCCTCGGGCCAGGCTGCCTTCTCATTGAATACGGGAGCGGGACCAGCGAGAAAAGTTCAATCCTCCTGGAAAACCTTCCCCAACTGGCCGGGTACGTCCCCATCGACATTTCCAGGGAGCCTCTGATGGCCCACGCCAGCCAGATGGGCGAGGCCTATCCGCACCTCGATATTTTCCCCATCAACGCGGATTACAACCGTCCCTTTCCCATTCCCCGGACCCGGAAGCCAGTGAAAAAACGAGTGGTCTATTTCCCCGGCTCAACAATCGGAAATTTTCACCCTCCGGAAGCCGTAGAATTCTTAGACAGGATCTTGCGGGTGTGCGGGTCTGACGGAGTCCTTCTCATCGGAGTGGATCTCAAGAAAGATCCTCAAATCTTGAACCTGGCCTACAACGATCCGGGGGGAATCACTGCTGAGTTCAACCTGAATGTCCTGAGGAGACTCAACAGGGAACTGGGAGCCGATTTCGACCTGGATCAATTCCGGCACCTGGCGTTCTACAACGACGACGAGGGCAGAATGGAGATGCATCTGGAAAGTCTGAGAGATCAAGTTGTCCATCTTGACGGCGTCAATATCACGTTTGAAAAAGGAGAGAGGATTTGGACCGAGTCGTCGTACAAGTATACCCTTGAACGATTTGAGATTCTGGCTCTCGATGCTGGGTTCGCTGTTCAAAAGGTGTGGACCGACGGCCAGGATCTGTTCAGTGTCCAGTTTCTTACCCCCCGGTCATCCGGGCAGGGATAGTCTTCTTTCCGAAACATTCCTTGCGAAATTCCCCTGCTCTGGTTATTTGTTAGGGCCGGAACAAATAAGGGGGGTACGCCATGGCTGAGAAGACAAAGCTCTGGTATCTACAAAACTTCAATCTCCTCTCAGGTCTGAACCAGGAGCAGATGCAGGACCTGGAGCGGAATACCCGGATGCAGAAGAGCAAGAAAAGGGAGATCATCTATTTTCCTGAAGAAGCCAGCGACACTATCTACTTCCTGAAGCAGGGTAAGGTGAAGATTACCCGCATTGCGGAGGACGGAAGAACCACCACACTTCAACTTGTGGGACCCGGGGAGATATTCGGTGAAAGTGCCATTCTGGGGCAGGAAAGGCATGAGAACGTAGCCGAAGTTGTGGAGGATGCGGTGATCTGTTCCATCAGCAAGGAACAGTTTCAAGATCTCATGGTAAAGAATCCGCAGCTGAATCTGAGCATAACCAAGTTCATCGGATTCCGGATACGTAAGATAGAGGCCCACGTGGAAGACCTCGTATTCAAGGATGCCCGGGACCGGGTGGAAGCGTTCCTGAAACGGTACGTGAGCACATTCGGGAAAAAGCTGATCGATGGATGGATGGTCCGGCCGTTCTTGACACACCAGGAAATAGCGGATCTCACCGCCACGACCCGTCAAACGGTGAACGCCATTCTGAACAGGATGGAAAAAGAGGGCCGGATCAAGTATTCTCGCCGGTTTCTGAAAACGGCCTTCTGGGAGGGTGACTCGTAAAGGGTAACCCTTTGTCCGCTGGCTGACAGAACACAGGTCCACAGGATGGCTAAACTTTACCGCAATGAGCGGGAATGTCCTGAAGCAGGGGTCGATCCAGGTGGAATTATACGTGCGGGATGATTGTATCTCCTGCGATACCGTTCAGGAAGCCCTTCTAGCCTATTGCAAGGACAGGAATTATCTCTCTTTGAGGGTAGTGGACCTGGACAACGGGGGAACCATAGCTCCAGGGAAACAGGCGTACATTACTCCGGCTCTGTGGGTGAACGGCCATCTATGGAATCTGGGAGGATTCGATCTTACCCGCTTTGACCAAAGGATCCGGAAACTGGCGGATAATCTTGCACAATCCCGAGACCGGGATTTAATCCAGAAACAATAATTCCTGGCAATCCCAAGGGGCAAGTTCGTGAGGGTGTCGCCTTCCCCGTTCTCGTGTCATGAGGACAGTTTGTCCTCCAACATCTACTGGTCTAACCGGTGCAACCTGAGTTCAATCAAGACACCCTTGGCTTTCATTCCGGCCATGGGACCCCATGAAGCCCTCCTGGACCCGGACTGGGGAGATCAAACGGTTCTGGACCGGAATCAGATGAAGGAAATCGAGTCTGCGGCCGCTGTTTCGATTGGCTGTTTTGTCCATCGGCGAATGCCCAACGATTCACAGATTCAGAAGATGAGAGTTGAAAACCTGTGACCACGGACTCCGTGGTGTATGAGGGTAGTCATGGTTGAATCTGACATGAGCTTTTTGGTCGACCACGGCCTTGAACTGGCTGGGAGGATTCTGACGGCTATCCTTGTAGGGTTTCTCCTCGGGTACGAGCGCCAGAGGAAGGGAAAGCCCGTGGGGATTCTCACCGCGGTTCTGGTGGCCTTCGGGTCGATGATTTTCGTTTACGCTGGGGTGGTTTTGACCCGGCTGAGCGGGGGTACGGGAGATGATGTCAGGATTGCCGCCATGATTGTTTCCGGCATCGGCTTCATCGGTGCCGGGTCCATCCTGCGATCGAAGTTTCAGGTGACGGGCCTGGCTTCCGCCGCCACCATCTGGACACTGGGCGGCCTGGGCGTTCTCATCGGTTGGGGACACGTCATAACGGCCGTACTGACCGGCACAATTGTTTTCATCCTGCTAAGGATCATTCCCAGGATGGAACACCGGTTGTTCAATGGCAAACTGTGTATGCATCTGGACATCCTCGTAGAGCAGGATAAGACGGACGTAGTCAGGGATTTCTTGCGAGATAACCAGGTGTCCCTGGCCGATTCCGCAACCGCTGTCAAGGAGGACCACGTGGTTCTATCCGTCAACGAGTGCGGGATGGAATCGAAAACGGGAATCCTCGACTCGCTCCGCCGTCTGGAGGGTGTAGTGAAGGTCATCCAGCATACCTACTCCAGGGTGAAGGATCAGGGAACGGATTTCCGAACACCATGATCGTAGCCATCGTCTTGACAGCAGTTATGATAGGTCTCATGGCAGAAATTGACCCGCGGGTGGGATACAGGGGAAAAGACAAATCTGTCGAAGAATCGGCTGAAGCCTACGGGTCCTTGGATGCAGTCCTGAGCACCTTCGTGAACGGGAACGGCCGGGTGGACTATGAAGCATTAAGAGAAAACCCCGGCGAACTTACCCGGTTCATTGAGTTTCTGAAGTCTGCGAGTCCCGAGAACCGTCCAGATTTGTTTGAGACTGAGAATGACCGGAAGGCCTACTGGATAAACGCCTACAACGCCCTGGTCATTAAAGAGGTGGTAGATCATCCCGGGATATCCAGTGTGAAGGAAGTTGGATGGGGCCTGGGCGTGTTCTGGAGGAAGACGTTTGTCGTTGGAGGAAGAAGGATGAATCTCAACCATATTGAACACCGTATTCTGCGCAAGCGATTCCGCGATCCCCGGATCCACTTCGTCATCAATTGCGCCTCCGAGAGCTGTCCTCCCCTGGGCAATCGAATCGTCACCGGTGACGGGCTGGATGAAGAACTTCACCGGAAGGCAGCCGCCTTCATACAGGACTCCAACCATGTCCGAATCGATCATGGGAGAAAAGAAATCAGGTTATCACGGATTTTCCGGTGGTACAGGAAGGACTTCACCGCCGCCGGGGAGAGTCTCCAGGCATACGTACTCCGCTATCTGCCCCGTCTTACCCGAGATGAGAAGGAGTCGATAGCAACCGAGTACCGAATCAGATTCAGCAGGTTCGGTTGGGAACTGAATTCGCAGGATCCCCCTCAAGGTAGGGACGGGATGGATGAATCGTTCTGAATGGCCTTCCATCACCGCGGATCAAATGAGAGAAATCGACCGTCTCATGGTTGAAGAAATGGGGATTTCCCTGGAACAGATGATGGAACAGGCCGGGAGAAACCTGGCGGACCTGGCAGTTGAGCTGCTTCACCGGCGGCGTCCCAGGGGACCTGACTACCGGGTGGTCGTGGCCTGCGGGACAGGAAACAATGGGGGAGGGGGCATGGTAGCAGCCAGGATTCTCTCCAATCGGGGGATCGAAGTTTCC
>JBHIAI010000187.1:0-2022 GCA_046861655.1 Fidelibacterota bacterium | reverse complement strand
GGCCATGCCCGACGCCTGTGCCACTCCACATAGTAGGCACAAAACGCACAGGAAGATGTGGGCTCGAACGTGGGCTTCCGTGCGATGGAGAATCGGCTGAACTCGAAGATCGATCCCCTTCAGGGTCCGAAACAGAAGTACCTAACTCCTTGTCTCAGGACCACTTCCCTTCGAAAATTAGGGTTTTTCCGGGGGAAACTTCGGTTCAAAACATCTAACGGACCAACACCTTCTTTCTATTTCACCTCTTGCCCAAAAAGGCCCAACTTACCTGTCCGGCCACCCTCACTTTTTTTCCGGAACGACTGAGAGATACGTGAAAACAACCCTTCTCTGTTTCTTCCCTGGCTCCCCGAAACTCCTACAAAATCGTAATTTAGCTGGAACTTGACCCAATTTCATTTTTGCCTATTAATTTACCTGGATTTTGTATTGCGGCCCGCCCTATACAGAGAGACAGTCTCAGAACTGGGGTTAGGGAGGATTCTCCATGAACTTCTACGGGAAAATCTGGATCTTTCTGGTGGCCCTACTGGTCATTTCCGGGGGTATCGCCCGAGGCCAGGCGGACATCACGTCCACGATCGAAGGGTTCGTCGTGGATCAGCTGGGAACTTTCGTGCAGGGTGCGGAGGTGACCGTCCAAAGCACGGCCCTCGTCAATGGGAGTCGAACAACAACTGCGGATGGAAGGGGTTATTTCTCTTTCCGAGGGTTACCCGTGGGGGCGTATCTCCTGCGTGTCGAGATGCTGGGCTATCCTTCTTATGAGATTAGCCGGATCATCCTGAACCCAGGTGAGCTCCGAACGTTCCATATTCCACTTCGACAAGGTCTTGTGGAGACGATCGAGGTGGTCGCCGAGAAAAATTTGATTGACCCTCACGATACTTCAGAGAAAGATGTGATCGACGCAGAGTACGCCAACGGCCTACCCCTGATCGCCAGGCGCTACCAGCAGATCCTGACCCTCTTCCCGGGCGTATCGAACAACAAGGGATTCAGCCAAGCCCAGTACCATATCCGGGGCAGCCGGGTTCGGGAGAACGGATTCCGGATCGACGGTGCCACCATCAACGACTTCGTCACCGGGACCTTCGGTTTGAACGTAAACCAGAACGCCATCGAGAGGTTCGAACTCACCCCGGGAGGCTTCCAAGCGGAGTACGGTGAGCAGTCCGGTGGCATTGCCAACATCGTTACAAAATCAGGAACCAATGATTTCTCCTTTCACTACTCAGGGTTTTTCCGGAATGACAGCCTCGGAAGCAGCTTGGGTCGCTTTCAGGACATCCTTGCGGTGGGGGATGTAGACGGGAATTCCACAAATAACCACAACCCGAGACCTGAAACCCAGCAATGGCAGGAGTTCGCCGTAGGGGGTCCTCTGATCAAAGACAAGCTCTGGTACTTTGGCTCATTCCAGTACTGGCAAGAAGATATCGGCTCCATTTTCAACGACGTGGAGAGAAACCGGGACCGCTATCACGCCCAATTCAAGCTGACCCATCAAGTCTCCCCCGATAACACTTTCGTCGCGAACATCACCACCGATCCCTCCCGGTTTGATACTCAGATTCTTGACGCCCGGTACACTCCGGGGACCAACAGGGATCAGACCCAGGGCGGTTACCTCGTTCAACTCCGGGACACCAAGATCTTCAGTCCTCGAACGATGCTAGAGTCCCAAATCTACGCTCACCACCAGTACTTGACTTCCCGACCGAGTCAGGAAGGGATCGGTCCCTTCACGGTCACCATCGCCCCAGGATCTCCGACAACCTTTTCTGGAACCTTTTTCAATAACCAGGACCGGAGCACCAATCGCTATCGCCTCAGTGAAGCCTTTACGACGCAGCTGACGAGTCACCACACCCTTAAAGCGGGGTTCGACTTCAGTTTCCTGGATTTCGAGGGGATCAACCGCTCGGATGACGTCATCGTGGATATCTCCGCCTTCTACGGATATACCGCCTACTACACTTACGACTACGGACAGCCGGAGATCACGGACCGGTCCGA
>JBHIAI010000076.1:0-8582 GCA_046861655.1 Fidelibacterota bacterium | reverse complement strand
CTTGGGCCCGGGACCGCATGGGGCAGCGCGGAGTTCGGACCGCTGGCCACAATGGGGCTGAACGCGTTGCCATCGGCCTCATGCATCCTGATGATGTAGGATATTCTTGCCGCGATTTCCCGCTCCTCAACGCCCGGACGCAATTCAGGAACGATCTGATCGAAGACCTCATCGGTTATTTCCACCGCTTTCCGGATCAGCCGGATCTCCTCCTGATCCTTTACCGCAGCGATTTCTTCCACCATATGGGATGTAGATTCCCAGCGACACTCCGGAAACAGGGCTGTCATCTTTTCCATCAAGGACACAGGGGTGTGGTCGGCTTCGAATCCAATGGATAGACCCTCCTTGACCAACCCATTCTTCTGGATGATTTCCAGGTGGGGTTCGGCTCCGATTATGGTTTCCATCCCCCTCACTTCCTGGCTGGATTGCGTCAGGTAACGGCCGTCTGAAATGAAAAAAGCCTCATGGGAAAGAATCAAACACGTGCCGGAGGAGCCCGTAAAACCTGAGAGGTAATGAACGTTGGTGAGATTGGTGACTAAAAGCCCGTCCAGGGAGTGCTCCCTGAGTCGCTCCCTCAGATTTTCCACCCGTTTTTCTTCCCACGCCATCTATCCCTCTTCCCTCTGCAAGGCCAAGAGATCTTCAAGGACGGCCCTTTCCTCCTCGATCCTGGCTGTATCGGTCCCCTCCTTCCCGGCCATGACGGTCAGAACCTCCAGGGCCTGTTCATACAGCTCCTGGCTTTTCAGAATGGACATGAGGGTAAAGGTGGCGATCTGAGGACTGATGGACAAACTGGCCAGATTCTCCTCTATTCGCGAGGAGGGCGATTTGGATGGCCGGGCTTCAGGGATACTCGGGGACTCTGTCCGGGGAGGAGAACGCCGGACGCGCCTGGGCTTTCCGCGACCAGTTTTCCTCGGTTTTTTCCCTAACCAGGAACGGGCCTTCTCGTTTTTCCGATCCAGCTCCAGAAGGCGGGTATAGGTCTTTTGAAGCGTACTATGAGCCCGGTCCAGGGCGGTCTGAACTTCGGCCAGAAGCAGGAAGGCCTGGTAGTGACCGGGGTCCACGGCGGTAAGGGTCTTAAGGATGGATTCAGCAGCTTTCAGGTCCCCCTCCGCCAGATAGGTCCTGGCACGAATGAATAGACCCGGGACGAAATCTGGGTGATGTTCCAGTCCTATCTCACACACCCTGTGGGCCCTGCGAAAATCTCCCCGCAAAAGGTAGTGCTCTGCCAGCACCGGAAACAACACGGTGTCAAAGTGATCGGCAAAATAGTATTCCAGGGCTTCTAAGTCACTCAGGTCAGGCATCTGTCTGGAACCACAAAGACAGAGAGGATTGATTCCTCGTCACTGGCTTCTGGTTACGGGGTATCCAATTCGTGATTCGTAATGCGTGATTCGTAATACATAAAGCGTTAGACCACAGACGTGTAACGAACCTCATGGCGCTGCTGCCCACTGCCAACTGGTTTCTCACAGCGGTATGTTTCCGTGTTTCTTCTTGGGATTCGTGTCCACCTTGGTATCAAGCATCTCCAGGGTTTGAATCAGCCGGGTGCGGGTGGTCCGGGGTTCAATGACGTCATCCACAAAACCCATTTCCGCGGCCACGTAGGGATTGGCGAGTTTCTCCCGGTATTCCCTGATAAGTTTTTCCTCTTGATCCTTCGAATCGCCGGCCTGGGCAATCTCCTTCTTGAAGATAACGTCCACGGCCCCCTTCGGTCCCATGACAGCGATTTCCGCCGAGGGCCAGGCGAAGCTCACATCCCCGCGGATATGCTTTGAATTCATCACATCATAGGCACCACCGTAGGCCTTCCGGGTAATAACGGTCACTCTTGGAACGGTGGCTTCGCAAAAAGCATACAGGAGTTTTGCACCATGACGAATGATCCCTCCCCACTCCTGCTCCGTACCCGGGAGAAACCCTGGAACATCTTCGAACACCACCAGCGGAATATTGAAAGCATCGCAGAAACGGACGAACCGGGCTCCTTTGGTGGATGAATCGATGTCCAGAACCCCGGCCAAGTGGGAAGGTTGATTGGCCACGATTCCCACACTTCGACCGTTCATCCGGGCAAAGCCCACCATGAGATTACGGGCAAAGTCCTGCTGCACTTCCAGAAACTGGCCCTCGTCCACGATCCGGGAGACGACCTGATGCATATCGTAGGGTTTATTCGGATTCTCCGGCACCACGGAGTCCAGCTCCTTATCTTCTCTATCGACAGGATCCTCGCATGCCCCACGGGGAGGATCTTCAAGATTGTTCTGAGGTACGTAGGACAGAAGTTGTTTTGCCGTATCGATCACTTCCATTTCATTTTCGCAGGCAAAATGGGCCACACCACTGTTCGTGGCATGAGTGGTGGCGCCACCCAGTTCCTCATGAGTGACGTCTTCATGCGTTACGGTCTTAACCACATTGGGACCGGTGACAAACATGTAGCTGGTGCCCTTGACCATAAGGGTAAAATCGGTGATGGCGGGGGAATAGACCGCGCCCCCGGCACAGGGCCCCAGGATAAGAGAGAACTGGGGCACCACGCCGGACGCCAGAGTGTTTCTCAAGAAAATATCGGCGTACCCGCCCAGAGATGACACCCCTTCCTGAATCCTCGCCCCTCCCGAATCATTCAGTCCAATGATAGGCGCCCCCACGCGGACGGCATGGTCCATTATCTGACAGATCTTCTGAGCATTGGACCGGGAAAGGGAACCTCCCAGAACGGTAAAATCCTGGGCGAACACAAACACACGCCGTCCATCGATGGACCCCGTACCCGTGATGACGCCATCGCCAAGAAACCGTTTCTTCTCCAGGCCGAAATCGGACGATTGATGCCTGACAAACATGCCCATTTCCTGGAACGAGCCCGTGTCCAGGAGAAGGTCCAAACGCTCCCGGGCCGTCAGTTTCCCTTTCTCGTGCTGGATCTTGATCCGATCCCGGCCTCCCCCTTCGAGGGCCTGTTCCCGGATACGCCTTAGCTCCTCCAGCGATCGACTCATGAGGCCGTCCGGTTCCTGGCTACCCAGTCCGTGATGTAATCAATGCTCTCCTGAATGGGTGTTCCCGGACCGAACAATCTTCCCACACCCATCTTCTCCAGCCGTTCCATGTCCTCCCCTGGAATGATACCTCCACCCGTGAGAAGAACATCGCCCAGTCCCCGCTCCTTCATCAAGGAAAGAACCTCTGGGAAAATGGTCATGTGGGCACCCGATAGAATGCTCAGGGCGATCACGTCCACATCCTCCTGCTGGGCGGCACTCACGATCATCTCGGGAGTCTGCCTGAGACCCAAATACACAACTTCCATCCCCGCATCCCGGAATGCCCGGGCCAGGACCTTGATACCCCTGTCATGACCATCCAGACCCGGCTTTGCCATCAAAACACGTATTTTTCTGTCCATGATCCCTGTAAAGCCTCTCGATTGGATGCGCGGGGCCCTTACCTCAATAAATCAATTTCGTATTCTTTTGACTAAAAGTGAAGCGAAATCAGACCCCCACCTTTCCTTGCCATTCTTGTGTTAATCATCTATATTATGGAAGCTAATGAAAAATATGTTCTTAATTATTATTATATGTACCCGTATTCCCGCGGCCTTCGAGCGGGTGCCCCAGTCTCCTCTGGCCACGGGATCTGCCTATTCCTATTTTCTGGGGGAAAGGTCTCTCATAGACTTTCTTTCCCACCCGGCAGACCTGGCCCGCACCGGCCGGGTCGGTTTTTCCGTTTTTCATTCATCGTCCTTTGGGGTGGCCGCTCTTGGTCAGTACGGCTTCACCTTGACCGCCCCCATGAAAGGGGGGACTCTGGGGACTGGATTCGCCACCCTGGGGCAGACCCGATACCGGGAGACCGCTCTTTCGGTCGGTGCGGGGCGGAGAATAGGAGCGGGCCTGGACGCAGGCGTCCTCCTGAACATCTTTGAACTCTACATCGCCAATTACCAGACAGATCGCACCGTCGCTGCGACGGTCTCAGTCAGTTATGCCCTGGGTGAACGCGTCCGGTGGTCTCTCCTTTTCCGGAACCTGAACGGGCCCCATCTGGGTCGCTCCCGGGAACTCCTCCCACAGATCGTCTCCACAGGGGTCACCGTTTCACCCACAGCCAGGGTCACATCTGCCCTGGAACTGGAGAAGGACCTGGAATTCGAAAACCGCTATAAGTTCGGACTTCTCTGGCAACCCCTTTCTCTCTTTACCGTGACCACAGGCTTTATCACCCATCCCGCCCAGGCCACCGCCGCAGTCTCCGTGGAATTCCCTTTGCTGAATCCACCTTATCTTGGTCGCGTAAGCTATGGTCTTGCCACCCATCCCGAGCTGGCCATCAGCCAGGTGCTTAGTCTTCAGTTTGTTCTGCGCTAGTCCCACGATCCTGGGCGGGCAGGAACTGGACGACGTTCTTCCGGTCCTTGAGATTGAAGACGGAGGGGAACGGGTCACTGAGGATGAGCTCCTTCGCCTGGAACAGCTTATCCACGACCCCCTGGACCTGAATCGTGTTGACAGAAAGGAACTGGAAGATATCCCTCTCTTGAACTCACCGGACGCAGCCCTCATCATCCAGACCCGAAACCACAGGGGCGGATTCCACTCGGTGGATGAAGTAAGGGAGATCCCTGGAATATCGGTCCTAGCAGCCCGCCTTCTTCCCCTCGTGACCACAGTGACACCCGCGACTCCCATCCATATCACCCTGAGAAACCGGTGGATTACGTATGACGGGGATGCAAGGATTCTAACCCAAAGTGAGTTTGAGCAAGCTAATCTCTCTGGAGGACTCACCCTTGAGCGGGACCCGGGGGAACGGTCCCTGTCAGCTTATGTGAGCGGTCACGTTGTAGCCCGGACAGGCGAGAAGACAACGGTGATCATGGGCGATCATCAGGCCATAACCGGTTACGGTCTCCTGTTCGGACCCACGACCCGGCCCTTCAAGACGCCCACGGGCCTGACACGGTTTTCCCGTCCCGGCAGGGGCCTCAGACCCCATCATTCCACGAGAGAGGGATGGGCGCTCAGGGGCGTAGCTGTAAGCAGGACACAGAAGGCAAACCTCTGGTGGGTCTCCCTATCGTCCTCTCCCAGCGAAACCCCGCCGGATGTTGTGGACACTCAGGGTGAGGGTACCGAGACGGTGGCGGTCCTGGGGTGGGAACGGACTCCTCAGGATCGGGTCCACTACGGCACGCTTCTGGCGCACGATCGGTGGACCGCCGGGGATTTCCATTCTCCTCAACGACCGTCCAGATCCTACGGGTCCATATTTGGGAAGGTCCCCCTTGAAGAGGTTGACCTGTTCGGGGAGATTGCCGTCCACACCGGTTCCTCGCCCGCTGTCATAGCGGGCCTGGTGATGGTGGAAAAGAATGTACGGTGGATTGCCACCGTTCGTCATTACCCTATGGGGTTTCGTGGTCCCCGGTCCCAACCGTTTCGCGAATTCAGCAGCGAAAGTCTGAATGAAACGGGCTTGTACCAGGCGCTCATCATCCGGCAGGGGAATCACCGCTTTCTCACCCAGGGGGATATCTACCGCCACGCCCACAGCCCGTACAGTTCCGGAGGGAAAACCCACGGGTTTGAAGCCATGGCTACCTGGACCCTTCACCTGAAGAACAAACAGCTATCGTTCCGGTGGAAAGGGGAAGAGCGAAGGGTTCAGGAGGAGGTGGTCTTTCCGGGACAGAACTCCCCGGGCCCATTCCGCAAGAAATCCTGGCGTCTACGGGGAGTGTTGACCCCGAACCGGGCCCTCCGGCTTCAGATCCAGCTGGATCGAACCGATCTCCCGGGGAATGGCGATCCCTCCCCGGGATACGGGCTGTCCACCAGGGTACGGTACAGCCAACCCCCGTGGCGCCTGACATGGAGCTGGACAGGGTTTCAGGTGGGGGATAGCCGTTCCAGGATTTACATCTGGGACCTGAATCTCCCTGCGGAACTGAGGATTAAGTCATTCACCGGCAGGGGTCAATCATCTGGCCTTGTGGTGGGCCTGACCACCGCCGCCGGCGCCGTGACTTCCATGAGGATCCGCACCACCTGGAAACGTTCCCCCCCGGGGGGTATCTGGACGAAACCCCAACTGGAGGGAGCGGTCCAGATGGATATTGCTTTCTAGAAGAACCCAAGGATAAATTAGATTTCATGAGATTCAACGCGATTTCTCGCCTTGTAGGGATTCTCTGGCTTGCCGGCCTCCGCCTGTGGGGAGGCGAGCTTCCCGTTTACTTCCCGGACCAACCGGAGAAGGAGTTGACCATCCGGACGGTTGAGGTTGGACCCTACATTTATCTTTCCACCAAGGGGCTCGCCCAGACCCTTTCGGCAAACATCTTCATCAACCCCGAACGGGGAAAGATGGTCGTCTATGTGGACGGTCATCGGGTAAAGGTGTCTGGCCAGAGCAGTTTTGTGATGATCGATAACAGGGTGTTCCAGATGCCCATCCACGCCCTTTCTGACGCCCAGGACATCTACCTGCCCATGCGGCCGTTTTTCTACATTCTTCGTCACCATCTGGTCCCTGGAATCTCCTACGATGAAACAGCTGGAGTCATCCGGCTGGAGATGGCCACTTTCAATATCCGGGACCTGACCATCGATGAAAAGGCCAACGGAACCGTGATTCACATAAGAACGACCCGCCGCTTCGATGACCAGGATCTGGAGGCGTGGCTGGCCCAGAATGGGTGGTTCTACCTCACAGTGGTGGGGGGGGTTGCCGACTCTCTGGCTCTGAGCCGCACCCTGCCCACCGGCATGATTCGCACGGTGACGGCGGATCAGACCGGCAACATGGCCCAGTTGGCCTTTCATCTCCGGTCGCAGATAGAGAACCACGAATTGTACCAGAACAGCGACCCCCCGGAAATCGTTCTCACCCTTCGCACTCCTTTAAGCTACAGTGCCGAAAAGATCAGGCGTCTGCGGGACAGCTGGTACATCGACACCATCGTTCTCGACCCGGGGCATGGGGGCAAGGACTCGGGAACCGTGGGCAAGTATGGCCTGAGCGAAAAATTCGTGACTCTGGACATCGGCAAACGGCTGGGACGTCTTCTGGAAAGCAACGCCAACGTGGAGGTGGTCTATACCCGCACCGAGGACGTCTTCATCCCCCTGTGGCAACGATCCAAGATGGCCAACGAGAGCAACGGAAAGCTGTTTATCAGCATCCATGCCAATGCCAACAGAAACCGGAGAATCAGGGGATTTGAAACATACATTCTGAGTCCGGGGCGGACCGCTGACGCGGTGGACGTGGCGGAGCGGGAAAACGCAGTGATCAAGCTCGAAGAGGAAGTCTCCAGGTACGATCACCTCACGGAAGACAACTTCATCGTAGCCTCTCTCGTTCAAAACGCCTTCATGAAAGAGAGCGAAGACCTGGCCTCCATGATTCAACAAGAACTGCGCAAACGAATCCCGTCTCCCGACCGGGGGGTAAAACAGGCCGGGTTCTATGTCCTGATCGGGGGATCCATGCCCAATGTTCTGATCGAAGTGGGATTCCTTTCCAATCCGCAGGAGGAAAAACAGCTGCGAAAACCTGGGTACAGGGAGGGCATTGCCCAGTCCATCTTCGAGGGCATCCGCAGATTCAAGTACAAGTACGAGCGCGTCCTGGATTTGGAGGCTCAGGGATGACAATCCGTGACTAGCCGGGATTCTCCCGTTGGGGTATTCGACTCCGGATTAGGAGGATTGACCGTCGTTCGGGCCCTCAGGCGCAGCTGCCCTCTGGAATCCATCATCTATTTTGGGGACACAGCCCGGGTTCCCTACGGCACAAAGAGTAAACAGACAGTCACCCATTTCTCCCGGCAGATCGTCGATTTTCTGCTCGAGCGCGGAGTGAAGATGGTGGTGGTTGCCTGCAACACAGCGTCCGCTCTGGCCCTGGAAGAATTGAAGGAGAGTACTCCCATTCCCATCTTTGGCGTTATCCATCCCGGAGCCCAGGCAGCCGCCCGGGTCACCCGGTCCCGGCACGTGGGCGTGGTGGGGACTACGGCCACCATCCACTCCGGTGCCTATTCCCAAGCCTTGAAATCCATCAACAAGAACCTGGCCGTGACCTCAGTCGCCTGTCCCCTGTTTGTCCCCCTGGCTGAGGAGGGATGGACCGACGGTCCTGTCGCCAGGTTAATATCCAGGGAATACCTGGAACCGTTCTGGAACAACACCGTGGACACCGTCATCCTGGGGTGTACTCACTACCCGCTGCTGAAGAATACCATCCAGGCTTCCCTCCCCCACGGGGTGCGGCTTGTAGATTCGGCGGAGGTTGTGTCTGAATCGGTCCGGGAACATCTCAGGGGCCGGGACGCCCAGGCCCTCACGGGGGACGGCCACCTGAGATTTTTTGTCACCGACCTTCCCCAGAAGTTCGAGGAGCTGGGGGAACGATTTCTCGGGACCTCCCTTCCTGAGGTCACGCTGGTGCAGCTGGACTAGGAGTGCTGGATCCAGACACCCTGACTACCCTGTACACCCTCAGGCGGCGGGGGATCAAGGTCGGTCTTCACC